>NZ_JBHEVB010000002.1:0-329989 GCF_041925195.1 Flintibacter porci
GGATTCAAGACACAGACATAGATCCCGTACTCGTGCAGTGCCGCAGCTACCGGCTCATGGTAACGCCCTGTGGCTTCCATGATGACACGGGTATCTTCGCCCAATGCAATGATGGCATAAGCCATCTGCTCCAGACCGACTTCGGTATGGAGAAATTCCTGTGGCAGAAATGCCACTTCACCCATTGGCCGCAGAGCAGCCACCATGCTTTTCCCTTTGGAAACATCAATTCCAACTGCGTTCATGTTACCCCTCCTTCTGATTGGATATGGCTTTCCGCCTTTTACTCATTGCTTGTTCAATCTCCTGGGTGACACGAACGCACCGAAGACGGTGGAACAACCTGCGCAAATCGAATGCTGCGAACGAGAGAGGCGGCTGACGGACTCCTCAGCGGGCGTGCTGGCCCAAGGTGATTACTGTCAGACCATTTACTCTCCCATTCTAACAGCTTCAGCTTTGAGATGGAAAAAGACGCGGCTGGCTGCCGCGCCTTAAACCGTAACTATATTGTAGGAGGCGATCACCACCGGCGCCGCGCTTTTCTGCCGTGCGGCCATGGATTACTTGAATTGACCGACACCCCACAACATTTGTGCAATTGAGAGGAGAGAATACCATGTCAACCCAAGCAATCATTACGTTAATTGTTTTTGTCGCTGTCATCGTACTTCTGATTTGGAAACCCATTCACCCCATTGTCATCGGCGCATGTATCCCCACCGTTCTGGCCCTCACCGGCGTGCTGGATGCCTCCACCGCCTTCAGTGACTTCGCAAATACCACCGTTATCTTCTTCATGAGCCTGCTGGTAGTAGGCGGCGCCATCTTTAAAACCGGTCTGGCCGACTTTATCGGTGAAAAAATCATCGGCCTCATCGGTAAAAATGAAAAGGGTGTAATTCTTGGTACCTCCTTTGTTGCTGTGCTGCTGTCCTCCTTCCTCAACGACACCGGAACCACCGGCTGCCTGATCCCCATCTCCGGCGCTATGGGCCGTAAGGCCGGCGTGAAGCTCTCCCGCATCTATATGGCGCTGGCTTTCTTTGCCTCGGTGGGCGGCACTCTCACCCTCATCGGCGCGGGCAACCACGTGGTGGCTCAGGGCTTCCTGGAGAAGGCCGGTACCGGCTGACGGTGGACAGCGCCGTCTGCGACAGCCAAACTCTCTATGCGGTCATCACCGTGGAAGGCCTGAACAACCAGGCCGTTGAGGACCTGAAAAGCAACAAAGTCATTGCCGAGAGCCACCGTGAGGTTTGGGGACAGGAGATGGTGGATTCTCTGATGGCCAATGGCTCCGCCGGTCCGGACACCTTCTGGGCAGCCTTTGCGGACAGTGGAACCCATGTTTCCGGTATCCAATACCAGGGACTCACCGCCCCATCGGACACCAGCCGTTCCTGGCAGGTGAAGATCTCCCTCATGGATGCCGACCACAAGATGGGCACCGGCCCGGTTCTTTTCTGGTTAGGCTTTATGGGCAAAGAATACGCGGTTGAGATCCCCACGGACACAGCCATGGAGACCGTCCAACTGTCCATTGACCGTGATGTACAGCCGGAATATCCGGGTGGACCGACGGTATTTGTCCAGTCCCTGGAGCTCTCACCCACTAGTATCGCCTATGTGGGGACCTACTGGGATGCGCAGCGGGACGCCGATAATCCTCCGCTGATTTTCCTGCGCATGAAGGACGGGCAGATCTTGTCCCGGACGCGGCTGGGCTATGTCCTGAACCGTACGAGTCGCATCAAGGACCTCGCTGATCCACTGTACCGAGTGCAGTATCAGACCGACACCCCGGTGGACCTGGGCCAAGTGGCCTCCATCATTCTGGGCGATATGGAGTTTCCCCTGGACGGCTCTGATCCCTTCCCCGTCAATGTGCCCGAGGATCTCTACCCCTTTTTCTATGCAGAAACCCTTGCCGAAAAAATTGAAGATATTCCATTTTTCCGCATCCAGGTGGAGGAACTGTGCCAAAAGCTGGGTGCCGACTACCAGTGGGACGAGAGTACCCAGAGCGCTACCATCTCTTACCGTGGGGTCACCTTGCATCTCACCGTGGGACAAAGTCAATACGAGGTGAATGGGACCCCGGAGGACCCACTCTCCAAGATAACTCAGGAACAGCTGGACCAGTCCAATCATCCCGAATATGCCCGGGGCATGATCTTGATGGAGAATGGTGTCCTCACGGCTCCGGTCCACATTTTAGATCACCTTCCGCTGTCGTATCACCATTTAACCGATGCTGACGGCATCTTTACCAGCACTTTAATGATTTTGCCATGAGCACGGTACCTACCTCCAGTCCATCCACTCTCGCCGCTCCTCGTCTGGTCTTTCTAGATGCTCTGCGCGTTCTGGCCATTCTATTGGTGGTCATTCTCCACGCCATGGCCCCTGTCCTGGTAGATACCAAACAGCTTGGACAGCCGGGGTGGTACCTCTGCATGCTGCAAAATCCTATCAACCGGGCGGGCGTTCCTCTGTTTTTCATGATCAGCGGCCTTCTCCTTCTCCAGGACCCGGCCATCCATACGCCCCTGTCCTTTTACCGCCGCCGTCTTCCCCGCTTGCTTCTGCCCCTGGCGGTATGGAATGGGATCTATCTGCTGCTCCGGACGCGCCCTGACAGCTTCCGCTCCGGTTTTGAGGACTATTTCCGCACCCTGCTCACCACCGGAAGCTGCTACCATATGTGGTTCATCTACACTATTTTGGGAATCTACCTGGTGGCTCCCGTGCTGGGCTTCCTTGCCCAGCGCGGCGGCCGGACTTACCTGATGATCCTGTTGGCCGCAGCCGTCTTTCCCACCTCCATTCTCCCTTTGATCAACCGCGTTCTGCCCTTTCAAGCCGTCGTCTATACCCCCATGGCAGAGGGACTGCTGGGTTACTTCATTCTGGGCTTTCTGCTGGGCACAACAGAGGTTCCCCGCCCGGCCAGGATGGCGGTCTATCTGGCCGGTGGGGCAGGCTATTGCACGGACCTTTTCACCGACCTTGCCACCTCCACCGCCCAGTCCATTCCCATCTCCTCTCAGAACGTCTATCGGCTTAGCCATTATTTTGTAGCCTGCGGCGCTGTTTTTGTGGGTGCGCTCCTTTCTCCAAAAACATCCCCGTGCAAGGCTGGCCGCAGCCGGGCCTCTGGAGCGTCTTTCCCGGCTGTCCTTCGGCGTCTTTTGGGTCCACATTTTACTGCTGGAGTTCATCGCCCGGCTGCTGGACACAGGCTGGACCACCGTTTCCTATCTCTGCGCTCAAATCTCTCTGACTGTCCTTCTCTCGTTTCTGCTGATGGGGACGATATCCCGGCTGCCGTTTTCAAAATTGCTGCTATAAGGGATAAGCTTCTCTCTTTCCCGGCATACTAAGGCCGAGGTGATACCATGGATCAAGCAAACCATCAGATGGAGACCTTTGGGGCTCTGCTGCAGCAGTACCCCCAGTCTTCCCGCTTCTATGACAGCTGCACTCCCCAACAGCGCCAGGCTATCCTGGATCAGCTGTCCCAGCTGACCTCCCACGCCCAGATTCAGGGCTTTGTGGAGCACTTGCCCAGCGCCGCACTATAAAAACACATCCGGCCGTCTTATCGAGACGACCGGATGTTTATTATATATCAGAACACCACCCGCCCAGCGGGTGGTGTTCTTTTGACTTCCGGATGCACACCGATTCAAGCGGGCTCTCCCAGCAGCTGGTCCAGCTTTCCCCAGTCCAGCCCACCGGACACATGGTAATAGTACGCACGGTTCTCCCAGAAGGGCACCACCTTAATGTAGTCGTCCCACAGTATCACGGACAGGATATTCTCCGGGGCATCGTACAGCAGGACGATCTGCTCCCCCGTTTGCCCATAGAAATCGTCGCCGCCATCCACTATTTCCGACAGAGGCAGAGAGGTCAGGTAGTCGGTCAGGTCCCCCTCATCCCGGCACTCCAGTTCCTCCCGGAACCTGCCGTTCTCATCCCGCCGGACCTGCCGCAGGGAAACCTCCTGAATCATCCCACGATAGATGGCGCTCTCCCCTGTGCCCGCCTCGTAGGCCAAGCTGATCTGGCCGTAGGTGACAAACAGCAGGACGAAGGCCACTCCCACCAGCAGAGCACCAGAGATCTTTTTGTCCGGCTTAACAATGCTTTTGAGCCGGTAGCGCAGGGCTGAGGCCGAGGCGGACAGGCAGGTGGTAAAGCCCCGGCCGTCCCCCGCCGTGCGCAGGATGAGGTCGGCGTACTGCCGCCGCTCCCCCTCTCCCAGACTGCTCAGCACCGTCTCGTCGCAGCTGAGCTCCAGGTCTTCCGAGCTTTGCCCCATGGCCAGCCACATGAGGGGGTTGAACCAACACATGGCGATGCAAAAGGCCACAAAGAATTTGTTCCAGGCATCCTCCCGGCCAATATGCACCAGTTCGTGGCGGAAGATGAGCTTCAGTTCCTCTGGTGTGTAGTGCCGTTGGGGCAGCACCACCCGCACGCTTTTGGAAAACAGGCCGATGGTAATGGGCGTGGAGGCCTGAGGTGAGGTCACCAGGCGAAACTTGGGCTTTTTCTCCCGCGCCCGGTCTACTTCCGCCTGCCACACCGCCAGCACCGCCGGGTCAGACACCTCCTCCGCCCCCCGGAGCAGCCACCGGCGGAACCGGAGATGGGAGAAAATCTTCCAGCCCAGCACCACCAGTGCTCCCGCTAGCCATACCCCGGCCAGTTTTTCCACCAACCCCTGGGGCAGGGAGATCACCCACCGGGGCGTAATCATCATACCTGAGCTCAGGGTTAAGTAGAGGTAGTTTGGCGTGAGCCACAGCAGAGCGCAGCTTCCCGCCCGGAGATACCGGCGCAGGAGGGGCTGGGCCAGTAACAGCAGGATAAAATATAGACTTATGTGGAGAAAGGCCACCAAGATCCAGGTGATAACGCCCCAGCTCACCTCATCCCATCCGCGCCATCCGCTCACTATCAGCGAGCCCACCAGGAGGGTAGTCATATAGCCCGGCATCAGCCACCCGTTCAGGTAGGGCCGATACCGCGGTCCTTTCCCCTCCGGATCTTCAGCTTCCTCTGGACGGGAAAAGGCTATCCAGGCAAAGAGCACGCCGAAGATCAATGCAAACGCGATACGCATTATGTTTCTCCCATCCCTCTCTCCAAGCAGTATGTGGTACTCATAATATGCCTCCTTTTGATTGGCAGGCCCGCCTTGCTACCAGTTAAACAGCCCGTCCAGCTTCTCCCAGTCCAGTCCGCCGGACACGTAATAATCCTGTTCCTTCAGGTCCTTTTCCCAGGACGGCATCACTCTTACATAGTTCTCCCACAAAATCACGCCCAGGGTGCCCTGGGAGGTATTGTAGGTCAGGGAAAGCTGCTCCTCCTCGCTGTCACAGTCATAGGTTCCCACTGCCTGATACAGGGTCAAGGAAGATAAATAGTTTGTCAGCGCCTCCTCGTCCCGGCATTGGATCACCTTGCGTGCTTCTTCTTTGGTTTGCGTCACTTTGGCCAAAGAAATGCTCTCGGCCTCGTTCTGATAAATGTATGCTTCCCCTGTGCCCATACCGTAGGCAAGACCCACCTGGCCGCAGGTGAGAAACAGCAGAGACGCTACAACCCCCACAAACAGGGCGCCGACATGCTTTCGGGCCGGGCGGACAATATTTTTCAGCCGGTAACGCAAGGCAGAGGCCGAGGCAGACAGACAGGTGGTAAAGCCCCGGCCGTCCCCCGCCGTGCGCAGGATGAGGTCGGCGTACTGCCGCCGCTCTCCCTCATTCAGAGATACCACCACCGCCTCGTCACAGCTAAGCTCCAGATCCTCCGAGCTTTTCTTCATGGCCAGCCACATGAGGGGGTTAAACCAGCACAGAGCGGTGCAGAACACCAGAAAGAATTTGCTCCAGGCATCCCTGCGTCCAATATGCACCAGTTCGTGGCGGAAAATGAGCTTCAGCTCCTCCGGGGTATAGTGCCGCCGGGGCAGTACCACCCGCACGCTTTTGGAAAACAGGCCGATGGTCATAGGCGTGGTCACCTGGGGGGAGGTCACCAGAATATACTCCGACTCCTTCTCCCCCACCTGAAGCAATTCTCCTTGCCATGCGGCCAGCACCTCCGGATCGGTGACCTTCTCTGCCCCTTGGAGCAGCCACCGGCGGAAACGCAGATGGGACAGGATCTTCCAGCCCAGTACACTAACCACACCCACCAGCCAAACCAGGGCCACTCCCTGGATAAACTTGATCGGCAAGGGAATGATCCATCGGGGGTGCGCAAGGAGTGCCTGATTAAATGCTCCCATATAAAGGTAATTGGGCACGATCCACAGTATGGCGCAGGTCTCTGCCCGGAAATACCGGCGCAGCAGAGGCAGAGTCAGGGCTAGCAGGAGAAAATATAAGCTGATTTGAAGAAATATCACTGACAGCCAACCAAATACACGAAACGAAGCGCTCCAATCTCCCGCCAGTCCCGTAAACAAAGACAAGCACAGCAGGAATACAATGATCATTGGGAGATTCCATCCCCCGTTTCTGGGGGTGTCCCGAACCCAGTCCCGCCGCACGCCCTTTCGCGCATAGGCAAGTACATCCAGGCCAGTAACTACGCCAATGCTCACAGCCATCAGCACAATCCACATGCGGTCGCTCATAGCGTCCCCCTCTCCAGCAGGTCCCGCAGCTCGTCCAGCTCCTCCCGGGTCAAGCCGCTGTCACACAGAGCCGCCGCGAAGGCAGACAGGCTGCCCCCGCACACCTGGTCCAGAAACCGCCGGCTCTGGCCCGCCAGGTAGCTTTCCCGCGTGATGAGCGGAAAGTACCGGCTGCTGCGGCCCTCCTTCTCGATCTTCACAAACTCCTTGTCTGCAAGCCGGGTGAGCACCGTAAGCAGGGTAGTCAGCGCCATAGGGTGGCTCTCCTTCAGCCGCTGCTGGAGCTCCCCGCTGGTTACCGGCGGCTCCAGATCCCACAGGGCCTGCATCACCGCCAGCTCCCCATCGGGCAATCTGCGCGTGGTATCCATGGTTACGCCTCCTTTCTACATTTGTAGAATCTAATTGTATTCTACGCTTGTAGAATGAACTTGTCAAGAGAAAACCCCCGGCTTTTTTCAAAGCCGGGGGTTGCTGTCTGTGTTCGGTTACGCTCTGGGGTGTGCCTTGTGGTACACGTCCTTGAGCTTTTGGCTGACCAGCCGGGAGTAGATCTGGGTGGAGGAGATATCCGCGTGGCCCAGCATCTCCTGGATGGAGCGCAGATCCGCGCCGTTCTCCAGCAGGTGGGCAGCAAAGGAGTGGCGCAGGGTATGGGGGGTGATGTCTTTCTGGATGCCCGCCTTCTCCTGGTAGTGCTTGATGAGCTTCCAGAAGCCCTGACGGCTCATCCGCTCACCACTCATATTAACAAACAGGGCGGTCTCCTCCGGCGATTCCACCAGCTGAGGCCGGACCTGAGTTATGTAGTCGCTGAGCGCCCGGATCGCGGTGTGGTACAGGGGGATGATCCGCTCCCGCCCCTTGCTTTCGCAGTGGAGCACCCCGGCGGGCAGATTCAGGTCGTCCACATCCAGGGCGATGAGCTCGCTGACCCGGATCCCGGTGGCATAGAGCAGCTCCAGCATAGCCCGGTCCCGGAAGCCCTTCAGGTCGGAACAGTCGGGCTGCTCCAGAAACAGTTCCACTTCCTTGCCGGTGAGGATCTGAGGCAGTTTGCGCTCTACCTTGGCGGCTACCACATCCTTGGCCGGATTGCGGTCCATGATCCCCAAGGCAATCATGCAGTTATAAAAGGACTTGATGGAGGCAATCGACCGGGTCACGGTGGCGGCGGACTTTCCCTTCCGGGTCAAGCCGTCCACGTAGAGCTCCACATCCTGGACCGCCAGTTCCGTCAACTCCAGGTCCTGCTCCGCCATGGCCGTCTCAAACTGGTGCATGTCCCGCAGATAGGAACTCACCGTGTTGGCCGACGCCTTTTTCTCCGTGGTCAAATACTCCTCAAACAGGTGCAGCAGTTCAGACACAAGCACAACTCCCTCTCAAACGCGTTCAATTCTCAAACAACACACTACAACACAAGCTTGGCCGTTGCGCTTAAAAGCACCGGCGCGGCCAGATACTCCAGCATCACACACACCATCATTGCCGCAGCCCACAGCCCCAGTCTCCCCCAGTAAGCGGAGGTAAAGGGCAATGGTTCCCGGCTCTCCAACAGCAGCCGCCGCAGCAGTACCCAGGCGCCGTTCAGACACTGCCCTCCCGTCAGGAACAGGATAGGCGCCCAGAAGAACGCCGGCAGGCCAAACAGGAACAGCGCCGGTACCAGCCCCGCAGCGCCAAATACCCGGCATAGTCCCGCCACAGAGAACGCCAGCAGAAACCCCCGCACGCCGAACAGCAACGGGATACCTGCTGCGCCCAGAGCAGTAAGGCCCAACAAAATGACTGCTATTAACAGACGAAACTGCTCCCAGGCTACCGACCAGAACTCCACTGTCACGCCGCCCTCCCGGGCCAGGGTGAAATAGGTGCTGAGATAGTCGGCCAATTCCTGGGCGCTGGTCTCACTCATCAGTCCCCCAAAAACGGCGCCCAGAGCCCCGCCCAAAAGAAAACAGGCGCTCAATGTGGCCAGGGGAACCAGGGGCCGGGGAAAATCAACGATCATGTCCCGTCGCTTCATGGCTGTCACCTCTCTGGTTTCAGCCTATGAGCGGGCCAAAAAAAATAGACTGCGCGTCCCGCGTTTGCGGCCATTTCTTTCCTTATTCTTAATATATCCCTCACAGAGGATTCACGCAAGTGTTTTTCCGCATTTTCTCAAAAAATGTCGTTTTCGCAACATTTTTATGTAAACTGCTTTATGTCTACTTCGGAAATTAAATTTTTCGGCGGAGGCCATTGTCGCAGACCTCCGCCGAAATTTTGGGGCTTTATTCCGCTTTTCGAGCTGAAAAGCTTGTGATTACAAGGTTTTTCCGATTATTGGCAGTCGCCGCACTGATTACAGTCGGTATAATTACCGTTTGTATTTCCATTTTCACCCATGCCCGCAGCGATGGCCTTCATGGCGATGGCGCACTCCAGACGCTTACGCTCCATTTCACAGGCCACTTCATTGGACTGGCTTATGTCACCGTTGACCAACAGGTTGGAAGCGGAGCAGCCGCCGCTGCAGTAGAACCGAGCCCAGCACTCCCGGCAGGCGGGACGGGTGTAGATGTTCTGGTCGGCAAACTTGCCGGAGATCTCCATGTTGAAGGAGCCGTCATACACGCTGCCCATGCGGTACTCCTCCTTCCCCACGAACTGGTGACAGGGGTAGATGTCTCCGTCGGGGGTGATGGCAACATATTCACAGCCCGCACCGCAGCCGCGCAGCCGCTTGATAACACAGGGGCCCTGCTTGAGATCCACGTTAAAGTGGAAGAAGTTCACGTCCTTACGGCCCATGAGCTCTCCAGCCAGCTTCTCATACTCCGCCTTGACCTGGGGCAGATCCTCCTCCTTGATGGCGAAGGGATCGTCCAGGGGACCGCTGGCAGGTTCCACCGACACGCTGCGGAAGCCCAGAGAGGCCAGGTGCTTGACATCCTCGCCAAAGTCCAGGTTCTCCCGGGTAAAGGTGCCACGGGCGTAGTAGTCCTTGGTGCCCCGGCCAGCCACCAGCTTCTGGAACTTGGGCACGATGACCTCATAGCTTCCCTTTCCGTTGACGGTGGGACGCATGTGGTCGTTGACGCCGGGACGGCCGTCCAGAGAGAGGACCACATTGGACATCTCCCGGTTGATGTACTCGATGTTCTCGTCGTTCAGGAGCACGCCGTTGGTGGTAATGGTGAAGCGGAACACCTTGTCGTGCTCCTTCTCCAGGGACCGGGCGTACTCTACGGTCTTCTTCACGGTGTCCATGGCCATGAGAGGCTCGCCGCCGAAGAAGTCCACCTCGATGTTGCGCCGCTTGCCGGACTTGGCCACCACCCAGTCAATGGCACGCTTGGCGGTCTCAAAGTCCATGATCTTCCGGCCGGTGCCGAAGTCGCCGGTGGAGGCAAAGCAGTACTTACACCGCAGGTTGCAGTCGTGGGACACGTGCAGGCACAGAGCCTTCACCACCGCCTGCCGAGGCAGCGCCATGGCCTTGTCCGCATCAATGTAGTCGTCGCTGGAGAACAGCAGGCCCTGCTCTTGCAGGCCGCGCAGCTCCTCCCACAGCTCGTCCAGCTCCTGGGGATCATACTGAGACAGCTGATCCTTCAGCTCCTGGGGACACTTCTCCCCCATGGGCCCCTCTACCTTGGAGAGCAGGTCGTAGCCCATACGGTCCAGCACATGGACCGCGCCGCTGTTTACATCCGCCGCCAGGTATTGGCCCAGGGCGGTAAAGGTATGTACCATGATCCAAAATCCTTTCTATGGCCGCCCCTCCCCTCCTCACGGGGCTCAGGGCATAAAAAGGGGCAGGCCAAACGCCTGCCCCTTTCAGGCCGCTTTTTATATTACTGGTTCTCGCACTTCTGGTTGGCCACAGTGCAGGAAGTCTTGCAGGCGGACTGGCAAGAGGTCTGGCACTCGCCGCAGCCGCCCTTGGCAGCGCTGGCCTTCAGAGTAGCGCCATTGAGAGTCTGAATGTGTTTCATTGGAATCTCCTCCTAAATCTTATAGGTTTGAAGACATTATACCATACCTTGAATCACATTTCAATCTATCTTTTCCGTTTTTTCCTGGGCCGTCCTCCCAGCACTCCGGCAATGGCCCCTCCGCAGCAGCATGCAACCAGAATAGGCACCCCGCCGTTGGACAGGGACGCCTCCTCGTAGAGGAGAAATCCCGCCGTCAGCAGCAGCAAGAACAGGATGACTCCCACCCCCAGGCCAGCCAGCAGTGTGCCCCGCTCCAGGCGACGCACCGCCAACAGACCGCCGGCCAGGCTGCTCACCACACAGATGGCCAGCACGCCCCGGCCCATCAGCTTCTCCCCTACCACGCCGCCGGACACCAGCAGTGCGCACACCAGCAATCCCAGTGCCGCCGTTGCCGCCGCCAGAGCACCGCCTTTGAGCAGGCGGCACATGGTGCTCAGCCATACCGCCATGGGATCCTCCCGCTTCTTTTCCCGTTTTCCAGCCATAGTAAAACCCTCCCCGCGTTCTTCCTTGGTGGAAGACTATGCGGGGAGGGTCAGCTTTATGCTATGGTGAGTGCTCAGCGGGTAGCCTGAGTGCTCTGGCCGTTCTTGGTGGAGACGGCCCACTTGGTGATCTCGATGCGCACGCGGTCAGCGCCGGTCTCGAAGACAACGGTGTTCTCCTTTACCGCGCAGATGGTGCCGGTCATGCCGCCGATGGTGGTGATCTCATCGCCCACCGCCAGAGAGTTGCGCAGGTTCTCAGCTTCCTTCTTCCGCTTGTTCTCGGGGCGGATCATGAAAAAGTACAGCATGCCGAACATGAGCACCAGCATTAAGATCCAACTGTAATTCATATTGTTCCCTCCAAAATCTTGCTCTTCCAAGCAGGTTCGCTTGACGCGTTATGTGTCATTATAGCGGATTTGCCCTGGGTTGACAAGTCCTTTTCCCAATTTTGCCCGGTTTTTTACCCCTCCTGGCAGGGACGGTCCAGCATGCCGGAGTAAGTGGCCCGGAACTCTTCAAAGGTGCCGTTGTCCAGGCTGTCCCGGATGCGCTGCATGAGCTCATTGTAGAAGTGCAGGTTGTGCAGCACCGCCAGGCGCATGGCCAGCATCTCCCCCGCCGTCACCAGATGGCGCAGGTAGGCCCGGGAGAAGTGCTGGCAGGCAGGACAGGTGCAGGTCTCGTCAATGGGGCGGGTGTCCAGCTTATACTTCTCGTTTTTGATGTTGATGGTGCCCTTCCAGGTATAGAGCTTACCGTGGCGGGCGTTGCGGGCAGGCATGACGCAGTCGAAGAAGTCCACACCCCGGGCCACCGCCTCAATAATGTTGGAGGGGGTACCCACGCCCATGAGATAGCGGGGCTTGTCCTTTGGCATGTGGGGCTCCACGGCGTCGATGATGTCGTACATCACCTGGGTGGGCTCTCCCACCGCCAGGCCGCCGATGGCGTAGCCGTCGCAGTCCAGCTTGGCGATGTCCTCCATGTGCCGGATACGCAGGTCGGGGTAGGTGCCGCCCTGGTTGATGCCGAAGAGCATCTGGCCAGGATTGACGCAGTCAGGCTGCTCATTGAGCCGCTTGTGCTCGATGACGCACCGCTCCAGCCACCGGGTGGTGCGGGCAATGGAGCGCTCCACGTACTCCCGGGGAGCGGGGTTCTCAATGCACTCGTCAAAGGCCATGGCGATGTCGCTGCCCAGGTTGGACTGGATCTGCATGGACTCCTCAGGGCCCATGAAAATCTTCCGCCCGTCGATGTGGGAGGAGAAATGGACGCCCTCCTCCTTGATCTTCCGCAGAGAGGCCAGGGAAAACACCTGGAAGCCGCCGCTGTCGGTGAGCATAGGGCCATCCCAGTCCATAAACTTGTGAAGTCCCCCCAGCTCCTTGACCACCTTATCGCCGGGGCGCAGGTGGAGGTGATAGGTATTGGACAGCTCGATCTGACAGCCGATATCCTTCAGGTCGTGGGCGGATACCGCCCCCTTGATGGCTCCCTGGGTGCCTACGTTCATGAACACCGGGGTCTGGGCCGTGCCGTGAGGGCAGGTAAACACGCCCCGGCGGGCGCGGCCCTCCTGCTTGATTACTTCAAACACAAAAAAACTCCTTTATTTATGAGATAAACATGGCATCGCCGAAGGAGAAGAAACGGTAGCGCTCCCGCACCGCCTCCTCATAGGCCGCCAGCACGTGCTCCCGGCCTGCCAGAGCGGACACCAGCATAATAAGGGTGGACTCAGGCAGGTGGAAGTTGGTGATGAGAGCATCCAGCACCTTGAAGCGGTAGCCCGGATAGATGAAGATGTTGGTCCAGCCGGAACGCTCGGTCATGGTGCCATCCTCGGCGGCAAAGGACTCGATGGTACGGCAGGAGGTGGTGCCCACACAGATGACCCGACCGCCGTTTTTCTTCGTCTCATTGATGACGTCCGCCGTCTCCTGGGAGATCATACAGTACTCCGAGTGCATCTCGTGGTCCTGGATGTCCTCTGCCTTCACGGGGCGGAAGGTTCCAAGGCCCACATGGAGGGTAACGTAGCACACCTTGACACCCATCTCCTGGACTTTTTTCAGCAGTTCCGGGGTAAAATGGAGCCCGGCAGTGGGGGCAGCGGCGGAGCCTACCACCTTTGAGTAGACCGTCTGATACCGCTCGTTGTCCTGAAGCTCCGCCTTGATGTAGGGCGGCAGAGGCATCTTGCCCAGCCGTTCCAGAATTTCAAGGAAAATGCCCTCATAGTGAAAGCGGACCAGGCGCTTGCCGTCGTCCAGTTCCTTTTCGATGGTGGCGGTGAGCTCCTGCCCGTCGCCGAAGATCACCTGGGCGCCAGGTTTCAGTTTACGTCCCGGACGCACCAAGCACTCCCAGCACTTGTCCCCCTTGTCTACCAGCAGCAGCACCTCGCACACACCGCCGGTGGGACGGTGGCCGATGAGTCGGGCTGGAATAACCCGGGAGTTGTTGAGCACCAGACAGTCCCCCGGGCGGAGGAACTGGGGCAGCTCATAGAAATGATGGTGCTCCACTGCCCCGGTGTGCTTGTCCAGGGTGAGAAGCCGGGAGGCGTCCCGCCGCTCCAGAGGGGTCTGGGCGATGAGCTCCTCGGGCAGGTAAAAGTCAAAATCTGAGGTCTTCAATGTGGTATTCGCCTTTCTCTCTAGTCTAATATTCTTATTTCACGGTGGTACCGGGAAAATAGAAGGTAATAATCTCGTCGTAAGTAAAGCCTCGCTTGGCCATGGCGTAGGCGCCCCACTGGCTCATGCCGATCTGGTGGCCGTTGCCGCTGCCCTCAAAGACGTAGCTGCTGCCGGTAACATGGACCACGTTGACCTCTGTCACGCTGGAGCCGCCGCCGGAGGACGAGGTGACCGAGTCCACGCTGCCGCTGCCAGAGATGGCATACAGGTCCTCCCGGTCGGTCTTCCCCACCGTGCCGCTGCCGCTGATGACGTAGTAGCTGTCCTGCTCGGGCAGAGACCCGGAGCCATTCACCGGCAGGGAACCGTCAGAGGTCCCTCCACTTCCGCTGCCGGAACTGTTGACCTGGAAGCGGATGGAGCTGATGCCGAAGGTACTGCGCATGTTGGTTGGCTTAAAGGTGTTGCTCTGCCCGTTGGCGTAGTTCACCTTGACGGCAATCACGTTGCCCAGATCGGAGTAGGTGAGGTCCAGGGAGGCCACCGAAGTGCCGGTACCATACCCTTTGGATTGCAGGCGCTGGGTCAGGGTCGATGTGGTGTAGGACACCGTCCAGGAGGAGTACGGATTCATGGAGGCGGTGTCGGCCTCATAGGGGTCCTTCACGCCGCACAGATAGGGGTAGGTGCTCAGAGAAGAGCCCCACACATTATACACACTCTCGCTGGCTCCGCCGTGGCTGGCAGAGTAGAAGGTCTCGATCACCTTGCCGTTGTACTTGGCATACACCCCGGAGGTCTCCTCTACCGCCCGGGCGGCGTTGGAGTTATAGGTACTTCCGCCGCCGTAGCCGTAGTAGACCTGGCAGTCGGTGCCGTTGCAGATGTCAAAATGGTAGCTGCTGTGGTGGTTGAGGGAGTTGTAGGCATAGCTGCGGGCACACACGGCCTGGGCTTTCATCGCCTCCAGAGGCCAGCTGTCGCTCATCTCATAGGGCACAACTCCAATGAGGTAGTCCTCCATGTCCACGATGTTCACCACGGTGAGATTTCCCCCGTTTACCCGCTCATAGCGGAACCCGCCGGGGTAGCGGTAACCCTTGAACCAGGTGCGGGTCTCCCCTGCTCCGGTGACGTCGGGCATGATGCCAAGGGCCGTGGAGGAACCGCCGTCAAACTGGAACAGGATCTTCGCTTTGCCGGTCTGGGTCACGTTGACGGCATAGGAGCTGGTGCCCACCACGGTGCCGCCCAGACTGCTGGCCCGGCTTTCGGCCTCCGCCTTGGTCTCATAGGCGCCCACCCGGACCTGATACGCTCCGTCGATCCAGGCCACAAAACCGTCGGAGTAGTCCGACGCTTCGGAATAGGCGGCATTGTAGCTGTTATAGGATCCCGGCATCTGTACATGGTAGCAGCCAATCAGCTCTCCCCCGTTGTCAGAGGTGGAGTAGCTGGTGCCGCTGACCCAGATATTCTGGACCTTGACCATGGTCAGCTTGGTAACGCTGGAGCTGGTACGGCCCAGCTCCACAAAGTCCAGATCGCTGTCGTAATATCCAAAGCGGTACCCGGAGCCGTAGCCGGTGTTATTCTCCAGGTTGGCGCTGACCAGGGCATTGCTGCCGTAGGCGAGCCCCACCCGCAGGGTGAGTTCATCGTTCCGGGCGGCCCGGGCGGGGGCCGCCATCGGCACCGCCACGGCCACGGCCAGAACCACTGCGGCAAGTTGCATAAATATTCTTTTCATGGTAAACCCCATTTCTCTAATTCTTCCCATGCGCTCCCTTGACACCCACCAGGAAAGATGGTAGGATAAATTCAAATTCTGCAAGATAGAGGCGCGGCTGACATGAGTAAGCGTGGCTAGGGAGCCGGTTCCCGTCTGAGCCATGTCCAAAGGGAAGGCCGCCGAAGGGTCCCTTCTGCCGGAGGAAGGGGGCTCTGGTCGCTTGGTTAACAGCCCTGTGACTGTCATCTGGGCGGGCTGCCCAGGTGGAGCGCTGTCTGCTTTTGTGAATATTTTGCCGGCTGCGGTGCGTCCAAACCACAGTCGTCATTATAGTACAAAATCAGCCGCTTGAAAAGCCGCTGATTTATTTTTTTACCCGGGCCAATATCTGGGCAGGATCCAATTCATTTATCTTACGCGCGGGACATAGAATACCCTGTGCTGTTGTGGAGGTAGAATGCTATGAAAAAGTATAAAGTAGGTATCATCGGCGGAACCGGCATGGTGGGCCAGCGGTTTGTCACCCTGATGGAGAACCATCCCTGGTTCCAGCTCACTGCCATCGCCGCCTCTCCCCGCTCTGCCGGTCAGCGCTACGAGGACGCCGTAGCCAACCGCTGGGCCATGAAGACCCCCATCCCCGCCGAGGCCAAGGACATCGTGGTGATGGACGCCGCCGCTGATGTGGAGAAGATCGCCGGCATGGTGGACTTCGTGTTCTGCGCCGTGGATATGAAGAAGGACGAGATCCGCGCCCTGGAGGAACGCTACGCCAAGGCCGAGTGCCCCGTGGTGTCCAACAACTCCGCCCACCGCTGGACCGACGACGTGCCCATGGTGGTGCCCGAGATGAACCCCCAGCACCTGGAGGTCATCGCTTCTCAGCGTCAGCGTCTGGGCACCAAGCGCGGCTTCATTGCTGTAAAGTCCAACTGCTCCATCCAGTCCTACGCCCCCGCCCTGCACCCCCTGCTGAAGTACGGCATCGACAAGGTGCTGGTGTGCACCTACCAGGCCATCTCCGGTGCGGGCAAGACCTTCGAGCGCTGGCCCGAGATGGTGGATAACCTGATCCCCTACATCGGCGGCGAGGAAGAGAAGAGTGAGCAGGAGCCCCTGAAGGTGTGGGGCAAGGTGGAAGGCGGCAAGATCGTCAAGGCCGAGGGTCCCGCCATCACCGCTCAGTGCCTGCGCGTGCCTGTGTCCGACGGCCACACCGCCGCCGTGTTTGTCTCCTTCAAGGAGGGCTGCAAGCCCACCATCGAGCAGATCAAGGCCGACTGGGCTGCCTTCCAGGGCCGCGCTCAGGAGCTGCAGCTCCCCTCCGCTCCCAAGCAGTTCCTGCACTACTTCGAGGAGCCCGACCGTCCCCAGGCCAAGCTGGACCGGGAACTGGAGGGCGGCATGGCCATCTCCCTGGGCCGTCTGCGTGAGGACACCCAGTACGACTACAAGTTCGTGGGTCTGAGCCACAACACCCTGCGCGGCGCTGCCGGCGGTGCGGTCCTTCTGGCCGAGCTGCTGTGCGCTGAGGGCTACATGGATCGCTGAGAAACTGTCTTCATCCGGAGGGGAGAGGTCCTCTCCCCTCCCTTCTTATATTTTAACCAGAAAGGGTTGTGATTTTATGAGGACTCCCGTATTCACCGGCTCCTGCGTCGCCATCGCCACCCCCTTCGACGCCAACGGGACCATCAACTACGACGCTTTCGGACGCCTCATTGAGGCCCAGATCGCCGGCGGTGTAGACGCTATCTGTGTCTGCGGCACCACCGGTGAGTCGGCCACGATGACCATCCGGGAGCATATTGCCGCGGTGGACTACTGCGTGGAAAAGGTCAACCACCGGGTCAAGGTCATCGCCGGCGCGGGTTCCAACGACACCTCCGCCGCCGTCTACCTTTCCCTCCACGCCCAGGATTCCGGCGCTGACGCTCTGCTCCACGTCACTCCCTATTATAATAAGTGTACCCAGGCCGGTCTGGTCAAGCACTACGAGTACATCGCCGACCGTGTGGAGCTGCCCATCATCCTCTACAACGTGCCCAGCCGCACCGGCGTGTCCTTCACTGCCGAGTCCTACAAGATTCTCTCCGAGAATCCCAAGATCAACGGCGTCAAGGAGGCCAGCGGCAACTTCTCCCTTCTGGCCCACACCCGCCACATCTGCCCCGACGACTTCTACGTCTGGTCGGGCAACGACGACCAGGTTGTACCCATGATGGCCCTGGGCGCCAAGGGCGTTATCTCCGTGGTGTCCAATATCGCCCCCGAGCTGATGGTGAAGATGAGCCACCTGTGCCTGGAGAACGACTTCGAGGCCGCCTCCAAGCTGCAGATTGAGTACATGGATCTTATTGATGCCCTGTTCTGCGAGGTCAACCCCATCCCCGTCAAGGAAGCCCTGAACATGATGGGCATGGAGGCCGGCCCGGTGCGTCTGCCCCTGTGCGAGATGGCCGAGAAGAACAAGGCTGTGCTGAAGGCCGCCATGGAGCGGGCTGGATTGCTGAAGTAAGGAGCCTGCCATGCTGAAGATAATCATTTCCGGCTGCAACGGACATATGGGCCGGGTCGTAGAGTCCCTGTGCGCCGCCGATTCTCAGGTTGAGGTGGTCGCCGGCTTTGACGTGCTGGGCTCCAACGACGGAGACTTCCCCGTTTATTCCTCCCCCGCTCAGTTTACCGGCAAGGCAGACGCCGTTATCGACTTCTCTTCCCCCGCCGCCCTGGATGGTCTGCTGGATTTCGCCCAGGCCACCGGCACCCCCCTGGTGCTGGCCACCACCGGCTACACCCCGGAGCAGGTGGCTCAGATCGGCGCCGCTGCTCAGAAGGTACCCATTTTCCGCTCTGCCAACATGTCCCTTGGCATCAATGTGCTGCTGGAGCTGGTGAAGAAGGCCGCCTCTGTACTGGGCGACAGCTACGACATTGAGATCGTGGAGCGGCACCACCGCCGCAAGGTGGACGCCCCTTCCGGCACCGCTCTGATGATCGCCGATGCCGCCGCCAGCAGCTGCGGCCACGAGACGGAGTACGTCTTTGAACGCCACAGCGTGCGCCATCCCCGGGATAAGAAGGAGATCGGCATCTCCGCGGTTCGCGGCGGTACTATCGTGGGCGAGCACGAGATCATCTTTGCCGGCCACGACGAGATCATGGAGATCAAGCACACCGCCCTGTCCCGCGATATCTTCGCCCAGGGCGCGGTGGAAGCCGCCAAGTTTATGTCTACGGTTCAGGCGCCTGGTCTGTATGACATGAGCCAGCTTGTGAAGTAATTCCCCTTTGCTATTATTGAACGGTCATGGTTTCTGCCATGGCCGTTCTTCTATGTAGAGACGGTTCCTCCCTGCGGGGCGGCCTACTTTGCCCCCGGCGGCAAAGTAGGCAAAACGCCGCCGGGGATGGCTCCGATGAGCGCCTTCGCGTAGCGGGCGCTCAAAGTCGCCTTCCCTACCCCCTCTGGCCCTTCGGGCCATCTCCCCCTGACAGGGGGAGTCGGCCCCGGACCCCTGTTTACGGAGGATACCTTCCTGTAGCCCTGGCAATCTCATCCGGCGCGCAAAAAATGATCCCTGGTCCCTTTTGCCTCGGGCCACTGGGCTCTGCCTGGTCTGAAATTTGATTTCCAACTGCGCTGTACGAACCCCGCCTGGTTCAGTGGAGCCAGGGTAACGTACAGGCGAGGGGTGGAGCTTTTCCTACACATCCTTTGCCTACGGGCGAGAGGCAAAGCGAAGCTTTGCAGAAAGCTTTTTTGCCTACTTTTTTCTCGAAAAAAGTAGGTAAACGGGGCGTCGGTTGGCAAACAGGCTATTCTCTGGTATGCTGTGTGAGACGGACAAATTTCATTACCTGGAGGAAACCTATATGGACTATGAAAAAATCGGTGCTCTGATCCGAAGCCTTCGCACCCAGCAGGGCCTGACCCAGCGGGAACTGGCCCAGCAGCTGACGGTGAGTGACAAGGCGGTGTCCAAGTGGGAGCGCGGCCAGGGCTGTCCGGACGTCTCCCTGCTCCCCAGCCTGGCCCAGATTCTGGGTGTGGAGGTGGAGGGCCTGCTGGCCGGGGAGCTCCTGGAAAATGAACAAACCGGAGGAACCATGAAAAACCTGAACTTTTATGTCTGCCCCACCTGCGGCAACATCCTTACCTCTGCCGTGGGCGCGGCTGTCACCTGCTGCGGCAAGAAGCTCGCCCCTCTGGAGGCCGTGAAAGCACCCGAGGAAGCGCGCCTCAATGTAGAGCTTATCGAGAACGACTACTTCGTCTCCTCCTCCCACCCCATGACCAAGGAGCACTACGTCTCCTTCGTCGCCCTGGTAACAGGAGACACCCTGATCCTGCGGCGGCTCTACCCGGAGTGGGACCTGCAAACCCGCCTGCCCCGAATCGGCCATGGGAAGCTCTTTTGGTACTGCGTCCAGCACGGCCTGCACTACCAGCTGGTGTAACCGGCCTATGTGTGGTATACTAAGAAAACCACATCATTTGTAAGGAGTTTTTCTATGGCAGACCAGTTTTCCCGTACCCGCCTTTTGGTTGGAGACGAGCCTCTCGCCCGTCTGGCCGCCGCCAAAGTAGCGGTGTTTGGCGTAGGCGGTGTTGGCGGATTTTGTATTGAGGCTCTAGCACGCGCAGGCGTAGGCACTTTACACCTCTATGACGACGACACCGTCTCTGAGAGCAACTTAAACCGCCAGATTGTCGCCCTCCACTCCACCATCGGCCAGCCCAAGGCAGAGGTGATGGCCCGGCGGATACTGGACATCAACCCCGCCTGCCAAGTGGAAGTATTCCGGATGTTTTACCTGCCGGAAAACGCCGATCAGGTGGATCTGAGCCAGTATGACTACGTGGTGGATTGCATCGATACCGTGGCGGCCAAGCTGGATTTAGCGGAAAGGTGTACCACTTTACAAGTTCCAATTCTCAGTGCAATGGGCTCGGGCAACAAACTGGACCCCACCGCCTTCCGTGTCACCGACCTGAGTAAGACCCAGGGCTGTCCCTTGGCCCGGGTCATGCGCAAGGAGCTGCGGAAACGGGGCATCACCCACCTGAAGGTAGTCTACTCTACGGAGGAACCCCTCACTCCTCTCCAGCCCGCCGAGGAGGAAGCTCCCGCCGGAACAGACACCCGGCCTCGCTCCACCGCCCGCCGGGCCACCCCCGGCTCCATTTCCTTCGTCCCCGCTGCCGCCGGACTGGTGGCGGCCAGCGCAGTCATTCGGGATCTGGGCGGGTTTTAAGGCAGAAATTTTTCGATAAAAAGAGTGCTGCGACCGAAAAGCCGCAGCACTCTTTTTTATAGAAGCTGAATGAAATTCCACATCAGCTTACATCCGTAGAAAATAATGATCACACCGCACACAACATTGATCATCCGTAGCGTTTTGGCGTTAAAACGGTCACTGAACAAAGAAATAGCAAGGGTGATGCCCGTGAACCAGAGACAGGATGCAATTCCCACGCCGGAAATAAACGGGATAGACTGTTGGGCAGGCAGGGTCACATGGAATGCCCCCAACATCATGGTCCCATCGATGATGGCCTGAGGATTGAACCAAGTCACCACACAAGCGGAGGATATGGTTTTCCGTATGGAATCCGTTGTTTTGGAGCGGTCGATCTCCTCCGCTTTTGCCCGGAGCAGCCCGATGCCGATGTAGATCACAATGAGGCTTCCTACACACAGGATCACCATCTGCAGCCATTGGTAACGCTCCATCACCGCGCCGATTCCAAAGAAGCAGGCAAAGGCCAGCGTCACATCAAAGAAAATGACGATCCAAGCAGTAAGCAAGGCACGGCGGCGTGTGTGGGTCAACGCGGAGTTTATCACAAACAAATTCTGCAGACCAATGGGAGCCACATAGGCAAGCCCCATGGTCAATCCCTGAAAAAAATATCCCATTGTTGTTCCCGCCTATCGTTTTATATGAAAAGGGCCGGGGCTTTACCCCGGCCCAAATTCTTATGGTTTTTACATCTGAACCCGGTGATAGACCTTCTTGCCCTTGCGGACCATGATGCCATCGCCGGACAGGTCGTCGGCGGTGTAGCGGGTATTTACGTCGGACACCTTCTCATCGTTGACGGTAACGCCGCCCTGCTCCACCAGACGGCGAGCTTCCTTCTTGGAGGGAGCCAGCTTGCAGGTGACCATCAGGTCCAGAATACCGATGGAGCCGTCGGTGAGGTTGTCAGCGGTGAGAGTAGTGGTAGGCACGTTGCTCATGTCGCCGCCGCCCACAAACAGAGCCTTGGCCGCGTCCTGAGCCTTCTTGGCCTCCTCTTCCCCGTGGACCAGCTTGGTGAGCTCAAAGGCCAGGATCTCCTTGGCAGTGTTGAGCTGGCTGCCCTCCCACTTGTCCATCTCGTCGATCTGCTCCAGAGGCAGGAAGGTGAGCATACGCAGGCACTTGAGCACGTCCTGATCGCCCACGTTGCGCCAGTACTGATAGAACTCGTAGGGAGAAGTCTTGTTGGGATCCAGCCACACGGCGCCCTTGGCGGTCTTGCCCATCTTCTTGCCCTCGGAGTTGAGCAGCAGAGTGATGGTCATGGCGTGGGCATCCTTGCCCAGCTTGCGGCGGATGAGTTCGGTGCCGCCCAGCATATTGGACCACTGGTCGTCGCCGCCGAACTGCATGTTGCAGCCGTAGTGCTGGAAGAGGTAGTAGAAGTCGTAGGACTGCATGATCATGTAGTTGAACTCCAGGAAGCTCAGACCCTTCTCCATGCGCTGCTCGTAGCACTTGGCCCGGAGCATGTTGTTGACGGAGAAGCAGGCGCCCACGTCCCGCAGCAGGTCGATGTAGTTCAGACCCAGCAGCCAGTCGGCGTTGTTCACCATCTGAGCCTTGCCCTCGCCGAACTCAATGAAGCGCTCCATCTGCTTCTTGAAGCAGTCGCAGTTGTGCTGGATGGTCTCAGGGGTCATCATGGAACGCATATCGGTACGGCCGGAGGGGTCGCCGATGTAGCCGGTGCCGCCGCCGATCAAAGCGATGGGACGGTTGCCTGCCATCTGCAGGCGCTTCATCAGGCACAGAGCCATAAAGTGGCCCACGTGCAGGGAGTCGGCGGTGGGGTCAAAGCCGATGTAGAAGACGGCCTTGCCCTCGTTGATCATTTTGGAGATCTCTTCCTCGTTAGTGACCTGGGCGATGAGGCCGCGGGCCTTCAGTTCTTCATAGCAAGTCATTTTCCTTTACTCCTTTATCAAATCAGTTCATTTGCTTGTATTTCTTCTGGTTTTTGCTTTTTTGCCCGGCAGACATTGTAGACGATGACGCCGCCAATGACGATAGCCGCCCCAATGAGTGCCATGGGGCCCATTTTCTCCCCATAGAATACCGCCACAAGGATGGGATTGAGCACCGGCTCAATGCCGGAGACCAAGCTGGCCGTGACAGGAGGGGTGGTTTTGAGGCCGATGGTCAGCAAAATATAGGCCACCGCCACCTGGAATACGCCAAGTACCAAAAGGCTAGTAATCGCAGTAGGTGAAAAGTCAGTTTCCTTCACAAGAAACGGCAGTCCGGTTATGGCTGAGAGCACATCTCCCCAGAAAACAGAGGAGATGGCGTCGCTGTCAGGCATGTCATTGAGCAGGAACACCCCGGCGTAGGCCAGGCCGGACAACAGGGCCAGCACATTGCCCAGCCCTCCTCCCATCTCCAGGCTGTCCAAAAAGAAGAATACCACGCCGCCAAAGACCACCACACAGGTGATCACATCCAGCTTATCGGGCCGACGGTGAAAAAACAGCAGGGTAATAAGCAGCACAAAAATGGGTGCGGTAAACTGGAGCACGATGGTGTTGGCCGCCGTGGTCAGCTTGTTGGCGATGGAAAACAGGGCATTACAGCCAAAGACGGAGATGGCACCCAGAGCGACCCAGCGGTTTAGGCGCAGGGGATGCTTGACCCAGATGAGATAAGCCCCGATCACCACCAGGGCAATGGCGGTGCGGCTGCCGTTGATGGCCATGCCGCCCCAGGGGATGAGTTTGATGCACAGTCCCCCAATGCTGTAAAGCAGTGCCGCGGCAAATACACACAGGGTGCCCTTTTGGCTCTTGGTCATATCATGCCCCCTTTCTATGCAAAAAGCCCTCTGTCCGAAGATTCGGACAGAGGGCATAGCAATGCGGTACCACCTCTGGTTCGTCCCTGCCTCGCAGCAGAGACCTCATGGAGTGCGTGACTCCCTTCGCAATAACGGGCGAAACCCGGCCTGTCCCCTACCCACGCAGGAAATGCGCTTCGGGCGGCTGCTCCAAGGGGTAATTTCACAAAGCGTCCTCTCCCCCTTTCACCAGCCGGGGGCTCTCTGCACAGGGTGATGCCTTGCTAAGGTTCCTTTTCTTCGCAGTATAAGAACTTTATCACAG
This sequence comes from Flintibacter porci, assembly GCF_041925195.1. Lineage (NCBI taxonomy): Bacteria > Bacillati > Bacillota > Clostridia > Eubacteriales > Flintibacter > Flintibacter porci. The sequence continues at coordinate 23,930 of NZ_JBHEVB010000002.1, forward strand.
TTTTTTCCCTTTGTCAACCGCTGGAAGGAGGTACCCCTTTTTTACTCTTTCAGAGGCGAAACGCAGTTTCGCACAAAGTTCTTTTGCCTACTTTTCTTTCAAGAAAAGTAGGTTACAGTCTGGCGACACCAGTCTTCCGTGCAGCCTCGGCCACCGCCTTAGCCACCGCAGGCACAACACGCTTGTCAAAGGCGGCGGGGATGATGTTGTTCTCGTTAAGCTCATCATCGGGAATGATGGAGGCCAACGCCATGGCGGCGGCCATCTTCATCTCCTCGTTTATATCGCTGGCCCGTACATCCAGAGCACCGCGGAAAATGCCCGGGAAGGCCAGGACGTTGTTGATCTGGTTGGGGTAATCGCTGCGTCCGGTGGAGACCACCTTGGCTCCGCCCGCTTTGGCATCCTCGGGGAAGATCTCGGGGGTGGGGTTGGCGCAGGCAAAGACGATGGCGTCCTTGTTCATGGTCTTGACCATCTCGGTGGTCACCAGGTTGGGAGCGGACACGCCGATGAACACATCCGCACCCACCAGCATGTCGGCCAGATTGCCCTTGCGCTTTTCCAGATTGGTGCGCTTGGCGATCTCCTGCTGGGCCCAGTTCATTTCGGGGTTGCCCTCATACAGGGCGCCAAACTTGTCGCACAGGGTAATGTCCTTGAAGCCAGCCTCCAGCAGCAGCTTGGTGATGGAGATGGCGGCGGAACCGGCTCCGGAGAAGACCACCCGGACCTCCTCCTTCTTCTTCCCTACCACCTTCAGAGCATTGGTCAAACCAGCCAGAGCAATGATGGCAGTGCCGTGCTGGTCGTCGTGGAAGACGGGGATGTCACACATCTCCTTCAGGCGGCGCTCAATTTCAAAGCACCGGGGTGCGGCGATATCCTCCAGGTTGATGCCGCCGAAAGACCCGGAGATATTGTACACGGTCTGGACAAACTCGTCCACGTCCTTGGTCTTGACACAAAGAGGGAACGCATCCACATCGGCAAAGCGCTTGAAGAGCACGCACTTGCCCTCCATGACGGGCATACCAGCCTCGGGGCCAATGTCGCCCAGGCCCAACACGGCAGTACCGTCGGTGATGACGGCCACCAGGTTGTGGCGGCGGGTCAGCTCATAACTCTTCTCGGGGTGCTTCTGGATCTCCAGGCAGGGCTGGGCCACGCCGGGGGTGTAGGCCAGAGACAGTTCCTCCTTGTTGCCCGCAGGCACAGTGGCCACCACTTCAATTTTACCCTTCCACTCCCCGTGCAGACGCAGGGACTCCTTCGCATAATCCATAACAGTTCCTCTCTTTCTATGTAAGTCAACAAAATATTTGTTTTGTTTCCTCGTCCTTCATTTGGGACATAGTATGTTTTATTATACCACCCCCTGCCCCCGCTCCGCAACCGAAAAGCGCCTCCCAGAACCGGGAGGCGCTTTTCCTTATAAAATAATGCAGATGAGTCCGCCGGAGCCCTCGTTGATGATGCGCTGGAGCGTTTCCCGCAGCTTCTCCCGGGCGTCCTCGGGCATACGCTTGACCTTGGCGTTCAGGTCCTCCCCCACCAGCTCGTGGAAGGACTTACCGAAGATATTGGACTGCCAAATCTTGGCCGTGTCCCCCTCAAATTCCTGGAGCAGATAGTGGATCATCTCCTCGCTCTGCTTCTCGCTGCCCACGATGGGCGAGACTTCCGTCTCAATATCCGCCCGGATCATGTGTATAGAGGGGGCGCTTGCTTTCAGCCGCACGCCATAGCGTCCCCCCTGGCGTACGATCTCCGGCTCCTCCAGTACCAGGGAATCGATGGATGGCACGACAATTCCGTACCCCGTCTCCTCCACTTCCTTAAGGGCGTCGGCTACTTTGTCATAGGAGGCCTTCACCTGAGCCAGCTGGGTAAGCAGCGCCATCAGATCTCCGTCGTTGCCGATCTGGAAGCCCGACTGCTGGGAGATGGTGTCGTAGAACAGAGACCTGGGCAGCTCCAGGCTGGCACAGGCTAAACCGGTACCCAAATCGATGGAGGTCACCCGCGCCTGGCTGACCTGTTCGCACTCCCGCATAGAGGCTACCGCCTGCTCCACGTCCCGGATGCGTCCCAACTGACCCGCTCCCTGGCGGATAGCCTCGTAGAGAGCGGCCTTGATGGGGTGCTCCTGAGGCAGAGCATCCACCCAGGGAGGCAGGAACAGGTCCATCTCTTTTAGTGGGAACTCATAGAGCACCTGCTTGAGCAGAGCGCTCACGTCTTCCTCTTCCATCTCCAAGCAGTTGGCGGCCACACAGGTGACCTGGTGGCGCTGGGCGATCTCGTCCCGGATGGCCTGAGTCCGCTGGGAATTTGGGTGAGCGGAGTTTAGAAGTACCAGGAAAGGCTTGCCCAGCTCCTTCAGCTCCCGGATCACCCGCTCCTCCGCCTCCAGATAGTCCTCCCGGGGAATCTCGGTGATGGTGCCGTCGGTGGTGACCACGATACCGATGGTGGAGTGCTCGGCGATCACCTTTCGGGTGCCTACCTCGGCGGCCTCAGACATGGGGATCTCATGGTCAAACCATGGAGTGGTGACCATGCGCTCGGTCTCCCCCTCCAGCTGTCCCACTGCTCCGGGCACCATGTAGCCCACACAGTCAATGAGCCGCACCTGGAACGCCGCCGAGGCGTCCATGGATACGGTCACCGCCTCCTCAGGAACAAACTTGGGCTCTGCCGTCATGATGGTCCGCCCGGAGCCGCTCTGAGGCAGCTCATCCCGGGCTCGCTCCCGGCGATAGACGTTGTCGATGTTGGGGATGACCAGACTCTCCATCACCCGTTTGATGAAGGTGGACTTCCCGGTGCGCACCGGCCCCACCACACCGATGTAGATATCGCCGTCGGTCCGACGGGCGATATCCTCATAGATTTTGCGCTCTTCCACTGCCATTCCTCCCTTTTGGCTTGCCTTGGTATTTCGTTACACTGTATGAGGATAAGCTGTAGAATATGCCCTGTTTCCGGGAGCACAGAAAAACGCGCCCCGTCTCCGGGGCGCGTGTGTGGTATGGATTAAAAAGAAGATGGGATCAGCAGCATCTTCCCGGTGGGCAGGCTTCCCTCCTCCAGCTGATTGGCCTGAAGGATCTGATGCTGGGTGGTGGCGTAGGCCTTGGCGATGTCCCACAGAGTCTCCCCCGGCGCGGCCAGACGCAGCACCACCGAGGGTTGCTGCCCCTCCTGTTTTCCTCTTGGCTCCCCCAGGACGGCGGAGCTCACCGCCAAGGCCCGCTGGGGCTGGAGCAGCTGGAACTGGAACTCAGCGGTAAAACGCACCTCCAGCCCGCCTGCTGCCGGAGTGGCAAACACCTCCCCCGGACACAACAGATGACAGCGGCACACCGCCCCGGCGGGCGCTTCCACCCGGCAGCTGAGAGGCAGAGTGCGCTGGAAGGCCTGCAGGTTCTCCTCCTCGTCCAGATAGAGCACCGTCACCAGGGCCGGTCCGGTGAGGATTACCTCGTTGCCCTCTCGGCTCTGGGTGATCTCTCCCAGGTTGACCCAGCTGTCCACCACACTCCGGGGCAACGACCCGGTCTCTAACAGCTCCCGCACATTCTGGGCACGGCTGGACTGGTCCAGCAGCTTCCATAGGGTGTGCTCCTCCCGGGCCACCTGGGTCTCCCAGGCGGTGCTGTACAGATCCTGTAAAAGCTGCATCGGCCGGTGGCACCACACCTGGGCCTGAGCCAGCACGTCCAGGGTGACCTCTACGCTTCGTCCGTCCTCTCCGCTGGGCAGACAGGTAAACTGGGTCAGCTCCAGATCCATCTGGCACTCGCTCCCCTCACCCACGCCGGGGATCTCCATCACCTGAGAGAAGGGCATGGACTCCCGGTAGGGAGTCAGAGCGCCCCCTGCCTCCTGGACCAGCAGTTGGAGCTCCACTGTACCCTTGAATATCAGCTTGCTGCCGATAAGCTTACACTCCCCGCACACCGTCTGGGCCTGACAGGCCATTACTTCCATGCCCTCCCCCTGGCCGCCGTTGAGGCGGATCTGGTCGGTGAAGGTAAAGGGCTTCTCCTGGACGGCGCTGAGCTGATAGGTCTCCGCCTGGGCGATCATCTGCTCCACCTTGTGCTCCTCCGGCTCCAGCACAGCCTGGCAGCACATGTTCTCCGTGGGCTGGAAGGCGGTGATCTCCACCGCCAGGTCCACCCGCAGCAGTACCTTTCGGGGATTGAGGGCCCGGGCCTCCGCGCCCCGTACCCGGGCGCAGGCGGATACCATCCCCTGTTGGGTGAGCGTGGGGGCATCCATCTGGCTGGTAAAGGGCAGGGCGGCCTCCAGACGGCGCAGTCCGCCTCCCTCCTCCGGCTGGTAGAGTACCACCGCCCGCACACTGCCGCTGGCCTCGGCCAGTCCATCCCGTGCCTGCTTGCCGTTCAGGGTGGCCTGGGCACACACGGCCACGATACGCAGAATGTCCGGACAGGCATCGGGCACAATGGTCTCCAGAGTTTCCTCCTGGCACACCGTCCCGCTTGCCGCCACTTCGTAGCAGTGGGTCACTTCCCGGTCAAATTCCAATTCCATACTGTCCTCTCCCTTTTCCTTGAGTGTCCCGCCGCGGCGGGCTATCCGGCTTTGGGACACTATATGCGCCGGAGATGCCGCTTATGCCCAAAAACAGTTGCTCCCCCCTTCAAGCCCACAGGCTTGAAAGGGGGAGGTCCCTCACGGCTCCCGATGCAGGCCAAATAGCCGCCGCAGCAGTCCCCGCAGACATTTCGGAGAACGTACCACCACAATGCCCATCTACTTATGCCTCCCTCCTGACAGACTGTACTTTAGTATATGGTCCAGTCCTCCGCCTTGACACAAAAAAAGCGGAACGCCCAAAGGCGTTCCGCAAAAAAGTTTATTTCCGTTCCCAGTCAGGGATCTGCTTGGCCTGCTCGTAGAGGCGCACATAGCTCTCGTGGCGGCTTTTGGCGATCTCTCCCGCCTTCACCGCCGCCAGCACCGCGCACCCCTTTTCCTTTACATGGGCACAGTCCTGAAACTGGCACTGGTCCACATAGGGTGCAAACTCCCGGAACCGTCCGGCCAGCTCCTCCTTGCGGCACAGCTCCATCTTGTCCACGTCAAAGGACGAGAACCCCGGGGTGTCCGCGACGACTCCGCCGCAGCTCAGCCGCACCAGCTCCACGTGGCGGGTGGTGTGCCGTCCCCGGCCCAGCTTGTCGCTGACCTCTCCGGTCTTCAGGGCGATGCCCGGCTCCAGGGCATTGAGGATGCTGGACTTTCCTACGCCGGAGTTTCCGGTAAAGGCAGATACCTTGCCAGAAATCAACTCCTTGAGCTGGTCCATGCCCTCTCCGGTCTCGGCGCTCACTTCCAGCGCCTGGTAGCCTGCCCTACGGTAGAGGGCGGCCAGCTCCGCTCCGGAAGCCAGATCGCACTTGTTCACGCACACGATGCTCTCGCAGTGGTTTCCCTCGGCAATGGCGATGACCCGGTCGATGAGGAAGGGATCGGTTACCGGAATGGACTGGGATGCAATGATGACCAGCTGGTCGATGTTGGCCACGGCGGGCCGGGCAAACTGGTTTTTCCGGGGCAGGATGGCATCCAGAGCTCCCTGGCCGTTATCCAGGGGGGTGAATTCCACCCGGTCCCCCACCAGAGGGGTAATTTTCTCATGGCGCAGCTTGCCTCGTCCCCGGCAGGCGGTGATGGTGCCGCTGCCGTCGTCCACATAGTAGAAGCCGCTCAGGGCCTTAAAAATGATTCCTTCCATCAGCTGTCAAAGTCCACGGTCTGGTCGTATGCCTTGGCGCCATCGATATACACGGTGTACACCTGCTTACCGGTCCCCTTCAGGTCCAGCTGGAAGCCGCCCTCCAGGTTGGTATCGTAGGTTCCGCTGTGGACCTTATTGCCCTGAGAATCGTAGACATCCACGTTGACCACCGCACCGGCGTCCGGCAGGGTGAAGCTGACCGTCTTGGTGACCTCGGTGGGAATCGGCTGGCTGTTGGGGTCGGGACCGTCGCTGATGATGATGTTGATGGCCGTGCCCTGGTCCACCTTGGTGCCCTCGTTCACCGACTGGAAGCACACCTGGCCCTTGGGGTAATCATTGCTGTACTCGTGATCCACACTTCCAACATCCAGGCCCTTGCTGGTCAGCATCTTTCGGGCCATATCCTCCGTTTGTCCCAGCAGCCCGGGCATATCCACCTGCTCAGTCTTCTTGCCCAGGCTGACCACCAGAACCACAGTGTCTCCGTCCGAGAGGACAGAGTCCTTCTCAGGAATGGTAGAGATCACGCGGTCCTTCTCGATCTCATCGCTATACTCCGTTCTGGATCTGAAGTCGATGTTCAGGGTTATGCCATTCTCTTTAGCCAACGACTTCAGATCCGCACTGGCGGTGACGTAGTCTTTGTCCGCCAGATCTGGCATGAGCACCTCATCGCTCTGTCCGGTGCTGACCACCACCTGAATGACCGTACCGGTATCCGCAGTAATCGCACTGTTGGCGGTAGGATCCTGCGAGAGGATGGTACCCGCAGGCTTGTCGCTCTCCTTCTCCTGCACGATCTCCAGGGTAAAATCGCCCAGCAGATTGGTATCCACGGAAGCCTCACTGTACAGAAGGCCGGTCACCGTAGGTACCCGCTTGGTGTTCCCACCCTGGAAGCTGCCGGAAAAGACCGTGGAGAACACGATGAAGACCAGAGCGGCTACAAACACCAGAATGGCAGCCACCGCGCCGATCACCGGCCAGTTGGGGCCGCGGCGCTCCTCCTCTTCATCTTCCTCCTCTTCCTCAATGCGGCGGGCTCGCCGATCCTGACGCTCCGTTCTGGAGACAGGCGTCTCTCTGCGCCCACTGGAGGTACGGGGAGGAACGGTGTGGATCTGAGTGCGGTCCACGTCCTCCTCCTCTTCGGGGTGGAAGTCGTTGGGGCTGAAATCAAAGTTGATATTGGGGTTTTTTCGGAACTCCTCCAAATCGGCCAGCATAGCGTCGGCGGAGGGGTAACGGTTGTCCGGGTTGGGGGCCATGGCCTTCATGGTGATGGCCTCCAGCGCCTCGGGAATGGTGGGATCGATCTCCCGGGGGGAGAGCGGAATGGAATTGATATGCTGGATGGCCACCGAAACAGGGGTATCCCCCTCAAAGGGCAGGCGGCCGGTAATCATCTCATAGAGGACCACACCGGCAGAGTACAAATCGGAGCGCTCGTCAATGTGGCTGCCCCTGGCCTGCTCAGGAGAAATGTAGTGTACCGATCCAAGAGCCTCCTGGGTGAGGGTGCTGTGCCCTCCGGAGGTCACCCGGGCAATGCCGAAGTCGGCCACCTTCACGCTGCCGTCCCGGAGCACCATGATGTTATGGGGTTTGATGTCCCGGTGGATGATGCCGCGGCTGTGGGCGTGCCCCAGCGCCTTGACGATCTGGGTGATGAAGTGCAGGGCCTCCCGCCAGTTGAGCTTGTTCCCCTTCTTCTGCATGTACTGCTTCAGGGTGATGCCGTCGATGAGCTCCATGACGATGTACTCGATATCGGAGGAGCGGCTGACGTCGTACACGGCCACAATGTTGGGGTGAGACAGCATGGCAACAGCCTGAGACTCATCGTGGAAACGGCGGCGCAGCTCTGCGTCCTGGGCCAGATCGTCCCGCAGGATCTTCAGGGCCACCAGACGGTTGAGCCGATGGCAGCGGGCCTTATAGACCCGGGCCATACCGCCCACGCCGATGAGCTCCAGGATTTCATATCGATTGTCGAGTAATTTACCGATGTACTGATCCATGGTAAATATCCTCCTTTGTAGGCTTTCCCAGTCGGACTGGGGATTGACTGGTTTGGGCTTGACAGAATATCAGCACTGGATCAGCACCGCCGTCACGTTGTCCGGCGCCCCCCGGTGCAAAGCGATATCCAGCAGGCGGCGGCAGCAGGTGCATGCCTCGCCTCCGTGGATCACCTCGTACAAGATCTCCTGCTCGGAGACCACATTGCTCAGCCCGTCGCTGCACAGCAGCAAAAAGTCCCCTTCGTTCAGCTTCTGCCGGAACAAATCGGCCCGCAGCTCAGGGTCCGCGCCCAAAGCGCGGGTAATGAGATTCTTATGGGGATGGGTTCTGGCCTGGTCGGGGGTCAGCTCGCCTCGCTCCACCAGATCCTCCACCAGAGAGTGGTCACGGGTCACCCGGACGATGCCGCCCTCCTCGGAGAGGTGGTAGGCGCGGCTGTCTCCCTCGTTGAGGATCAGGGCCTGCCCCTCCTCCACCAGAGCGGCCACCATGGTGGTGCCCATCCCGGCGCAGTCAGGTTCAGTAACCGCGCGGCGGAAGACTTGTTCATTGGCGGTGGCCGCAGGGCGCTCCATCCGGCTGCGGTCCGACAGGCCGCTGCGGCCCTCGTCCTGCAAAAATTCCCGCATGAAGATGTCCACCGCCATGGAACTGGCCACATTTCCTGCCTTGGCTCCGCCCATGCCGTCGCACACCAGGGCCACCACCCGCCCGTCGGGCAGGACCTGGTGGGCAAAGGCGTCCTGATTCTGTGTCCGGATCACACCGCGGTCGGTGATACCCCACACATTCATGGCACATCTTCCTTTCTTCCGGCGGCCCTGGGGCCGCCCTTACGTTCTCTTGCTTGTTCCCCCATGGCCTTACGCCGCAGCTGTCCGCAGGAGGCATCGATGTCGCTGCCCAGCCGGCGGCGGACCGTGACGGTGACGCCGTGGCTCTCCAGACGTTTCTGGAACGCCGCCACCCGGCGGCTTGGCTTCAGGGGACTCTCCTCCACGTCGTTGAGAGGGATGAGGTTCACATGCCCCGGCATCCCTTTCAGCAGACCGGCCAGCAGGTCGGCCTGGCGGTCGGAGTCGTTGACCCCGTCGATCATGGCGTACTCATAGGAGATCCGCCGCCCGGTGGTTTCAAAGTACCGGCGGCAGGTGTCCATCAACCGCTCCACTCCCACCGCGCGGTTCACCGGCATAATTTTGGACCGGGTCTCGTCATCGGGAGCATGCAGGGAGACAGACAACGTTAATTGTAACCCACGTTGGGCCAATTTGTCAATTTGATCTACTAATCCGCAGGTGGACAGGGAGATGTGGCGCATGCCGATGTTCAATCCCTCGGGGTGGTTGACCAGGGTGAGGAACTTCATCACCGTGTCATAGTTGTCCAGAGGCTCGCCGATGCCCATGAGCACAATGTTGGAGATGGGCGCCCCGCTGTCCAGCTGGGTGAAGAGCACCTGGTCCACCATCTCAGCGGGGGTAAGGTTTCGCACCTTGCCAGCCAGTGTGGAGGCGCAGAAGGCGCAGCCCATGCGGCAGCCCACCTGGCTGGAGACGCAGACGGTGTTGCCGTGCTTATAGCGCATGAGCACCGTCTCAATGCAGTTGCCGTCCCCCAGCTCCCACAGGTATTTGATGGTGCCGTCCAGCTGGGACACCTGCTTGCGCGCCACCTTGGGCACGGTAAGAAAACAGGTCTCCTTCAGCTTTTCCCTCAGCGATTTGGACAGGTCGGTCATCTCGTCAAAGGAGGTGACTCCCCGGTAGATCCAGCGAAAAATCTGCTTGGCACGGAAACCTGGCTCTCCCTGGCTTTTGAGCCAGGCGGTCAGCTCCTCCAGGGTCATGGATTTGATATCGGTCAAGGGGCCTCCCCTACCTTTCGCAGTTTACAGATGAAGAATCCGTCCGTTTGGTGGACCTGGGGCCAGAGGGTGATCTCCCCTGCCTCCACCCGCCCTGCCACTCCGGGCAGTTCAAAGGCCTCCCGGACAAACTCCGGGTGCTTTTCCAAAAAGGCGGACACGATCTCCCCGTTCTCCCGGGGCAGGATGGTACAGGTGGAGTACATCAGCACTCCGCCCGGCTTTACATAGCCCGCCGCGTTCTCCAAAATTGCCTGCTGGACCTGGGGCAGGTCTTCCAGGGGCTTGGGATCCTTGTAGCGGATATCCGGCTTTTTCCGGATGACACCCAGACCGGAACAGGGCGCGTCCACCAGCACCAGATCAAAGGCGGACACCCACTCCTCCCGCCGCACCTTGCCGTCGGCAGTCATAGGCTTGATAATGCTGAGGCCCAGCCGGTCGGCTCCGGCCTGAATGAGCTTCTTTTTATGGGGATGGAGGTCGCAGGAGATGACCTCTCCCTGATTGTCCATCTGGATGGCGGCGGCAAAACTCTTGCCGCCGGGCGCGGCGCACATATCCAGCACCCGCATCCCGGGCGCGGCACCGGAAGCCAGAGCCATCAGCCGGGAAGCCGGGTCCTGAATGTAGAAGAGGCCCTGCTCATAGGCATCCAGCCGCTCCAGGTTGCCCGTCTTATTTAAGATGAGGCAGTTCTCCAGCCAGGGATGGGGCGTGACCTCCACCCCCTGCTCAGCCAGCAGCTCCGTTGCCTCCTGGACGGCAGCCTTGGTGGTGTTCACCATGGCGGTCATGGGCGGCTGGCTGTTGTTAGCCTGGAGAAACTCCGCTGTTCCCTCGCTGCCCAGCAGAGGCAGCAGCTCCTCCACCAGCCACACCGGGTGGCTGTACAGGATGCTGAAATACTCCGCCAGATCATTTTGCGGGATGGTCGGCAGCTGGTTCAAATTCCGCTGCAAGCTGCGCAGAATGGCGTTGACCATCCCCGGCGCTCTGGGGTTCTTGCAGTGGGTGCGGGTGAGCTCCACCGAGCAGTTCACCGCCGCGCTCTGGGGGATTTTGCTGAGAAACAGCATCTGGTAAAGCCCCAGGCGCAGGGCCTGGACCACCTTGCTCTCCATGCGCCGCAGAGGGATGTTGGAGAACTTGGAGATATAAAAGTCCAGCAGCATCTCGTTCTGCACCACTCCGAAGCACAGCTGGGTGGCCAAAGCGGCCTCCCGGCCCTCCAGTCCCCCGGCGGCCAGCTGCTTTTTCAGCGCGCCGTCCGACCAGCCCCCCTGCCGCTGGCAGGTATTCAGCGTCAACAGTGCCGCCTCCCGTGCGTCCATCTCGTTCGCCCCTTCTCTTTCTCTTAAGTCATTGGTACACCTTATTTGTAATGGGTTTTTACCTTACGAAATTTGTTGCTTTGCTCCGGTTTGCACCTCAGCCTACCGTCACAGGGTGTCCGGCCAGATAGTTGGCTGCCGACATCCGCCTGGAGCCGGGAGCCTGAATTTCTGTCAAGCGAATTACCTTGCCATCCCCACAGGCCACGTCGATTCCCGTCTTGTTGGCAGCGATCACAGTACCGGGAGCCTTTCCGGTCTCGATCCCCGGTTCCTCCACGGCGAACACCTTGATGGTGTCCCCCAAAATATCGGTGGAGGTGGCGGGCCAGGGGGTCAGACCCCGGACCTGGTTGTGAATCTCCTTGGCGCTGCGGCTCCAGTCGATAGGGCTGAGCGCCCGGGAGAGCATGGGCGCCAGGGTAGCCTGGCTGTGGTCCTGGGGGGTGCGCTTGGCGGTACCGGCAACGATGTCGGCCACCACCTTCACCAGCAGCTCCCCGCCCAGCTGGGCCAGGCGGTCATGGACCGCCTCTACATTTTCATCCGGGTCGATGGGGGTCTTCACCTGGTCGATGATGTCCCCCGCATCCAGCTCGGTGGCCATGTGCATGATGGTCACGCCGGTCTCCTTCTCCCCGTTCACCACCGCCCAGTTGATGGGGGCAGCCCCACGATACTTGGGCAGCAGGGACGAGTGGACGTTGATGCACCCCTTGGGAGGCAGGGCCAGAATGTCGTCGGGAAGAATGCGTCCATAGGCCGCCACCACGATGAGTTCCGGATTGAGCTCCTGGAGCTGAGCCAGAGCGGTACCGTCCCGCAGCTTGGTGGGCTGGAAAACGGGGATATTGTGGCTCTGGGCACACACCTTTACCGCCGGGGGCTGGAGCTTGTTCTGGTGCCGTCCTACCGGCTTATCGGGCTGACAGAACACCCCGCACACCTCATGTCCCGCCGCCACCAGGGCCTCCAGGGAGGGAACGGCGAAGTCAGGGGTGCCCATAAAGACGATTCTCATTCCATCTCCTCCTGGGCCTGCTCATCCATCAGCTCGTCCAGCTCCTCGCTGTTGTAGAGCTTGTCGGTGAGCTCGGTGTAAAGGTGGCCGTCCAGATGGGCCAGCTCGTGGCAGAAGCAGCGGGCGGTGAGACCGGTACCCTCCGCCTCATACTCCTTGCCAAAGCGGTCCTGGGCCTTCACCTTCACCCACTCGGGGCGCTTCACAAAGCCCCACAGGCCGGGCACGGACAGGCAGCCCTCCAGGCCGTCCTGCTCTCCCTGCTGGGCCACGATCTCGGGGTTTACCAGCTCCAGCACCTCGTCGGCCTCGTTGATGACGATAACCACCCGGCGCAGAATGCCCACCTGAGGGGCAGCCAGTCCCACGCCACCGGCCTCAGCCAGGGTCTCTTTCATATCATCGATCAGGTCCCACAGCTTCTGATCAAATTTCGTTACAGGGTGGCACACCTTAGTGAGGGCGCTCTCTCCCCGGGTCAGAATCTCTCGAATGGCCATTTCCATGTTCCTCCTTTATCTCATTCCCTTAATAGGGGTTCAAATCTCCGTAAACAGATATGCCCCGGTTCTCCCGGTCCTGATGGGCCTGGGCAATGAGCCGACCCAGCAGCTCCCGCACCGCTCGGCAATTCTTAGTGGACAGAGTCAGCCGGTAGCGGTAACGGTTATTCACCTTGGCCACCGCCGCCGGGGCAGGTCCCAACAGCTCCCACGCCTGGTCAAACCGTCCCAGGGCTCCCTCCAGAGCCTGGCGCAGCTTCACACAGCACCGCAGCACCCCCGTCTCTTCCGGACCGGAAGCGGTAAGGACAAACACATCCCGGAACGGGGGCTCCCGGCGCAGGCGACGCAGCTGAATCTCCTGCTGGTAGAAGTGCTCATAGTCCTGGCGGGCGGCAAAGCGGATGACATCATGGTCGGGGGTGAAGGTCTGGATCACCGCCCGGCCCGTCTTCTCCCCCCGCCCGGCCCGACCCACCACCTGGGTGAGCAGGGAGAAGGTCCGCTCCCCTGCCCGGAAGTCGTCCACGAACAGGGACTGGTCGGCCAGAACCACGCCAACCAGGGTCACATTCTCAAAATCCAGTCCCTTGGCCACCATCTGGGTGCCCAACAGGATGGGTGCTTTGCCAGAGCGGAACTGCTCCAGAATTTTCTCGTGGGAGTGGGCGGCGGTGACGGTGTCTGAGTCCATCCGCAGCACCTCCACCCCGGGAAAACGCTCCTCCAGTTCCTCCTGCACCCGCTGGGTGCCCACGCCGATGAAGTTGAGCTTCCCGCCACAGACAGGACAGGCGTGGGGCAAGGGCTGGGAGAAACCACAGTAGTGGCACATGAGCCGCCCGTTGGCCGAGTGGTAGGTGAGCTTCACCGAGCACCGGGGACACTGGGGCACCTCACCGCACTCCCCGCAGGACACCATGCGGCTGGCTCCCCGGCGGTTAAGAAGCAGGATGGTCTGCTCCCCTCGGGCCAGGTTGTCCCCAATCTCCCGGGCCAGCAGACCGCTGATGGCTCCCCCGTTGCCCTCCCGCAGCTCCTCCTTCAGGTCCACGATATGCACCTGAGGCAGGGCTTTCTGGTTGTAGCGCTGGGTGAGGGTAAATTGGTGGTAAATCCCCTCCCGGGCACTGTACATGGTCTCCACCGCCGGGGTGGCGGATCCCAGAACCAGCAGGGCATTCTCCTGGACACAGCGGTACTTGGCCACGTCCCGGGCGTGGTAGCGGGGGGTGTTCTCCGACTTGTAGCTCCCCTCCTGCTCCTCATCTAATATAAGGAGGGACAGGTTTTGCAGCGGCGCGAACACCGCCGAGCGGGTTCCGATGACTACCCGGGCCTTGCCGCTCCGGGCTCGCTTCCACTCGTCGTACCGCTCTCCGGCGGGCAAAGAGCTGTGAAGAACCGCAATCTCCTGTCCAAAGTGGGCGGCAAACACCCGCAGGAGCTGAGGCGTCAGGGCGATCTCGGGCACCAGAACCAGGGCGCTTCCCCCCCGGTCCAGCACCTGCTGGATGAGGCGGATGTACACCTGGGTCTTGCCGCTGCCCGTCACGCCGTACAGGAGCGCCACGGCGGGCTTTCCCTCCCGGCACAGCCGGTCCAGCCCCTCCAGAGCGGCCTGCTGTTCCTCATTGAGCTCCGGCAAGGGCTTGGGCGGCACGTCGTCCAGCTGGACCCGGCGGAATACCTCCTGCTGCTCCAGGGTGAGGATGCCGCTCTTGGCCAGGGACTTGATGGTGGCCGAGGAGGCTCCGGTGAAGTAACACAATTCCTTGGCGCTGGCCGCACCCAGCTGACAGAGCAGCTCGGTCACCGAGTAGCGCAGAGGTGCAGTCTTTCGCCGAGGAGTGACCAGAGCCATGGCCTCCTCCGAGGGCATGGCCAGCACCGCCAGCTTCTCCGTCTTGTCCCCTACGCCCCGCTGGGCGCTGGTGACGATCTCCGCTGCGCCGCGCTCCACCAGATAGCGTATGGCCGGGGTGGGATCCTTGGGGCCAAAGCCCGCCCGGATCTGCTCCAGTTCCCCCTGGCCCTCCCAGGCCAGCAGCATGTCCACCAGTTTTGTGGCGGCGGCGGAGCCTTGGGCGGCCTCATAGGCCCCCTCCCGGTCCACGGTCAGCTTCACGCAGTCCCGCAGGGCGTAGTAGAGCCCGGCGGGCAGCATGGCCTTCACCGCGTCGTACACAGTACAGAAGTACCGCTCCCGCATCCAAAGAGCCAGCTGGAGACCACGGCGGTCCAGCACCGGCTCCTCGTCCAGAGCGGCGGTGATAGCCTTTAAGCCTCCGCCCGTCTCCTGCTGAGCCAGCGCCAGCACGATACCGTCCGATCCCCGGTTGCCTGCCCCAAAGGGGACCAGCACCCGCATGCCCGGCCGCAGCCGTTCCTCCAAAGCCGCGGGAACCAGATAGTCATAGGGCTTATCGATGGCGTAGACCGCCTTGGATACGGCGACCTTGGCCACGACGCACCCCATGCTTTCTCCCTCCTTGCAAGCCTAAGAAAGGGCGGAACAACGGCGCGCTCCGGTCCATTGCTCCCGCCCTTTCTCCGTTGTGTATTCGGGGCTAGGATAACCTCAGCCCACCTGCTCCAGCCGCTCGTCCAGCTTGCCGTCAGCCACCTCCTGGATGGCAATACTCACCGGCTTGTCGTCCAGAGGCTCTCCGGCGATCTCCGCCTCGCTGGCGATCTCACGGGCACGGCTGGCCACCACATTCACCAGCTGATAACGGCTGGGCACCTTCTTAAGCAGGTCTCTCATAGCAGGATAGAGCATCATAACGCAAAAACTCCTTCATAAATAGATTTCCGGTTCTCCACGCGGCACTCGGCCGAGACGAGAATGGACTCGATCTCAGACACCGCATTGGAAACCTTGTCGTTGATAACCAGATAGTCGTACTTGGAAATTTCCTTTGCCTCCTGGCGGGCCTTCTCCAGCCGTCCCTGGATCACTTCCTCGCTGTCGGTATGACGGCCGTGAAGACGGCGGGAGAGCTCCTCAAAGGAGGGCGGGATAATGAAAATAAACAGGGCGTCGGGGCAGCGGGAGCGGACCTTGGCCGCGCCCTGGACCTCGATGTCCAGCAGCACATCGATGCCGGCGTCCAGCTTCTCCTGGATCACCTTCAAGGAAGTGCCGTAGTAGTTATTGACGTACTCCGCATACTCCAGCAACTCGTCCCGCTGGATCATGCCCTCAAACTCCTCCCGGGAGACGAAGTTGTAGTTCACTCCGTTCTGCTCCCCCACCCGGGGCTGCCGGGTGGTGTAAGAGACGGAGAAATGGATGTTGTTTCGCTGGCCCAGCAGCTCGGCGATCACCGTGCTTTTTCCCACCCCGGAGGGGCCGGAGAGCACGATGAGCTGTCCCTTCTCTTTCTTTCGGATCATTCCGCTTCCTCCTCTGCGTTGTCCTTCTCCCCCGCCGCCCGGTTGGCCACCGTCTCTGGCTGCAGAGCGGAGAGGACCAGATGGTCGTTGTCCATGATGAGCACCGCCCGGGTGCGCCGGCCGTAGGTGGCGTCGATAAGCACGCCCCGGTCCCGGGCCTCCTGGACCATACGCTTGATGGGGGCAGACTCGGGGCTGACAATGGCGATGAGCCGCCCGGCGGAGATCATATTGCCAAATCCAATGTTGATCAGCTTCATGGACCGGCCTCCTTACTCAATATTCTGCACCTGCTCCCGGATCTTCTCGATCTCGGCCTTGATGTCCACCACATGGCGGGCAATATCGATGTCGCTGCACTTGGAGCCGATGGTGTTGGCCTCCCTGTTGAACTCCTGAATGAGGAAGTCCAGCTTGCGTCCGGTGGCTCCTCCCTGCTCCAGCATGTGCCGCAGCTGGCCGATGTGGCTGCGCAGACGCACGGTCTCCTCATCCACCGCCACCTTATCGGCAAAAATGGCCGCCTCAGTGAGGATACGGGCGGGATCCAGCTGGGTGTTGGAGAGCACCTCGTTCATCCGGGCCTCCAGCTTGGCGCGGTACTCGGCCACCGTCTGGGGAGAGCGCTCCTCCACCTTACCCACCAGTTCCTCGATGCGGGCAGCACGGGAGAGCACGTCAGCCTCCAGCCGCGCTCCCTCCCGGGTGCGCATCTGGTCGAAGTCGGCAAGAGCCCGGTCCAGAACGGAACAGATGTCCTGAGCCCGCTGCTCCACATCCTCCTCCGCCTTTTCCGCCAGCAGTACGTCGGGGAACCGGGACAGCAGGGACACGGAGATGTCCTTGGACAGGCCGTAGCGCTCGGCCAGCTGGGTAAGGGCGGCGTAATAGCCGTCGGCCAGGGGCTGGTTCACCGACACCTGGACCTGTTCGCCGCCAGTGGAATCCAGGGTGACGAATACGTCCACCTTTCCCCGGGAAATGGTGTTCTGCACCCGGCTTTTGATGGTCTCCTCCGCAAAGAGGTAGAGCCGGGGCATACGGACGTTGCAGTCCAAGTAGCGGTTATTGACCGAACGCAGCTCCACCGTGATGGTGCAGCCGTTGAGGGTCTCCTCTGCCCGGCCGTAGCCGGTCATACTTTTGACCATGGGGGTCACTTCCTTATGTCATGGATTGTACCCAGTCGTGCGGGAACCAACCCGCCGCCGGAAAAAAGGGGGCCGCCTTACCGTCCCCGTCCGGGACGCAGACGCACCATCACCGCCCCGATGAGGCGGCTCAAACCGATATCGTAGATGAGAAATACCACGTTGCCCACCAGATAGACAAGCCAGGTCTTCTCTCCGATCCACTGGGGCAGCGCAGGAAGGAACAGAGAGCGGAAGACGAACCAGCAGATGCTCAGGGCCAGATTGAGGAAGGCAAACTTTCCAACCCACTCCACCACACGGCTCTTCACGTTCTCCATGCGGCTCTTCACCGTGGGGTACAGCCCCAAAAAGCACAGGTACATCAGGGCCACGCCCTTGTCCGGCAGCAGCAGAAGCCCCAGCACTGAGGCCGCCGCCCAGCACAGAAGGCCCGCCGGACGGCCTGCCGCAATGACTGCTCCAATGGGGAACAGGCCCGCCGCCGCGGTCAGCCCCAGCTTTCCCGTGGGGAAAAAGCAGGCCAGCCACATTACAGCCAGACTGCCCGCGGCCAGTACGCCGCCCAGCGCCGTGCGCCGGGTGGAATCAGACGCCCGCCCGGCCATATCAGTTACATCCTCCGCACAGGCACTGCCAGCACAGCAGAGCGGTACAACAGTCCATGCTGTCGATACCTCCTCCGGAGTTATAAGGCCGGTAGGCCTGGCCGCCACGCTGCATCATGTTCAGGGCCTGACGGTACTCCATATTGCCCGGCTCCATCTGGACGGCCAGGCTGTAATTCTGCATAGCCTCATCCAGCCAGCCCCGGCGGTAGGCGATGCTTCCCCGCAGGAAGTACCACTCGCCTCCGTGCTGAGGCATCTCATCCAGCAGCCGCTCGGCAGTGTTCAGATCCCCCATGTTGATGAGGTTTCGCACCCGGGCGTAGGTAGGGTTGCCGCCATACTGCTGTTGCTGCTGGTAGCCCCCCTGGTAGCCGCCGGAGGAGGTGCCGCTGCTCTGATAGCTTCCGCCTCCCCCGCTGCGCTGCTTCTGAATGGCCTCATAGGCCTCGTTGATCTCTTTCATCTTCTCCTCAGCCAGGTCGGCCAGAGGATTGTCCACGTAGTTGTCCGGATGGTACTTCCGGGCCAGCTCCCGGTAGGCTTTCTTGATCTCCTGATCGCTGGCATTGGAACTGACGCCTAAGACGGTGTAGGGATCTCTCATTGATTCTGTCTCCATATCGTTTGTTTTTGGATCTGCTTCCAGCTGCCCTCAAAGACAGCCCGCTGTACCAGAGGCAGGCCCAGGTACAGGATATTCTCAATTACCGGCCAGCGACTGCCGAAGGACAGCAGCTGAGCGGCGGAATACATGCGGTTCAGGGAGTGATTCAGAGTGCGCTCCAGGGCCTCCCGGTCCCCCTGAGGGCCAAAACGGGCGGCCACCGGGTTATAGCGTGCCGCCTGGGCATCCTCCTCCAGGTCATCCTGGGCATCGATCAAATAGATCCACCGCCCCAGGTGGTAGAGAAGCTCCTCCAGCGGCCGATCCCGGAGGGGATCGCCGGTAGAGGGTGCCGCCGCCTGGAGCAGGCGGGCAAAGGTGTCCGCCGTGCGGTCGATAGAGGGGCAGTTCTCCCTCTCCAGGGCGCTCAGCTCTCCCAGCCGCTCCCCCACCGTCCGGTCAAAGTCGGGACAGTGCCGGGCCGCTTTTCGGTAGGAGCGCCGCAGCAGTACAGACAGCCCCCGGGCGGGCAGGCCCTTCCAGAACCCCTCGTCCTGGATCTTGTCCCGCAGCTGCCACCAGGTAAGGATCACACTCTCATCGGCCGCCAGCTCCAGAGCCGGGCTGGCAGGACACATGGTCTTTTTTAATACAGGATGGACCGAGCAGCGCTTCCGGCAGGGGGCGTAAGGCTCCTCCTCCGGGGTGAGCAACAGGGCCAGAAAGGTAAAGTCATAGTTGAGAAACCAGGTGGACGTCCAGCCGCACCGCTCCTTCATGCACCGGCACAGCCCGCAGTAGGCGGCCCGGTACAGATCAAAGTCCCGGCACTTCAGTTCGTCCCGCACCGGCCTGACATAGCCGAACATGACCGGTTCCTCAGAACTGGCGCAGGATGGTAAACTCCGGTTCCTGCCGGCGGGTCACCGCCCGGTTCACCAGCACGGCGGGCAGGAAGCCCACCACCAGTCCCAACCCGGCCATACCAACCGAGGGCATTTCACTCATTCCCAGTGCCTTGCCCAGCAAATAACCCAGGACCAGGAACACACAGGGAATGGCGAAGATCAGCAGGGCGATGCCGATGGAGCTGCCCGAGGTGGCCTCTACCTCCACCCGCTCTCCCGGCTTGGCTCCGATGGGGTTGCTGGCCAGAGCCAGGATCTCCCCCTTGGGCTTCTGCATGCAGCCGGCGCAGTCTCCTCCGCAGCTCAATCCGCACTCCACCTGGCGCAGGAGAGAGACCTCCACTACGCCGGAGCGCACTTCTTTTTTTACGATGGCACTTTGATTCATGATGCTGTTCTGCCTCCAGAAATAATGCTAGATCTTTTTGATGTTGACCACAATTTTATATTCTCCAATGACGCCCACCTCATCGCTTGCGTTGAGATAGACGGTCACCGGCACGGAATTGGTGCCTGTGGCAGTGATTTTGGACATATCAGCCACGATCCAAACCTGATTGGGGTCCACCTGCTCCAGGGCGCTCTCGCTGCCTCGGATGACGATGGTGCGGGTCTGGGTCACCTTTTCCACAGAGTACCCATCGGGTACGTTGGCAATCTCAATATTGGACACATCCAGAGACCGGGTGGACAGTCCCTTAATGGTGACGGTCACCTGAGCCTCGGTGATCCCCGAGGCGTTGTCCAGCGCCGAGGAGAGACGGATGGGCATGGTGATAACGCTGGTATCCAGCACGGTGGACAGGTCGATGCTGCCCAAAGAGATCTCGGTGAGGCCGGCCACCGCGTCCTCGGTGCCGATGACGTTGATGGTCTTGGGCTGGATGTCCACCTCCACATCTCCGTCGCCGGTGGCGCCGCCGCCGGGAATGAAGCTTACGGTCAGAGGTACCTCCTTCATAACTCCCACCGGCAGCGTCAGGTAGGCAGTCTCCTCACTCAGGCTGATATTGGTATCAGTAAGCGGCTCGTCATTCTCATCCAGCAGGGTGATGGGCAGGCGTCCGGAGTAGCTCTGTTTCAAGCCGTCCGCCTCCAGGATCACCACGGCCCGGCTGACCTGAGCCAGCTGCTCCGCTGTGCCGCTGAGCTCCACGGTCTCCGGATCGAAGACAGGGGTGCCGGCCTGATAGCCGTCGGCTACGCTGCCCTCCAGCTTCAGTTCCAGCGTCTTGGTCTCGGTGGACAGGTTATCGATGACTACGGTAACGATCTGGGCCGAGTCGGGGAAAAATGCGCCGGTGGTATCAATATTGCTGGGCAGCTTGGGGGTACAGGCCAGCTGATACTCCCCCGGCTCCGAACACTGGGACACATCCACCGTGGCGGTAATGTTCTCCCGGCTCAGATCGTTGTGGACACTGATGGGAGCGTTCACGGTAATATTCACTGTTTTCTGAGATATGGAGGCCACGGTCAGCCCCCGCTCCTCCAGCACCCGCTCACCGGACACCTGGATCTCGATGCCGTAATAGGTGCCATCCTGAGTGGGGTTCTCTACGTCCCGGATATACAGCCATACCAGCACTGCCAGCAGGATCGACAGGAGGATGTAGAACGACCGGCTATCACGCAAACGGTTGATCATTTTTCTTCCTCCTCTTTCTTCCACCGGGCAAACAGGTTGGTCAGCATCTGCATGGCAGCTCGGTTCTTCTCCTCCCCGCTTCCGTCGTCGGCCAGCAGCTCATTGCGCAGCAGCCGCTCCAAGGTCTCGGGAGCCAGATGGCGCTTGAGCATGCCGCCTACGGCCGCGGAGATGGAGCCCGTCTCCTCCGAGACGATGACCACCACGGCGTCGGAGTGCTCGCTCATGCCGATGCCGGCGCGGTGGCGCATGCCCAGGTCCCGGCTCAGATTGGTGTTGCCCGACAGGGGAAGCATACAGCCCGCACCAACGATCCGGCCGTCCCGGACGATCACCGCTCCGTCGTGGAGAGGCGCCTTGTTCCAAAACAGATTTTTCAGCAGTTCACTGGAGATGGAGCAGTCCAGGGCGGTACCGGTCTTGATCACATCATCCAGAAGATTTTTCCGCTCAAAGACCATCAGCGCCCCCACCTTGTCCTTGGACATGGAGGTGTAGGCCTCCACCGTCTGGGTGATGGCGGTATCGATATCATGAAGCGGCAAAGGACGGGATGTGGAAAATACATCGGTGAGCTTTCCGCTGCCCATCCGCTCCAAGGCCTGACGCAGCTCGGGCTGGAACAGGATGACCAGCATCAGGATGCCCCACTCCACCACTTTGTTCAGCAGGTACCCCGTGGCCGTCAGCCGGAAGCCATAGGCCAGGCACAGCGCCAAAATCAGCACCGTGATGCCTCGCAGCACCCGCCCGGAGCTGGTCTTGCGCATCAGCCACAGGGCCTTATAGATGACCAGGGAGAGGATGGCCACATCGACAAGATCCTTCACCTTGATGGTGCTCAAAATCGGGATCTCCTCCTGAAAGAAGCTGAATATGGTCTGCAACAACACTGATCTCCCCTTTTCCACCGGGCATTGGCCGCCCGGCGCCGCAAAACAAAATAAGGCAAATAGACAGATACGCTTATCTTAGTTATTATACGATATTCCACCTCCAATGGCAACCTTATTTGGCCATGGAAGAATGAAAATTTCATGAATTTTCCCTTCAAATTTTCTCCTAAACGCACACTGCGCCCCCACAATTTTTCTGCCGCCGCAGCCATCCCATCATTGACTTCCGCCCTGCTTCCACGTATAATTTTTCTATCCGGAGACAAGCTGTCTGACAGACTTTGTCCCAACTGTGCAGGAGGTATTCCCTATGAAATTTTATGTCTGTGAACACTGCGGCAACATTGTCACTTTCCTCAACAACACCGGCGTGCCCGTTATGTGCTGCGGGCAGAAAATGACCGAGATCGTCCCCGGCACCACGGATGCCGCCGTGGAGAAGCACGTCCCCGTCATCAGCGTCAACGGCAGCGCTGTCACTGTAAAGGTGGGCTCCGTGGAGCACCCCATGATCCCCGAGCACTTTATCCAGTGGATCGCCCTGGAGACCAAGCAGGGCCAGCAGATCAAGCACCTCACTCCCAACGACAAGCCTCAAGCTGTCTTTGCCCTGGCCGAGGGCGATGAAGTGGTTGCTGCCTACGCCTACTGCAACCTCCACGGTCTGTGGATGGCCTAAGCTTCGTGCTCATCCGTTTTGCCCGCGGACCTTACCGGTCCGCGGGCTTTTTTGTAACCAACCGGCATTTTTTGTAACCGGATTTAAAGAATTTCTTTCTTGGTTTCCCTCCTGCCCCATGGTATAATCCGCTTACGTTAACATCCGGTAAAATATGTGTTACCGGTTTTTCAAAAAACAGGAGGACCCTCTATGCAACTGCCCCATCTTCATCCCTACCAGGGCCAGCACTGCGCGCCGCCGCCCCCCCGGCCCAAGCTCCCCGCCTGGACTCTGGAGCTGTACCTCCCCCTTCTGCTGGTCTATCTGGAGGTTGTCCTGCACTTGGCCACCGGGAACGCCATGACCTATTTCCCCATCTACCTTCTCTTCTCCCTGTCGGCTGGAAGTCTGCTGGCGCTGCTGCCCATCCTGCTCCCCCCGCTGGCCGGCCGCATCCTTACGGTGCTGCTGTCGTTCTTACTTACTCTGCTGTTTGCCGCTGAACTCATTGCCAAGCATACTCTCCAGGCCTACTACCCCCTCAGCACTCTGGAGACCGCGGCCGGCAACCGTTTGAGCGACTATGCAGGAGTGATCCTTCCTGCCACTGCCGCAGCCCTTCCCCTGTTGCTTCTCTTCTTTTTACCCACCCTCCTGCTGTGGCCTCTGTTTCGGTGGGGACTGGCCCAGGGACAGCCCCCACGCCGGGGTGCGGCTATCTTTGCCGCCGCTGCTGTGGCCTTTCATCTGTTGGGGCTGGCCGTGGTCCACGCTCCGTGGCCGGGAGATCTGACTCCCGCCAAGCTCTACCGCTCCGACACAAACTTCGACGACCAGGTGGAGCAGCTGGGGCTGGTGACCATGCTGCGCCTGGACGTCAAGCACATGCTCTTCCCTGCCAAGGCCGGGCTGGACTCCGACTTTGATGGTCTGGATGGTCTGGACAGCTCGGGAGATGGCTCCGGCGGGGACACTTCCGCGGTGGAGGAACAGCCCGTGATAGACACCTCTCCCAACGTAATGGATGTGGACCTGGAGTCTCTCGCCGCCAACGCCCCCAATGAGGACGTTTCCTGGCTGGCCAACTACTTCAGCAGCGCCTCCCCCACCCGAAAAAATGAATACACCGGCATGTTTAAGGGGTACAACGTCATCCAGCTGGTCATTGAGGGGTTCTCCGGCTACGCCATCGACCCGGAGCTGACTCCCACCCTTTATAAGCTGGCCAACGAAGGCTTTGTGTTCAACAACTACTACACCGCTCTGCACTACACCAGCACCTCCAACGGAGAGTGTCAGACCCTGCTGGGCCTCTACCCCAAAAACGGCAACCCCATCACCATGAAGCGCACCGGGGTGCTGGGCACCAACGCCTACTTTTCCTTAGCCCAGCAGCTGGGCCGGGAGGGCTATCAGGTTCTGGGCTACCACGGAAACTATGACATGTATGGCCGTCAGGCCTCCCACACCAACCTGGGCTACACCTGGAAACAGTTCGGTACCGGCCTGGACGTGGACACCACCTCCAGCGGCGAGATCGCCTGGCCCGCCCGGGACACTCAGGTCATCGAAAACAGTGTAGATGACTACATCAATAGCGACCAACCCTTCCACGTCTACTACCTGACCATCAGCGGACACATGCCCTATTCCAACAACCGCATCGTCCAGCCCTACCTGGACCAGGTACGCGCACTGCCTTATAGCCAGACCACCCAGAACTACATGGCCACCGTTATGGAGGTAGACCGTGCCTTGGAGCTGCTGCTGCAAAAGCTGGAGGAGGCAGGCAAGCTGGACAAGACTCTCATCATCGCCACCGGGGACCATATCCCCTACTCCAACGCCGGGGTACTGGAGGAGCTATCGGGCCGCACCTTCGGCAGTTCCAAGGATCTGGAGGCCCTCAATGAGTCGGCCATCGACTTTGACGTGTACAAAAACACCCTCATTCTCTGGTCGGCCAGCATGGAGGAGCCGGTGCAGGTAGACAAACCCTGCTGCCAGGTAGATATCCTCCCCACCGTCTCCAATCTGCTGGGACTGGAGTATGACAGCCGGATGCTCTCCGGCCGGGACATCCTTTCCGACAGCGAGGGGTTAGTGATTTTCACCTCCCGCAGCTGGCGCAGCGACCGCGGTTTTTATAACCGCTACACCCAGACCTTTACCCCCGCGGAGGGGGTGACCATGACCCAGGAGGAGCAGGAACAATATGTGTCCACCATGAAAAAGCTGGTGGAATATAAACTGGCCTGCACCCCCATGATCGTGGAAAACGATTTTTATAATCTCCTATTTCCCCGGGAATAAGCAAAAGCCTCAGAATCCAATGGATTCTGAGGCTTTTTACATCAAAACATGGAAAACAGGTTTAGCTGGCTGGTCTCCGGCAGGTCGCCGAAGGCCCCTGCTTCCTTCAATAGCTCGATATGGGTCTTGGACACCTTGGGACAGGCAGCGGCGACCTCCTCGATGGAGATAAAATTCTTTCCCTTGCGCTGCTCTGCCAGAGAGATGGCCGCCGTCTCACCCAGGCCAGCCACCGACACAAAGGGCGGGATGAGGGCGTTATTTTCCAGGTCCATCTTAAAGTGGATGGCGTCGGACTGGTAGATATCCATACGCCGGAAGGTAAATCCCCGGAGATAGAACTCGTAGCAGACCTCCAGGGTAGTGAGCATGTCCTGCTCCACGGCGGAGGCCTCCTTGTCCTTGGCGATGATTTCCCGCATCTTCTTCTGGCACACGTCCATGCCCCGGCACATGTAGGCCTCATCAAAGGCTTTGGCGCGGATGGAGAAGTAGGCGGCATAGAAGGCCAAGGGCCGGTGGACCTTGAACCAGGCGATACGGAAAGCCATCATCACGTAGGCCACGGCGTGGGCCTTGGGGAACAGATAGGCGATCTTTTTACAGGAACCGATATACCACTCGGGCACCCCATGCTCCCGCAGCTCGTCCTCGGCCCCCTCAGGCAGTCCCCTGCCCTTACGTACCGCCTCCATGATCTTGAAGGAGCGCTTGGGGTCCATGCCCTTGGAGATCAAAAACAGCATGATATCGTCACGGCAGCCGATGGCCTCGCTGACCTTAGCGGTGCCGGAGGTGATGAGGTCCTTGGCGTTGCCCAGCCACACGTCGGTACCGTGGGAGAAGCCGGACAGCCGCACCAGGATATCGAACTGGTCGGGCTGGGTGTCCTCCAGCATGCCGCGGACAAAGCTGGTGCCAAACTCCGGGATGGCGGTACCTCCCGTGGGACCCAGGATCTTGTCGTTCTCATAGCCCAGGGCCTTGGAGGACTGGAAGATGGACATGGTATCTTTGTCGTCCAGGGGGATATCGGTACGGGCGTTCACCCCGGTGAGGTCCTCCAGCATACGGATCATGGTGGGATCATCGTGTCCCAGCATGTCCAGCTTCAGGAGGTTACTCTCCATGGAGTGATATTCGAAATGGGTGGTGACAATGTCGCTGTTGGGGTCGTCGGCGGGGTGCTGGACGGGACAGAAGTCGTAGATCTCCTTGTCCTGAGGGATGACCACCATGCCGCCGGGGTGCTGTCCCGTGGTGCGCTTGACGCCGGTGCAGCCGATGGCCAGACGGTTCTCCTCCGCCTTAGAGGCCATCTTTCCCCGCTCATCCAGGTACTTTTTCACGTAGCCAAAGGCGGTCTTTTCCGCCACGGTGCCGATGGTACCGGCACGGAACACGTGGGTCTGTCCGAAGAGCTCAAAGGTATATCTGTGGGCGCTGGACTGGTATTCGCCGGAGAAGTTCAGGTCAATATCGGGCACCTTGTCGCCGCCGAAGCCCAGGAAGGTTTCAAACGGGATGTTGAAGCCATCCTTCATATAGGGCGTACCGCAGATGGGGCACACCGCGTCGGGCATGTCCGCTCCGCAGCCGTAGGGGTGGGCGGGATCCTGGGCGTAGTCAAAGTCGGAGTGCTTACACTTGGGACAGCGGTAATGGGCGGGCAGGGAGTTTACCTCGGTAATGCCCGACATAAAGGCCACCAGAGAGGAACCTACCGATCCACGGGAGCCCACCAGATAGCCGTGCTCCAGGGAGTTCTGCACCAGCTTCTGGGCGGACATGTAGATGACGTCGTATTTACAGCGGATGATGTCGCCCAGCTCCACGTTAATGCGGTCTACCACGATCTGAGGGGGCTCGTCGCCGTAAAGCTCATGTGCTTTCCCCCAAACCAGGCGCTTCAGTTCTCCGTCGGAGTCCTCCAGTTTGGGGGCGAACAGGCCCTGGGGCAGCGGCTTGATGGGATCACACCAGTCGGCAATCAGGTTGGTGTTCTTCACCACCACCTCGTAGGCCTTCTCCTTGCCCAGATAGGCAAACTCCTGGAGCATCTCGTCCGTGGTTTTAAAGTAGATGGGCAAGGCCTCGTCCGCATCCTCAAAGCCCTTGGAGGCCAGCAGGATGTGGCGGTAGATCTCGTCCTCCGGGTCCAGGAAGTGGACGTCGCCGGTGGCGCACACCGGCTTACCCAGCTCCTCCCCCAGCCGCACCACGGTGCGGTTGAAGTCCCGCAAATCCTCTTCCGAGTGCACCATGCCCTTGCGGAGCATGAACATGTTATTGCAGATGGGCTGGATCTCCAAAAAGTCGTACCAGGAGGCAATGCGCTTGAGCTCCTCCCAGTCCTTGTCCGCCGTCACCGCCTGGAACAGCTCGCCCGCCTCGCAGGCTGAGCCGATGATGAGCCCCTCCCGGTTCTCGTTGATCACTGACTTAGGCATGATGGGGTAGCGTTTGAAGTGCTCCAGGTGGGCCAGGGAGATAAGCTTGTAGAGATTGCGAAGCCCCGTCTGGTTTTTGGCCAGCACGATAAGGTGCTTGGGCTGCCGCCGGGCCTTTCCGCCTTTGCGCAGCTTGGGCATGGCGGCGTTGATGTCCTCCAGACGGTGGACCCCCATAGCCTCCAGCTTCTCAAAGAAGGGAGGCAGCATATAGGCCACCGTGGCCGCATCATCGCTGGCCCGGTGGTGGTTAAAGGCGGGTAGCTGGAGGTACTCGGCCACAATGTCCAGCTTATACTTGCCCAGCTCCGGCAGCAGGTTCTGGGCCAAAATCAGACTGTCAATGGAGGGATTGGTAAAAGGGATCCCGTATTTCCGGCAGCCGGTGGAGATAAAGCCCATGTCAAACTCCGCGTTGTGAGCGGCCAGAGGCCGGTCCCCCACGAAGTCCAAAAAGGCCCGCAGGGCCTCCTCCTGAGAGGGAGCTCCCACCAGCATCTCGTCGGTGATGCCGGTGAGGTGGATGATCTCCGGGCTGAGAATACGCCCGGGGGCTACGAAGGTATTAAAGGTTTCAGTAACCTCTCCGTTTTTCAGCACTGCCGCGCCGATCTCGATGATGACCTCCCGGCGCTTGTCCAGGCCGGTGGTCTCAATATCAAAGCAGACGATTTCCTGGGAAAAATCCTGGCAGGGCTGACCGTGGACCACCACCCGGTCGTCCACATCGTTGATGAAGTAGGCCTCCACGCCGTAGAGCAGCTTGATATTTTTCGCCGAATGCCAGGCATCCGGGAAAGACTGGGCTACACCGTGGTCGGTGATGGCGATAGCCCGGTGGCCCCAGGCCTCCGCCCGCTTCACTACATTTCTCTCCGGTCCCAGCTTGGGTCCCACAGCAGTGAGGGCGTCCATGGCCGACATGGTGGTGTGCAGATGGAGTTCCACCCGCTTCTCCGGGGCGTTGTCCATGCGCATTTCTTTCTTCCCCGCCATCACGGCCACCGGCTCCAGCACCATATCGCCGTAGAAGCGGTCCATATTCAGCCGCCCCTGAATGACAAGGTGCATGCCTTTCTTTATCCCGTCCACCAAGGGTTTCGCCTCGTCAGCCTGAGGGAAGAACTTGCTCACCCGGATGGAGCTGGTGTAGTCGGTAACGTCAAAGGCCACCACCCAGGAGTTGCGCTTTTTCAGCTCCCGGTTCTCGATGGCGAACACGTCGCCCTCGATGACCACCATGCCCATGTCCAGCTCCAGTTCCCCGATGGGCACCGGAGCGCGCTTGATGACCTTGCCGAAGATGGCCCGGCCATTGTCCTTCTTCTCCCCTTTTTTCCCGGAGGCGGAGGGCGCGGCACGTTTCACTTTTTTCAGCGCGGCGGCACGGATGGCCTCCGCCCGGGCAAAGGCGTCCTGGGGCTCCTGGGGCTTTTGCGGCTGGGCAGAAGCGGCCGCAGGCTGCTCCTCCTGCGCTTTGGGCGCTTCGGTCTGAGGTGCAGGAGCAGGTTGAGGCACCTCCGGCTCAACCGCCTTCGGCTTCTCTTCTGTAATGGGCTTTAGCTTTACAGAGTTTAGCCCGTAGCATCGGGCCACCACCTCCTCCGCCTGGGCAATGAGGTTGGGCCCGGCACCGCTGGCCCCCTCCACCGTCACCACCGCGCTGCGGGTCTTCCGGTCGATGGCGGCCTCTACAATCAGCCACCCCTCCATGGCGTTGACAAACTCCTGCCACTGGTTCAGGGCGGCGAACATCTCTAAAAAGGGTATCTTTTGGGACATTGCGCCTCTCCTTTGTGTTTCTGCGATTACAGGGTATCGATGAGGGCGAACAGCTCGTCCACCAACTGGTCCTGGGGCACCTTCTTGATGATCTGGCCCTTCTTGAACAGCAGGCCCTCCCCTACGCCGCCGGCGATGCCGCAGTCGGCGGCGCTGGCCTCGCCGGGACCGTTGACCACGCAGCCCATGACCGCCACGGTGATGGGCTTGTCCACGATCTTGAGCCGCTCCTCCACCTCCCCGGCTAGCGAGATGAGATCAATGCGGGTGCGCCCGCAGGTGGGACAGGACACCAGCTCGGCCCCCTCTTTGCGGATGCCCGCCGCCTTCAGGATGTCCCGGGCGGCATAGACTTCCTCCACCGGGTCAGCGGACAGGGACACCCGCATGGTGTCGCCGATGCCCAGAGCCAGCAGACCTCCGATGCCCACGGCGGATTTCAGGGTGCCCATGCGGACGGTGCCAGCCTCGGTCACTCCAATATGTAAAGGATAATTGCTTTCCTGCGACATGATCTGATAGGCTTTCATGGTCATGGGCACGCTGGAGGATTTCAGCGACACACAGATATCGTCAAAGTCAAATTTGTTCAGCAGTTTGATGTGGCCAAAGGCGGACTCCACCATGGCCTCCGGGCACACGCCGCCGTACTTGGCCAGCAGGGGCTTCTCCAAAGAACCGCCGTTCACGCCAATACGGATGGGGATGTTCTTCTGGCGGCAAGCGTCGGCCACCGCCTTCACCCGGTCCTCGCTGCCGATGTTGCCCGGGTTGATGCGCACCTTGTCCGCTCCGGCAGCAATGGCCTCTAGGGCCAGCTTGTAGTCGAAGTGGATGTCCACCACCAGGGGCAGAGGACACTGCTCCTTGATCTTTCCCACTGCCTTGGCCGCCGCCATGTCGGGCACGGCCACCCGGATGATCTCACATCCCGCGGCGGCCAGCTCCCGAATCTGGCGCAGGGTAGCCTCCACGTCGTCGGTGCGGGTATTGGTCATAGACTGGATGGACACCGGCGCACCGCCACCCACCAGGACGTTGCCTACTTTGATCTGCTTGGTCATCTGTCTTCCTCCTCCCCCAGGGGTGTTACCCCTGGACCCCACCCGCTTTTTGTAAAAAGCGGGGCAAAAACTTTTGCGTGCAACATTTCATGTTGCACAGGTTATATACTTTGCCAGTCTGCAAGAACCGCCGGAAGCAAACCGAAGGTTTGCGCGAAAGCTCTTTTGGTCCTTTTCTCTCGAGAAAAGGACCAAAGAAAAGGACTTAGCGGGCGATGATCTTGCCGATGTCGCTGAAGGTGACCATCAGCATCAGGGTCATCAGGGCTGCCAGCCCGGCAAGATGGACATACCCCTCATACTTGGCGTCAATTTTTCTCTTAAACAGGGCAAACAGCACCCCGTTGAGCAGCAGGAAAAATACCCGGCCGCCGTCCAGAGCAGGCAGAGGTAGCAGGTTCATGACCGCCAGGTTTACCGCGATCAGCGCCGCCAGCCACAGCAGATTCTGGATGGCCGCACCCACGCTGGCCGACTGGCTGCCCACCTGAGACATGGTGTCCACGATGCCCACCGGGCCGGACAGGTCTTTAATGCCTACCGCGCCCCGTACCAGGTCGCCAAGACTCACCCACACAAGACGCACATAGTCCAGCGTGGTATTCCAGCTGTAAATCAGTTTGGTACCCAGACCGGCGGGCAATACCTGAGCACCGATGGTGATCCCACGGTAGTTGGTGGTGTTGCCCTCCTCATCGGTACGCTCCTGCCGGGGCAGGGAGACATTGTCCAGATATACCTTTTCGCCGTCGCGCTCCACCACCAGGTCCATGGTGTCCCCCGCCCGGCTCATATAGAACTGGGCATTGCCGTAGGTCAGCACCTTGTGGCCATCCACCGACAGAAAACGGTCGCCCTCCTGGAGTCCGCAATCCTCGGTACCGTAGCCCTCCATGGCCCCGGAGTAGACCTCCTGGTAAAAGCCCTGGGCGGGAGCATACAGGGCCAGGACGATGATCAGGCCGGTAAGAAAGTTCATAAAGGCGCCCGCCACCAGCACGATCACCTTTTTCCAGGCTGCCGCGTTGCCAAAGGCCCGGGGGTCGTCCGACTCCTCGTCCTCCCCCTCCATGGCGCAGTAGCCGCCGATGGGCAGCAGGCGAAGGCTGTAAAGTGTTTCGCCTTTCTCCCGTTTAAACAGAGCGGGTCCCATGCCAATGGAGAACTCATTGACCCGGATGCCAAAGAGTTTTGCGGTGATGAAGTGACCGAATTCGTGTACGGCGATGAGCACGCCGAACATGAGGATAGCGACAAGAATATAGACCATAGGACCTCCAAAATAAGCAGCCAGAAATTAGGGGTTTCGTCACACAGACAGTACAGCCTCCCGGGCGGCGGCATCAGCCTCCAGCACCTGAGTCATGGAGGGATCAGCAATCACCTTCACCTGCTCCATAGCCCGACGCACCCGATCTGCAATATCCAAAAAGCCGATCTTGCCCTCCAGGAAGAGGGCCACCGCGGCCTCATTGGCGCCGTTGAGGATGGCTCCCGCGGTGCCGCCGGTCTTTGCCGCCTCCAGAGCCAACGCCAGGCACTGGAAGGTCTCCGTGTCAGGCCGGGCAAAGGTGAGAGGGCCGCAGCTGCACAGATCCAGCGGTGTGGCGGGACCCGCTACACGCTCCGGCCAGGTGAGGGCGTACTGGATGGGCAGACGCATGTCCGGCGTACCCATCTGGGCAATCATTGCGTTATCACAGTATTCCACCAGGGAGTGAATGATACTCTCCCGATGCACTACAATGGAAATTTTCTCCGGGGGCATCTGGTAGAGGTGCATGGCCTCGATAAACTCCAGGCCCTTATTCATCAGAGTGGCGGAGTCCACCGTAATCTTTGCACCCATGGACCAGTTTGGATGCTGTAAGGCATCTTCCCTTGTCATACCTTCCAGTTCCTTGCGTGTCTTACCAAAAAAGGGGCCTCCGGAACAGGTCAGGATCAGACGCTTCACCTCTCCCCTGTCCTTGCACCCCTGGAGGGACTGAAACAGGGCGGAGTGTTCCGAGTCCACCGGCAGGATCTTGGCTCCGTAGTCCCGGGCCTCCTCCGTCACCAGCTGTCCGGCACACACCAAAGTCTCCTTATTGGCCAAAGCAATGCGCTTGCCTTCCCGGATAGCGGCCATGGTGGGACGCAGACCCACCATACCTACCACGGCGGTGATCACCGTGTCGGTCTTGGGCAGCTCGGCCGCCTCTAGCAGGCCCTCCAGTCCCCCGGCCACCCGCACCGGAGTGTCGGCCAGGCGAACCTTCAGGTCAGCGGCAGCCTGTTCATCCATCATCACCGCCAGTTCCGGCTGGAACTGCCGGGCTTGCTCCTCCATCCGCGCCACATTGGAGTTGGCGGTAAGGGCGCCCACTTTCATGCCGCAGGCCTGGATCACCTCCAGAGACTGCCGGCCAATCGAACCGGTGGAACCCAGCAGGGAAATACAGCAGGATCTCATTTGGTTACACTCCTTTCGTTCCAGGGCACAGCCCCGATGAAAAAAACGGCGCGCGAAGTCCCCTTCGCGCGCCGCGGCAGATCAAAATGCGGGGATCAGCGATACCAGGATCAGCAAGGTGGGGGCGGCAAAGGTCATGGAGTCGAACCGATCCAGCATACCTCCGTGGCCGGGCAGCAGGTCACCATAGTCCTTGATGCCAAACTGCCGCTTGATGAGGGAAAAGGACAGGTCGCCTACCTCGGTCACCGCACTGCCGATGAGGCCATATACTGCCATAATGGGCAGAGAAACCGTCAACCCGGCAAACTGCTGCAGAATCACGCCGTAGAGCAGCAAGAAAATACCGCCGGACAGGATGCCGCCGATGTAGCCCTCCAGGGATTTGTTGGGGCTGACCTTGGTGATGCCCCGGTGCTTACCCAGGAACACGCCGGCAAAATAGGCTCCGGCATCGGTAAGAAATGCGCAGATCACAGGCAGCAGCACCAGGTACTGGCCGTGGTCCATGCACTTGAGCTGTACCAGGGCAGACAGGCACATGGGGATCACCAGCCCCCCAAACATGCACATGAACACGTCCTCCACCCGCACAGCCCGCTCCTCGTCATACAGACGGATAGCGATGCCGAACAGGGTCAGCATCAAAAATACTGCCGCCATGGGAACCACCAGGTACCCAAGTCCCAGCCAGCAGCCAACCGGAATGGCGGCAGCAGCCAGGGCGGTGAAGAAGTACATACCGTTGTGGTGGGCCACCTTGGTAGCCCGCAGCAGTTCAAAAGATGCCATGGCGCAGATTGCGGCCATCAACGCCGCCAGCCAGATGGAGTCCAGGAAAAACAGGACCACAAAAAACAGGGGCGCCAACACCACGGCCACGATAATCCGTGTCAGCAAGTCATACACCTCCAAACCGGCGGGAACGGCCCTGGAAGGCCGCGATGGCCTTGTGCAGCTCCTCCTTGGAGAAGTCGGGCCACAGCACGTCGGTGAAGTAAAATTCTGCATAAGCGGACTGCCAGAGCAGGAAGTTGGACAGCCGCAGCTCACCGCTGGGCCGGATGACAAGATCAGGGTCGGGCACTCCACGGGAGAAGAGGTAGTCGGAAAACTCGCTCTCCCCCAGATGGTTGGGGTCGGCCTTTCCCTCCAGGCAGTCCTGAGCATAGGCCCGGGCTGCTCGCAGCAGCTCGTCCCGACCGCCGTAGTTGAGGCAAATGTTTACCTGGCAGCCGTCGTAGTGCTTGGAGATCTCCCGGGTGCGCTCACACAGCTCCCGCAGTTCCGGGGTGAGGGGCGACAGATCGCCGAAAAACTCCATCTTCACCCGATCCCGCTCCATACGGCCGATGGCCTCCAGCAGATACTTCTTCAAAAGGCCCATGATGGCCCCCACCTCTTCCGCGGGCCGTTTCCAGTTTTCCGTAGAAAAGGCGTAGACGGTGAGGTAGTCCAGGCCGATGTCCTTACAGTAGGTGGCGATGGTGCGGAAGTTCTCCGCGCCGGCAGCGTGGCCGGCGGTGCGGGGCAGCCCCCGCTTTTTGGCCCAGCGCCCATTGCCATCCATAATAATGGCAATGTGCCGGGGCAGATGGTCAAAATCCACCTGGACCTGACGGTCCTCTTTGGATTTAAAAAAAGCCATAACTTCTATTCCTTCCCGCAGCGTTGAGGGAATCTCCCAAAAGCAGGCAAAATGCAGAAGGGAGTGCTCCTTTCTGCATCTTGCCGATTATTTTGGACGATTACACCGCCATGAGCTCCTGCTCTTTTTTCACGGTCAGCTCGTCGATGTCCTTACAGCGCTTATCGGTAAGGTCCTGAAGCTCCTTTTCCAGCTCCTTGAGGTCGTCCTCGGTGATCTCGGAGGCCTTCTTCTTTTTTTTGAATTCGTCCATGGCGTCCCGGCGGATGTTGCGCAGGGCCACCTTGCCCTCCTCGCTATACTTGCGCACCTGCTTGGTCAGCTCCTTACGGCGCTCCTCGGTGAGCTGGGGGAAAGCCAGGCGGATCAGCCGTCCATCGTTCTGGGGGTTGATGCCCAGATCGGAGGTCTGGATGGCCTTCTCAATGGCCTTGAGCAGGGAGGCGTCCCAGGGCTGAACGGTCAGGGTACGGGGATCGGGGGAGGAAATGGCAGCCACCTGGTTGAGGGGGGTGGGGGTGCCATAGTATTCCACCATGATGCGGTCCAGCACACCGGCGTTGGCCCGGCCGGCCCGAACGGAGGCGAAGTTGGCTTTCACAACTTCGATGGTCTTGATCATTTTCTGCTCATAGGCTTTCGTCTCAGGGCTCATAGTCTGATCTTCCTTTCTAAGTTAAAGGTAAAAACCGTCCGGGAGGGGCTCAGCCCTGGACGATGGTGCCGATCTTCTCTCCCATCACGGCCCGCAGGATGTTCTCGGGGTCCTTCAGGGCAAAGAGCAGCACAGGGATCTTGTTATCCATGGACAGAGAAGTGGCGGTGGAGTCCATCACCTGCAGGCGCTGAGCCAGCACATCGGCGTAGGTGATGGAGTCGTACTTCACCGCGTCGGGGACCTTCTTGGGATCGGCGGAATAGACGCCGTCGATGTTCTTGGCCAGCAGGATGACCTCGGCGTCGATCTCAGCGGCACGGAGAACTGCGGCGGTATCGGTGGAGAAGAAGGGGTTGCCGGTGCCGCAGCCGAAGATGACCACGCGGCCCTTCTCCAGGTGGCGGATGGCACGGGAGCGGATATAAGGCTCGGCCACAGAACGCATTTCAATGGCGGTCTGCACCCGGACCTCCACGCCCTTCTGCTCCAGCACATCGGCCACAGCCAGGGCGTTGATGGTGGTAGCCAGCATGCCCATGTGGTCGGCACGGACCCGGACCATCTGGTCGCCGCCGTCCTTGACGCCGCGCCAGAAGTTGCCGCCGCCTACCACGATACCGACCTGGACGCCCAGCTCCACGCACTTTTTCACCACGTCGCACACCTGGCCGATGACGTGGAAGTCCAGCCCGCGGCTGGCCTCGCCCGCCAGGGCCTCACCGCTGATCTTCAGCAGTACGCGTTTATATTTTGGCTTCTCCATGGGAAACACTCCTTGCAATTCATAATGGTGGGAAGGCGCCGTGCCCGGCTGACCGCCGCATACTCTCTCCCGACCCTTCCCAAGTTTATCGCCTCCTATTTTAGCGTAATTATTCCCGTTTGCCTAGGGGTTTCCCGTAAATTTTTTTCCTTTCTGTCCCTCTGCCCAGCCCACGCACCCCCGGCGGCCTACTGTCATAGGCTGAGACAGCGCACCCTCAATCACATCCGCCGGAGTCTCTGTCCTCGCTCCGGCCAGGAAAGGAGTTTTTTTCTTGACTCAGGCACTTCTGTGGGCCGGCAGCGGAACCGGCTTCACCTTTCTTATGACCGCTCTGGGGGCGGCCATGGTCTTTTTGTTCCGCAACCAGATCTCCCCCAACCTCCACCGTATCATGCTGGGCTTTGCCGCCGGGGTGATGATCGCCGCCAGCATGTGGTCTCTCCTCATCCCGGCCATTGAGGAAGCCCAGGAACTGGGGCTACCCGGCTGGCTGCCCGCCGCCGGCGGCTCCGCCCTGGGCATCCTCTTTCTGGTGGCCATGGACGGCCTGCTCCCCCACCTCTCCCCCGAACTGCTCCAGTCAGGAGACCGCCACAGCGCCCAAAACGCACTGCTCATCCTGGCCATCACTCTGCACAACATCCCAGAAGGAATGGCGGTAGGCGTATCCTTCGCTTTGGCCGCCCAGGGACAAAGCGAGCTGCTGCCCGCCGCCGGAGCTTTGGCCCTGGGTATCGGCATCCAGAACTTTCCCGAGGGAGCGGCCATCTCCCTGCCCCTGCGGCAGGCAGGCCTGAGCCGTACCAAGTCTTTTCTCATCGGTGCGGCCTCCGGTGCGGTGGAGCCCATTGCCGCCCTGCTCACCGTACTGGCAGCGGGAACGGTGCAGGTGGCCCTGCCCTGGCTTCTCTCCTTTGCAGCGGGCGCCATGCTCTATGTGGTGGTGGAGGAGCTGATCCCCGAGGCCAATCTGCGCCACGACCACCAGACCCACGGCGGTACTTATGGGGTAATGGTAGGCTTCTTACTGATGATGATTCTGGATGTGGCCCTGGGATAACGCCGGGCTTATTCCAGTCAATTTCCAGCTAAGGACACACTTCGTACTATTTCACTAGTAAAAAATTTTTTTAACGAAAAATTAACTGTCAGAACCTCCAAATATAGGCTTGACTTCCCTGCCTTTGGTGCTATAATATAGCCGCTTGGGAGGCGGCCTGTACAGACCGCCTCCGCCCTGGCCCCCTTCCCTGTGGAAGGGGGCCGCACAGTGTTTTGCCAAATCCAAATGATGCCACTGTGGGGCGGCGGCTCCGCACGCCAATTTTTTTCGCACCGCCTGGCGGAGCAGGGGGCGCGGCAATCGTAGGAGGGAAAACATTATGATTACGTTCCTGATCTCTCTGGTTGTCCTGATCGTGGGTTTTGCCCTGTACAGCAAGCTCATCGAGAAGGTCTTCCGTGTGGATGATCGCCAGACCCCGGCTGTGGCCCACCCCGACGGCGTGGACTACACCCCCATGAAGACCTGGCGGCTGTTCCTCATTCAGCTGCTGAACATCGCCGGTCTGGGTCCCATCTTCGGCGCCCTGGCCGGTGCCTGCTGGGGTCCCCGTGTGTACCTGTGGATCGTCTTTGGTACCATCCTGGGCGGCGGCGTGCATGACTATCTGTCCGGCATGCTCAGCGAGCGGCACGACGGCGCTTCCATTTCCGAGATCGTTGGTAAGTATCTGGGCAAGTTCATGCTGCAGGTCATGCGTGTATTCTCCGTGATCCTGCTGATCCTGGTGGGCGTCAACTTCTCCAAGAACCCCGCTCAGCTGCTGGCTATCCTGACTCCTGAGGCCCTGGACGCCAACTTCTGGCTGGCTGTGGTGCTGATCTACTACTTCATCGCCACCTTCCTGCCCATCGACAAGGTCATCGGCAAGCTCTACCCCATCTTCGGCGCCTGCCTGATCATCATGGCTGTGGGCATTGCCGGCGTGATGCTTGTTGACGGCAGCTACCGCGCTCAGATGCCTGAGCTGTGGGAGTACATCGGCGTAGAGGGCATGGGCCATCCCACCAACACCCCCATCTGGGCTCAGATGTTCGTCAGCGTGGCCTGCGGTGCTATCTCCGGCTTCCACGCCACCCAGTCCCCCATGGTCGCCCGCTGCATGACCTCTGAGAAAGAGGGCCGCACCATTTTCTACGGCGCCATGGTCACTGAGGGCATCATCGCCCTGATCTGGGCTGCCGCCGGCGTCACCTTCTATGGCTCCGTGGGTGCCCTGAACGAGGCTCTGGCTGGTGGCCAGTCCGTGGTCGTCAACGAAATCTGCCAGTCCATGATGGGCCCTGTGGGCGGCGTTCTGGCTCTGCTGGGCGTTATTGCCTGCCCCATCACCTCCGGCGACACTGCCTTCCGTTCCGCCCGTCTGACCCTGTCTGACTGGTTCCACATCGACCAGGGCAACTGGAAGAACCGCCTGCTGCTGTCCGTGCCTGTGCTGGGCGTGGGCGCGCTGCTCACTCAGTGGGGCGACTTCGCCACCCTGTGGAAGTACTTCTCCTGGTCCAACCAGACCCTGGCTATGATGGTGCTGTGGGCCGGCGCTGTGTATCTGCACCGCAACGGCTTCCCCCCCATCGCCTGCATGATGGCCGCCCTGCCTGCCACCTTTATGTCCGCGGTGTCCATCACCTACTTCATCCAGGCTTCCGAGTGCCTGAACATGTCCACCTCCATCGCTTACCCCGTGGGTATCGTGGTGGCCGTGGTGTTCTTCGGCATCTTCATCGTCCGGGAGTGGATGGGCCACAAGGACGACGTGACCAAGCTGGCCGCGTAACATTTCCATTCCATCTGCATCATTTGGCCGCCCGGCGGAGCGCTGCTCCGTCGGGCGGATTTTTATAGCTCTTTCCGGATCTGCCGCAGGGCATTTTTCTCCAGCCGGGATACCTGGGCCTGGGAGATGCCGATCTCCCGGGACACCTCCACCTGGGTCTTACTCTGGTAAAAGCGCATGGCCAATATCTTCTGTTCCCGCTCGCTGAGCCGGGACACCGCCTCCTTCAGGGCAATGTGCTCCAGCCACATCTCGTCCGTATTCCGGCTGTCCTTCACCTGGTCCATTACGCACACCGTGTCCCCACTGTCGGAGTAGATGGGCTCATACAGAGATACCGGGTCCAAAATCGCATCCAGAGCGAAGACGACCTCCTCCCTCTTAATGCCCAGCATCTGGGCGATCTCCTCCACACTGGGCTCCTTCTGATGCTGGGCCATGTAGGACTCCTTGGCCTGGAGCACCTTATAAGCGGTATCCCGCATGGCCCGGGACACCCGCATGGCGCTGTTGTCCCGCAGGTAGCGGCGGATCTCTCCCACAATCATGGGCACGCCGTAGGTGGAGAACTTCACATCCAGAGAGGTGTCGAAGTTGTCAATGGCTTTGATGAGGCCAATACAGCCCACCTGAAACAGATCGTCCACGTTCTCTCCCCGGTTTGCAAACTTGTGGATCACCGACAACACCAGCCGCAGGTTCCCGGCAATGAGCTCCTCCCGGGCCTGCTTGTCCCCCTCTTTGGCCCGGCGCAGCAGGGCCTGGGTCTCCTCATTCTTCAACACCTTCAGCTTGGCGGTATTCACCCCGCACAGCTCTACCTTATTCTGCATGTCCAAAACCTCCCGCCGGTGACTGGTTGCGATCGTCCGGACGGAAGGCCACAAAAAACCTCCTGTCCGGGGATACTGTGTCATTCAGTATCTCCTGGACAGGAGGTTTCATACTTTTGGAGGATGTGGGATATTTTTTATCGTCTGACCACTTTCGATGGACTTTTTCATCCGTGGAGCAGGATAAACAGCAGTCCAAACACCAGCCCCAGGCCTGTAAGCATCAAACCAAAGGCCAGGGAGTGGACAAAGCCCACCGAGCGTCTGGGGTCGTCGGAGTAGAAGGCAAAGTGGTAGTCGTCTGCCGCCTGCTCCACGCTGGGATGGGGGGTATATTCCGACCCGGTGAGAGCGGTGACCGCCTTATCCCGCAGGGACAACAGCCCCTGGTGTCCCCGGGTAAACAGACTGGGAATGCCGTGGAAAATAAGCCGGGGCAGGATTCGGTCCACCAGAGTGGCCGACACGATGGCCACCTGAGCGGCAAAGCGCAGGGTAGGCCGGTATAGCCCAAATTCCAGGTTCATCCACTTGGGGATGGGATCTATATACGTCCCCCGGCGGATGAGCCACCGCCGCACCACCAGCAGGTAGACCAGCGAACCCACCACAATGGAGATGGCCGCTCCCCGCAAATTGACGGCAGAGAAGTAGGCCACCGCGTGTTCCGGACCCTCTCCATGAAGAAAGCTCCGGGCCACGGCGGCCAGAGAGTCCATCCCCCAGTTGGGAGCCATCCCCAGCACGGCCATCCCCACAAGATAGACTCCCATGGTGGCCGCAGTTGCGGGGGCAATGTAGGGCTTGGGGCCGTGCCACTTCTGCTCCAGCACCTTCTCTGGCAGGGCGTTTTTCTCCCCAAAGAGGCACACAAACACTTTCAGCATATAGGCCAGGGTCAACCCGCCGGAAAACAGGAACAGCCACTCCAGGCCCGTAAACAGCACCCCGTACTCCGGAGCCAGGTGGATGTACTCCACGATGCTCTCATGGAGCAGGGTCTTGCTCACATAGCCGTTGAGCAGAGGCAGTCCTGCCAGGCTGAGCATGGGCACCCCCATAAGCACCGCCAGCAGAGGTTTCTTTCGGCCAAAGCCCCGTACCTCATTGAGATCATAGGAGTGGGTGGACAAATGGATGACGCCGGCGGCGGGAAAGAGCACCATTTTAATGAGGGAGTGGTTGAAGATGTGCAGGATCGTGCCATCCACCGCCAGAGCGTTGTGGTGCCCCAGCAGGCACTGCATGGACACTCCCACCAGGATAAAGCCGATCTGAGACACCGAGGAACAGGCGAAGGTACGCTTCAAATCAATGGAGCACACTGCCAGCACCGCCCCCAGCACCATCGTGATACCGCCAACGACCGCCAGCACCATCCCCCAGCCCGTATCGTGGAGGAAGATAGTGGTGGACAGCACCAGCACGCCGTAGATGCCCGTCTTGGTGATCACACCGGACAGCACCGCCGAAGCGGGTGCTGGAGCCGCTGGGTGGGCCGTGGGCAGCCAGATATGCAGCGGAAACGCGCCCGCCTTGGCTCCAAAACCGATGAGGATCAGGATGCCGGAGGCCCACAGGACGCTCCGGTCCTCCAGGGCAGCGGCCGCCGCCCCCATGGCCTCGAACTCCAAGGTACCCAGCTGGAAATATAGGAGAAACAGCCCCGTCAGAGCAGCCAGACCGCCGATCACCGCCACCGCCAGGTAGGTGTCTCCCGCCTGGAGGGCTTCCGGCTCCTCGGTCTGAATGACCGCCACAAAGGAAGTAAAGGACATGACCTCAAAGAAGATAAAGGTGGTAAAGAGATCGGCGGACAGGAACACCCCCATGGTGGCTCCCAGGGTCATGAGCCAGAACAGGTAGTACCGGTTCTGCCGGGCCACGTGGGCCATATACTCCCGGCAGAAGATGGTGGCCGCCAGCCAGCCTGTGGCGGTGAGGGTGGCCATGAGAGTATGGAAGTCCCCGGAGACAAAACGGATCCCAAGGCCGCAGAACCCGTCAATTCCGCTCTCCAGCACCGGGCTGGTCCACAGGGAGACCACCATCATGGTCTCCAGCACCGCTACCGCCAGTACAAAAGTATCCCGCGCCTTGGGATAGCGCAGGCCCATCCAAAACCCAAAGGGGCCCGCCGCCATGGGCAGAAACACCAGCATCAGCAGCAGGTCGGACATATACTCTCCCTCCTTTCCTTCCAAACTATCCTTATGATTATGCGCCCAGCAGAGTCTGGACCGTCCCCACCAGTGCGTTGGCCCCCAGACCCAGGGCCACCGACCCCACCGACAGGGTGATCAGGGGCAAAGTCATTCGGATACCGGGGTCCCGCCGGGCCTGTCTGGGTACCCGGACCGTGAGCTGCCGGTTCTGCCGGGGGAAAAAGGCCAGTAGCACGATTTGCATCAGGTACAATGCGGTGAGCAGGGCGGACAAAATGAGAGCCGCCGCAGCCAGATAGCCGATCCACTCCCCCAGTCCCACCGCCGAGGTGGCCAGCATCCACTTGCTGGTAAAGC
Source organism: Flintibacter porci (assembly GCF_041925195.1). Lineage (NCBI taxonomy): Bacteria > Bacillati > Bacillota > Clostridia > Eubacteriales > Flintibacter > Flintibacter porci. Next base: position 65,668 of record NZ_JBHEVB010000002.1, read on the forward strand.
CCGCCAGAGGCGGCACGCCCATGAGCCCAAGGCTTGCTGTGGCGAAGCATCCAAACACAATGGGCATCAGCACGCCGCAGCCCTCCACGTCGGGGACGAAGTCCCGGTGGAGTTTGTAATGTACCGCACCCACGCAGAAAAACAGGGTGATTTTCAGCACCGCGTGGAAGATCATATGGACCATTCCCGCCGCCAGTCCGGCGGTGGTCAGGGTGGTCACTCCCAGCAGCACATAGGACAGGTTACTGATGGTGGACCAGGCCAGACGGCGCTTTAAGTGCTTGGTGCGCAGCGCTTTGGAGGAGCCGTAGACAATGGTAAAGATGGCCGCTCCCATCACCAAGTATTGGGCCCAGGAGCCCCGAAGGAGCGCGGGACCGTAGCCGTACCAGGTCAGGCGGGTGACGGCAAACACGCCCGCCTTTACCACCGCCACCGCATGGAGCAGAGCGGTCACCGGCGTGGGGGCCACCGAGGCCCGCAGCAGCCACTTGTGCCCCGGAAATACCGCCGCCTTTACGCCAAAGCCAAAAAAGCCCAGCACATAAGCAGCCCGCAAGGTATTTTCCTTGCCGGCAGGACATACCAAACTGCCGCCCAGGAGGAACACAGTGCCCCCGTGCTCCAGCAGCATGACCATGGCCAGAAAACCCAGAGCTGCCCCGCACATGGAGTAGGTGAGATACACCCGCCCGGCGTAGCGGGCCTTGCTGTCCATGGCATGCATCACCAGGGGCAGGGTGGCCAGGGTAAGCAGCTCGTAGAAGAGATACATGGTAAGGGCATTGGCAGAGAAGGCAATACCCAGGGTCACGCCGAAGCTGGCCAGGTAGAAGGTAAAAAATCGGTTCTCATGGCCCTCCCGGCTCATGTACTCCACGGCGTACAGGCAGGCCAGCGGCCACAGCACCGACACCAGCCCCGCAAACAAGCAGGACAGGCCATCTACCCGGAAGGCAATAGACAGGTGGTCCCCCATGGTCAGCAGCGTGAAGAGCGGGCCATCCCGCAGGGTAAATACCGCCCACAAAGCCAGGGCAGCGGTGATACAGGCCGAAGCCAGCACGTAGTTCTGCCGGGCAATGCGTCCATGGGGACGCCAGGCCGCTAAGCCCAGCCCGGCAAGGATGGGGAACAAAATGGCGCACAGCATGAGCATGGGTTCTCACCTCCTTTTCTCAACATAACAGGTTATCCAAACAGAGGCTCCACCACCGCGGCCAGCCCGTTGTTCAGCAGCTGCGGGAACATGCCCAGCAGCACTACCGCCGCCGTCAGCAGGCACAGAGTGGTCCACATGAGCCAGGTGTCCTGCTGTTTGATGACGCTCTCGTGGTCAAAATCTTTTCCCGGGAAAAACGCCCGGATGACAATGGGCAGCAGATAGCCCGCCGTCAGCAGGGCGGACACCATCAGCACGCCAATACCCCAGCAGGCCAGGGTGAAGTCCCCTGCCTCCAGGGCACCCTGGGCCAGCAGCCATTTGCTCACAAAGCCGCCGGTGGGCGGGATACCCACCAGTGACAGGGCGGACAGGGCAAAGCTCCACATGGTGAAACTGCACGCCACACCCACGCCCCGCATCTGGGAGACCTGGGTGATGTGGGTCTGGTAAATGACCGAGCCGGTGGCCAGGAACAGGGCGTTTTTAGCCACGGCGTGGAAAATAACCTGGAGCAAGGCCCCTGCCAGGGCCACGGGGTGAAAGAGCATCAGGCCAAAGATCATATAGGAGACCTGGCTGACGGTGGAGTAGGCCAGCCGCTTTTTCAGGGTATCCTCCCGCAGGGCCAGGGTGGAGCCCATAAACACGGTAATGAGGGACAGCACCAGCACCACCATCTGAGCCCAGGAGCCGTCCAAGAACTCCCAGCCGAACAGGTAGTAGGCCACCCGCAGCAGGGCCAGCACACCCATCTTAGTAATGAGGCCGGACAGCACCGCCGAGGCAGGCGCCGGCGCCACCGGGTGAGCGATGGGCAGCCAAGCGTGGAGGGGGAACATGCCTACCTTACAGCCAAAGCCCACTGCCATCACCACAAAAACCCCCAGCAGCAGGGTACGGTTCTCCCCTGCCCGGGCAAGGTCCAGCACGCCGCCGGGAGTAAACAGGTCGGTGGTGCAGTAGCCCTGGAGGACAAACAGACCCAGCAATCCCAGTCCCGCTCCCGCCACCGAGAAACCTAGGTAGCAGTAGGCAGCCTCAAAGGCCTTTCGGGTACCGATGTGCAGCACCAGAGGGACAGAGAGGAGAGTCATCATCTCATAAAAGAGATAGAGGGTCACCAGATTGCCTGCAAAACAGATACCCATCAGGGCGCCCAGGGTCATCAGGTAGAAACCGAAAAACCGCTCCCGGTGTCCCTCATGGTTCATGTACTCAAAGGCAAAGACGGCCACCGCAAACCAGATGAGACAGATGAGGTTGGCAAACAGCCGCCCCAAAGAGTCAGCCTGGAGCACCAGCCGCGCCCCGTCGGTGAGCTGAAGCAAGACGAAGGGCTCGGTGTCGTTCCGGGCCACCTCCAGCACCACAAAGATCTGAAAGACCAGCAGCAGAGTGACGGTGAGCCGCCGGGTCTTCATATTGTGGATACCCAGCACAGCCAGGCCGCCCAGGATGGGAACTAAGATGGGCAAGAGAAGCAAGATCCCGTCCACTCCCCTACCTCCTTTCAGATGGTGTTTGTGTTCTTAAAACAGATTGAGTCCCTGTTCAATCAGATCCCGGATAGGGCCAAAGGCGGTGCCCAGCACCACATTACACAGGAGGAACAGCACCAGAGCGCCCTCCCGCTCCCACTTCCAGGGAAGCTTCTCCCCTTCTCCTCCCCGGCCCCAGATGGCCAGGATGGCGGGGATATAGTACATGGCGTTGAGCACCGAACTGGCCGCCAGGCCGAAGAGGGCCGGTGCGGTCTGCCACTGGGCGTCCAGGGCAGCGATGGCCAGACAGTATTTGGCGGAAAAGCCCGCCAACAGGGGCAGACCGCACAGGGACAGTCCGCCCACCGTGAAGGCCAGTCCTCCCAGAGGTGCCCGCCGGGCGGCTCCTCGGAGCTGACTCCAGTAGTGTCCCCCGTTGCTGGCCCGGATCATGGCTCCCGCCCCGGAGAAGATCATGGACTTGGTCATGGCGTGGGCCAGAATCTGGTAGCAGGCGGCAATGAGTCCCGCGTCGGTCCCCAGGCCCAACCCCAAGAAAATGTAGGAGATTTGGGCGGAGGAGGAGTAGGCGATCATGCTCTTGACCTCTTCCTGGCGCAGAGCGGCCACCGAGGCAAAGAGCATACCCGTCAGCCCCAGGAGAAACAGCAGGTCGTCCATGTAGGTGGTGGCCAGCAGAGACGGGCCGTACACCCGCAGGATGAGTTTCAGGAGAATAATGAGGTAGCCCTTGAGCACCAGACCAGACAGCACCGCGCTGGAGGCGGTGGTGGCGCTGGCATGGGCATCGGGCAGCCAGGCATGGAAGGGAAACTGGGCACTCTTGATGCTGAGGCCCAGAGTCATCAGCAGCGCGGATACCACCAGAGGCAAGGTGTAGGTCCGGCTGGCCACCAGCTCCAGCACCGCCTGCTCCAGGCTGGAGAAGAGGAGCTGGCCGGTGATGCAGTAGAGCAGGGCGATTCCCAGCAGCACCAGGCCGGAGCCCAGGCAGCTGAAGATAAGGTAGCGGATGGCGGACACCACTGACCGTCCGCTCTCCTTGGCCACTACCGCCATGCAAGCGGTGACGGCGGCAATCTCGATAAAGACATAGGCGGTGAACAGGTCATCGGTGTAGATCATGGCCAGCAGAGCGCCAAAGAGCAGCTGCATGAGCACGCAGTAGCTCCCCTGGCGATCGGCGCGCACATCCCGCCGAATATCCTCCGCCCCGGCGCACAGGGAGAGGATCATCACCAGACTGAACACCAGGGCCAGCAGTGCCTCCAGCGGTCCGCAGCGAAGGAGATTGCCCCAGGGAGCCGGGAAGTGGCCCATCTGGTAGGTGAAGCTCTCCCCTGACTCGGACAACTGGACCAGCAGCACCGCCGACAGGGCGGCCACCACCACCTCTACCCCGCGAACGAGGCTCAATCCCCAGTTCTTTTTGGAAAAGAAGGGGATAACCATGGCGCTCATCAGCACCAGAAGGATGCTGAACATAGGGATGTCATATATAAGGGGCATTCGCTTCACCTCCTCTCGCACATCAGAAGTTTAGTCCTCCACCTTGCCTTCCCAGGCCAGCATGAGGATGACGTCCAAGTTGACGCTGTGATATTGGCGATAGAGCCGGATGGTCAGAGCCAGAAACAGGGCGGTGGTACTCACCGCCACCACGATACCGGTGAGCACCAGGCCGCCGGGCACCGGGTTTATGTACTGGGATGCCTTGGCTCCCTCCTCCACAATGGGGGCAGCTCCCCCCTCGATATAGCCCATGGAGGCCAGGAAGAGAAACACCGCCGTATCCATCAGATTGAGGCCGATGATCTTTTTAATGAGGTTTGGGTGGAGAAACAGGGTAACAAAGCCGATGCTGAACAGCAGCACGGCGGTGATGTAGTAGCGCTGCTGCAAAATGGTCTCCAGCACAGTTATCCCTCCCCTTCCAGAAACAGTGAATAAAAGGTGTACATGGTACAGGCCACGATGATGCCCACACACAGATTGAGGGGCAGAATGAATCCCCCGCTGAAAATGGTCCCGGAAATTCCCTTGGGCACCTCCCAACCCACATGGTTGGCCCCGGTGTAGAAGGAGTAGCCCTTCATCAGTCCATAGGCCAGCAGGCAGGTGACGGTAATCTTAGAGGTGCGGGACGCAGGCAGCATCCGGGCCATCCGCTCCTCCCCCAACACCAGGGAGGCCAGAATCAAGCCCGCCCCCAGAATGGCCCCGCCGGAAAATCCGCCGCCGGGGCTCAGGTGGCCGTTGACCACCACATAGATGCCAAAGAGCAGAATCACGGGCAGAATCCGCCGTCCCAACTGAGAGAGCACCTCGTCCGGTCCCCGGAAGGTGCGCATCCGGCTTTTGGGGCTGTGGAGCAGCAGCAGGGTACTCATGGCGGCGGCAAAGAGCACCGCCGACTCCCCAAAGGTGTCAAAGGCGCGGTAGTCCAGAATCATCCCGGTGACGGCATTCACCGCGCCCGTCTCCTCCAGGCCCTGCTCCAGATAGCGCTGGGACACCTCGTTCACCGCCGGGCTGTCCGCCCGGCCAAAGAGAGGCAGATCCATGGTGACCACCAAGAAAATGACCGCCAGGGTAATGACGACGACGGCACTGAGCACCCGGTAGAGCAAAATCTGGTAGCGCAGCTTTCCCGGGCGGTGGTGTCGGGGTGGGTGGACCGGCTCCGGCTCCGGAGCTGGGGGACCGTGGAGAGAACCCCGAGGGTCCTCCAGACCCTTCTCCCGGCGCTGACGGAAGCGCATCAGGCGGTAGGCGCCGAACTCCATGTAGCCGTGGGCCTCGATGTACTCCAGGTACTCCTGGAACTCGGCGCGCTCCGGGTCCTCAGGACCCTCGGCCCCTTCAGGCTCCTCGCCCCCTGCCCAGCGGAGAAAGCGGTGGTACCAGTCCTCCTGGGCGTGGTGGTTATTCTTCATCCTTTTCCAGCCCCCTCAGCGCATTGATCTTCCGCAGGGTAAGGAAAAACAGCAGACTGGTCACTCCCGCCCCCACAGCGGCCTCAGTGATGGCCAGGTCGGGGGACTCCAGCAGGAACCACAAAATGGACATGACCGCCGAGTAGGACATGAAGATGATGATGGAGGACACCATCTTCTTGCCCAGCACCGTAGCCAGGGCGCAGAACACCAAAAAGGCCAGCAGCAAGACTTCCAGCACGATCATAGCTCCTGCTCCCCCTCTCCCGGCAGCGTATCAGGCTCGATGCCCCGACCGGTGACCAGCTCCATGCGGGCGATGAGGTGGGCGGAGACCGGGTTTGTCACCCACAAAATCACCAGAGCCAGGACCAGCTTTGCGGAGGCCACGGTAACCCCCCACAGCACCATCACCCCCGCCAGCACCAGGAACACCCCCATGGTGTCGGCCAGAGCTCCGGCGTGGATGAGATCCAGGGTCTCCTTAAAGCGGAACAGGCCCAGAGCGGCGATAAGCACCACCACGCCCCCCAGGCAGATGAGGACCACTCCAAGGATTGTGCGTATGGTCATGGCTCCTCCTCCCTTCTCTCCCGGTGCCGCCGGATGGAGATCCGGCTGAGCACCGCCACCGCCAGCAGATTCAATAGTCCGTACAAAATGATGACATCCACCAGGTAGGACGCACCCAGCAGATAGGACAGCACGCTCAGCAGTAAAATTACCACGGTGCAGATCATGTTCAGGGCGATGAGCCGGTCGGTGTACCGGGGCCCACGAATAGCTCGGGCCAGACAGGCCAGCAGCACCAGGGTGAGCACACACAGCACACCTACCAGAATACCGCCCAGCACCGGTGTACACTCAGCCATGGTCTCCCCCCTCCCAGCGCTCCAGGCGGGGCGCAAAGCCATTTTCCTTTACTCCTTTTGCAAAGTCCTCATCCAGGGCATGGACGCACAGATAGTTTCCCTTTAAGGAGACGGTCACCGTGCCCGGGGTAAGGGTGATAGAATTGGCCAGGGTGAGACGGGTACCCTCCTCCTTCAGATCGGTACGGAACCACACCAGCCGCCCGCCTCCCTTCCGCTTTTGAGGGAAAAGGATCCGCTCTATCACCTGGAGATTGGACACCACAACCTGCCCAAACAGGTAAAAAAGGTATAAAAATACCCTGGGGAGCCGTCGAATCAGGCGCAATCCTCCCCAGGCGGGCAGTTTCAAAACCGTGCGTGCAAGCCAAGTGAGCGCGGCGGAGACCGCCGCGCCTGTGAGCACTACTTCCAAATCCACTCTTCCGTTGAGCACGATCCAAATGAGGAACAGTAGGAAAAACAAGGGGGAACCTCTCTCCTTTGTTTTCAGGATGAGCCACTGCGTTCCCTCCTTCTCCGCCAAAGCCGTAAGGGATCGCATTAGGCCGTTAAAGTGCATTATAGCAGATACTTCATGAAATTGAAAGATTTTCATGAAAAATATTCAAAATTTTTCTGTTAAAGCTCGAACAGTCCCTTTTCAGCCAGGTGGTATCCCATGCTTAACCTCAAAAAACAGGGATCTTCTCCCAGCTTAAGCAAACGCGGGATGTCCTAAAACATCCCGCGTCTGGTTTCAGCGATCAGATTCCCCGATTCAGGGTACGGCGCAGACGGATCTTACCCGCAAGCGCCTGGTCCAGCAGGTCCAAAAACTTCTGCCGATCCTCAGGCAGGCCGCCCTTGAGCGGCAGGTAGTTGGAGGCGTGGTTGCTGGTAAAGTGGAGAGGATCCACGTCCAGATTTTCCACCAGCAGGTGGCACTCCTCCAGAATCTGGTCCGGAGTGCACACCTTGAACCGTCCAGCCAGCACATCCTCTCCCAGGGGGGTGCCCTTGGCCGGAGCGAAAGTCATGGCAGACAGGTGCCGGGGCTTCATGGCATTGATCATCTTGGCGGTGGACAGGATGTGCTCCTCCCAGTCCCCGTCCTGGCCGGTAAGACCCATGATGACGATGGCCCACAGGTCAAAGCCAGCTGCCACCAGCTTTTGGCCTGCCTCCAGCATCTGGGCGGCGGTAACGCCTTTGTTGATGGCCTTGAGCACCGCGTCGCTGCCGCTCTCCACCCCCAGGTAGGCCCGGTTGAGACCAGCATCCCGGATGGCTTTCAGCTCCTCGGGAGATTTGGCCAAGGTGCTCCGGGGACCGGCGTAGGTGGTCACCTTCTCCAGGGCAGGGAAAGTATCGTAGAGCTTGCGCAGCACCCGGATGAGATCATCGGTCTTCATGATGACCGCGTCGCCATCCATCAGGAACACCCGCTTGAGGCCCGGACCGTAGTAGTCCCGGGCCATATCGATGTCCTCCAAAATCTCCTTCACCGGACGGATGCGGAATTTCTTCTCCTTATACATGGCACAGAAGGTGCACTTATTATAGGAGCAGCCGATGGTGCATTGGAGCAGATAGCTCTTCCACTCTCCCGGGGGCCGGTACAAAATATCACTGTCGTATCGCATAAATCGTTTCCTTTCTTCTCACAAAACAAACGGTTCCGCTCCCACCGGGGCAGGAGCACAAAACATGGTCACACGCTCACCTGGTCTCCGTCCCGGAACACCTTACGGATGCTTTTTTCCGCCTTGCTCCGGGGCAGCATCACCTCATGGCCGCAACCCTGGCAGCGCATCTTAAAGTCCATGCCCACCCGCAGCACTAACCACTCCGAGCTGCCGCAGGGATGGGTCTTTTTCATTCTCAGGATATCCCCTACATGAATGTCCATGCCGCCCTCCTAACAATCCGCCATTTTAAAGCCAATGCCCCACACGGTCTTGATAAACTCCTGCTTGCTCACCTTGCCCAGCTTGGAGCGCAGGTTGCTGATGTGCACGTTCACCGTGTTGTCGTCGCCAAAGTAATCCTCGCCCCACACGTGCTGATAGATCTGCTCCCGGGTAAATACCCGCTTGGGGTACTCCATCAGCAGGGCCAGAATTTCAAACTCCCGGGCGGTGAGAGTGACGGGATTTCCTTCCGCAGTGACGGTAAACTCCTCCCGGTCCAGGCACAGATCGCCGCAGACAAAGCGCTGCTTTTTCTCCGGAGGTGCGGAGAACTTCTTCACCCGGCGCAGCTGGGCCTCCACCCGGGCCAGCACCTCCTGGTTGTCAAAGGGCTTGGGGATGAAGTCATCCGCCCCCAGGCGCAGCACCTTTACCCGGTCCTCCACGCCCGCCTTGGCAGACAGGACGATGATGGGCATGGTGCCGTGCTGGCGCACCTTGGCGATGAACTCCTCTCCGGTCAGACCGGGGAGCATCAGGTCCAGCAGCACCAGGTCAAAGCCCTCCTTCTCCGCCCACAGCATGGCCTCGCTGCCGGAGAAAGCACTCTGGCTGAAATAGCCTGCGTCGTTGAGGATGGTACACAGCAGGCGGTTGATGTCCTGATCATCTTCCACCACTAAGATCCGTATCGGCTCCAACTTAGGTCCTTCCTTTCTAATGCTTTTTGATCTCGTCCCAGTAGCGGCGGGCGGCCTGCTCCGTCTTGTTGTCGCCGTACTGGTAGTATTTCCGGTTTTTCAGCTCGTCCGGCAGGTACTGCTGGCGCACCCAGTGGCCGGGGAAGTCGTGGGGATAGAGATACCCCTGCTCCCGCTCCAGCCCCGCCGAGTCGGCGTGGACATTTTGCAGTTCACGGGGGATGTCCCCCACCCGTCCGGCCTTTACGTCGGCCATGGCGGCGGCAATGCCCTGATAGACCGAGTTAGACTTGGGAGAAGTAGCCAGCAGCACCGCCGCCTGGGCCAGGGGCAGCCGGGCCTCGGGCAGGCCCAGCTGCAAGGCGTTGTCCACGCAGGCCTTGACAATGAGGGCGGCCTGGGGATAGGCCATGCCCACGTCCTCGCTGGCCGAGCACAACAGCCGCCGGATGGCGGTGGTCATATCTCCCGCCTCCAGCAGCCGGGCCAGATAGTGGAGGGCCGCGTCCGGGTCGGACCCGCGCAAGGACTTCATCAGAGCGGAGGCGATGTCAAAGTGGGCGTCCCCTTCCCGGTCGTAGCGCATGGCTGACTTCTGGGCCGCCGTTTTCGCGTCGTCCAGGCTGACAAGGAATTTTCCTTGCTCCTTCTTGGCCGCCGAGGCCAGCAGCTCCAAAGCGTTCATGGCCTTGCGGATGTCGCCGCCGCAGGCAGAGGCGATGTGTTCCCGCACTCCCTCCTCCAGCTCCAGCTTGCCGCCTAAGCGCTGTTCCAGGATGGAAACCCCCCGGTCGATGGCGGGCAGGGCGTCCTGAGCGGTGATCTGCTTGAACTCAAAGACGGTGGACCGGGACAGCACTGCCCCGAACACATAGAAGAAGGGATTCTCCGTGGTGGAGGCGATAAGGGTGATCTTCCCGTTCTCCATAAACTCCAGCAGAGACTGCTGCTGCTTCTTGTTGAAGTACTGAATCTCGTCTAAGTAAAGCAAAACTCCTTCCGGAGCCAACAGGGTCCCGATGTCGGCGATGATGTCTTTAATGTCGCTGATGGAGGCGGTGGTGGCGTTGAGGCGATGCAGCGGCCGGTTGGTCCGCTGGGCGATGATGTTGGCCACGGTGGTCTTTCCTGTGCCAGACGGGCCGTAGAAGATGAGATTGGGGACATTGCCTCCCTCAATGATGCGCCGCAGCAGACCGTCCTTGCCCAGGATGTGCTTCTGCCCCACCACCTCGTCCAGGGTCGTGGGCCGGATCTCGTCGGCCAGAGGCCGGTATGCCATAACAAATCACCTCACAGAGAAACATCAAAACTCAGGCGGGCTGCTCCAGACCGGCAGCCCGGCACATCCGCGTTTTAAAGAAGTGGTTCACCAGGGCGATGGAGCGCCCCACACCCACCATGGCGGCCAGGGTACCGATGCCGATGCCGATCACCTGTCCCCGGCACGCCAGACCGATGATACAGGTCACGGTCACGCAGCCCACATCGAAGATATTCTTGGCAAAGCCTTGGTCCCGGCCCATCTTCTCGGCCACGGCGGCCACGATGCCGTCTCCGGGATTGGGCACCAGGCGCATGTTCACCGTCATGGACACCCCCACGCCGGTACACAAAATGGCCAGAATCAGCAGCAGGAAATTGGCGAAAAACCCGTGGTTTGCACTGTTATAGGGAATAAATGCGTCAAACAAGTTGAGCACCCGGCTAAACACCAGACTCAGTGGAAACTGGAGCAGATCATAGAGGTGGCTCTTCTTCCCCCGGATGGCAAACTGGGCGGCCACAAACAGGGCGTAGAGCACAAAGGTCATATCCCCGAAGTTCATATCCAGAATCTGGGATACACAGTAGGCCACCGATACGATGGGCGACACCCCCAGGCCGGTCTTGGTGTTCAGAGTGAGGCCCAGGGCCAGGATCACCATGCCCAGGGTATAACAGCACCATCGGTTTATGCTCTCCGCTTTCTTGAAAGAAAGCTTGGCAAAGAACTTCCCGCAAAGCTTCGCTTTGCCTCCCGCCTGCTGGCAGGAGGAATGTGCTGGGGACAGTCCTTCCCCCGCCTGTAAGCTATCACTTGTCCTGTGTTTCAATGTAACATGCCTTCTTTAATATTGGATTCTCAGTCTTTGGCAGGCTCTGCCACGTTCTTGCTGAAATAGTCGCACCAGGGCCGGAGCACACACTCTCCGCACTGGGGGCGACGGGCAATACACACCGCCCGGCCGTGGAGCACCAGACGGTGGCAGAAGTCGTTGGACTCCTCCGGGGGCAGCACCTTCCGAAGCTGCATCTCCACCTTGGTGGGGTCCTTGGAGCCGTCCGTAAGGCCCAGCAGACCGGTGATGCGGATACAGTGGGTGTCAGCCACCACCACGCCGGGTATGTGGAACACATCGCCCAGCATCAGGTTTGCTGTCTTCCGCCCCACGCCGGGCAATTTCAGCAGATCCTCCATGGTGCCGGGCACCTTTCCTCCGTACTCGGCCAAAATCATCTGGGAAGCCAGCACGATATCCCGGGCCTTGGCACGGAAAAAGCCGGTGGAATGGATGTACTGCTCCACCTCGGAAATATCCGCATTGGCCAGCGCCTCCAGGGTGGGGAATCGGGCAAAGAGCGCCGGGGTCACCTTATTCACTCGCTCATCGGTACACTGGGCGGCCAGACGCACCGAAAACAGCAATTCGTAATCTTTTTCATAGTCCAGAGAGCAGATCCCGTCGGGATAGAGCTCCTTGAGCGCATCCACAATGGCGCGCACCTCTTGCTGTGACTTCATGGTTTCATCCTCTCTTTCGAGCATATCATTTTTATTGTATCACAACTTGTCAAACCTGGCGATGGGAACTTTCTGTTTCTTCCGCATTGTTTTTTTCCGTGCTTCTGGTATAATAACCGCAGAACTGTGAACATCCGCAGACAGGCTTTGCCTGAGAAGAACAGAAAAGGAGTGTTTCCCATGGTCAACGAACTTATGGACTTTCTCACCGCCGCCGATCCTCAGGTGGGTGAGGCAGTACGGGCCGAGTACGACCGGCAGCAGCAGAACATCGAGCTGATCGCCTCGGAGAACATCGTCAGCCCCGCTGTGCTGGCCGCCGCCGGCACCGTGCTCACCAACAAATACGCTGAGGGCTATCCCGGTAAGCGCTACTACGGCGGCTGCCAGTGCGTGGACGTGGTGGAGAACATCGCCATCGAGCGGGCTAAGGAGCTCTTCGGCGCCAATTACGCCAACGTGCAGCCCCACTCCGGCGCCCAGGCCAACTTTGCCGTGTATCAGGCTCTGTGCCAGCACGGCGATACCGTCATGGGCATGAGCCTGGACAACGGCGGCCACCTGACTCACGGCTCCCCCGTGAACTTCTCCGGCAAGAACTATAATATGGTCGCCTACGGCGTGGACGAGAAGGGCTATATCGACTACGATCAGGTGCGTGATCTGGCCAAGAAGCACCAGCCCAAGATGATCCTGGCCGGTGCCTCCGCTTACCCCCGGGTCATCGACTTCAAGACCTTTGCCGACATCGCCCACGAGGTAGGGGCTTACCTGTTTGTGGACATGGCCCACATCGCCGGCCTGGTGGCCGCGGGCGTACACCCCTCTCCTGTTCCCTACGCCGACGTAGTGTCCACCACCACCCATAAGACCCTGCGCGGTCCCCGCGGCGGCATGCTGCTGTGCAATGACGAGGCCATTGCCAAGAAGCTCAACTCCGCCATCTTCCCCGGCAGCCAGGGCGGTCCTCTGGAGCACATCATCGCTGCCAAGGCGGTGGCTCTGGGCGAGGCCCTCAAACCCGAGTTCAAGGAGTATCAGACCCAGATTGTGAAGAACGCCGCCGTGCTGGCCCAGTCCATCCTGGAGGGCGGCCTGGACCTGGTGTCCGGCGGCACCGACAACCACCTGATGCTGGTGGATCTGCGCCCCGCTCACCTCACCGGCAAGGAGATGGAGCACCGTCTGGACGAGGTGTATATCACCGTCAACAAAAACGCCATCCCCAACGACCCGGAGAAGCCCTTCGTCACCTCCGGCATCCGGGTGGGCACCCCCGCCGTCACCTCCCGCGGCTTCAAGGAGGAGGAGATGAAGGTGGTCGGCTCCCTCATCTGCCAGTGCGCTCGGGACGACTTCCAGTCCAACATTGAGTCTCTCCGCGCCCAGGTGAAGGCCCTCACCAGCAAGTACCCCCTGTATACCAACTGCTGATTGTCATTCCACACGCCCTGCAGCTCTGCTCCGGCAGTCTGCAGGGCGTTTTTTTGCATTTTCTTTCCTGTTTCGCCCAGCTGCGCCTGATCCTTTCCATTTCTTTAGAATCCTTAAGCGAATCTTAAACATTTGTAATTGCCCTGTAATCGTCCTGGAATCTTTCATGGCATATAATGGTCTTGATCGAACAGGCCTTCCTGCCCATTGGAAGAATATTTACATTCAGGAGGAGTACACCATGTCAGAAGCTACCTTACCCCAGACAAAACCCGCCCCTCCCTCTCCGGCGGCCGGCAAACCCAAAAAGCCTCTGGACAAGCGGAAACTGCGGACCATCATTGCCTTGGTTTTGGTCGCAGCCCTTTTATTGGGCGGCGGTGTCGCCCTGTACCGGTTCCTATTCTCTTCCAACGATAAGCCTGGAGAAATCCTGTCCAAGCCCGCCGAGATCGGCTCCCTGCAAAGCCGGGTAGCGGGCAGCGGTTCGGCCAAGGCCAAGGAGTCGGCGGCCATCACCCTGACCCAGGGCGGCACGGTCCAGGAAGTCTTTGTCAATGCCGGTGAGACCGTCACCGCCGGCCAGCCCCTGTACAGCATCTTCAGCCAGGCGGCTCAGGACGAGGTGACCAACGCCCAGAAGCGGGTGGACTCCCTGCAGAAGGATATGGCCGACCTCCAGGAGCAGGCCTCCAACCTCACCCTCCGCGCCCCCTTCTCGGGCAAGCTCACTCAGGTGCAGTCCTTTGAGCCCGAGCAGGAGATCTCCGCGGGCACCACGGTGGCCACCCTGGTCAACGACAAACAGCTCAAGCTCTCCCTCTACTTCAGCTATGCCTATGAGAACAGCATCTACAAGGGGCAGTCTGTTCAGGTCTCTGTCCCCACCGTGATGCGTACCTTCACCGGCCGGGTGGATGAGATCCACAAGGTGAGCTTCATCTCCCCCGAGGGAGCCGTCCACTTTGAGGTGGTCATCGTCTTTGACAACCCCGGCACCCTCACTGCCGGCATGGACGCCTCTGCCATACTTACTGCCTCTGACGGCAGTTCCATCTACCCCTATGAGAACGGAAAGACCGAGTACTATGAGTCCCGGGAACTGAAGACCAAGGCCGGCGGACCGCTAGCCTCCACGGGCAACCTGCGCAACTACGCCAACGTCTCCGCCGGGACCGCTCTGCTCACCATGGCTTCGGACACCATCGACTCCCAGATCCGCGCCAAGCAGGAGGAGCTGGACGAGGCCGTCCGCACCCTGGAGACCGCCCAGAAAGCCCTGGCCGACTTCAACGCTGTGGCTCCCATCGACGGCACCGTCATCACCTGCACCCTCTCCCCCGGCGCCGAGGTAAAAAGCGGCGATACGGTCATCATCATCTCCAACAACACCACCATGCTGGTCACCATCAACGTGGACGACAAAAACATCTCCTTCATCCACCCCGGCGACATGGTGGAGCTGGACTGGAACGGCACCATGTTCATGGGCACTGTCACCGCCATTGACATGGGCGGCGCCCAGAGCGGCAGCGGAATGACCACCTATCCCGTCACCCTGACCGTGGACAACTTTGACGGCACCCTGGTGGACGGTGCCTGGCTGCAGTACTCCTTTGTCACCAGTCAGTCGGACAACTGCATCATCGTCCCCACCAGCGCGGTCAAGTACGTCAGCGACGCCGAGGGAAACCGCCAGTCGGTGGTCTTTGTCCAGCGGGACAGCCGCCCCGAGGATGTGCCTGAGCTGCTTCTGCCTGAAACAGAGCCCGGCCAGAAGCCCCAGTTCCCCTCTGAGGCGGACGGCTACTACCCCGTTCTCGTAGAAACCGGCATCTCCGACGCAGAGAACGTAGAGATCATCTCCGGCATTGAGGAGGGCGACGTGGTCTTCGTCAACTTTACCGTGACCGATCAGGGCAGCAGCTGGTAAAGGAGGGCCGCATATGCTCATCGACATCCAAAACCTCTATAAGATATACAACGAGGGGAAGGAGAGCGAGGTGCGGGCGCTGGACGGTGTCTCCCTCCAGATCGACCGGGGAGAATTCGTGGCCATCGTGGGCCAGTCCGGCTCCGGCAAGTCTACCCTGATGAACGTGCTGGGCTGTCTGGATATCCCCACCTACGGCCAATACCATCTCAACGGCACCGACGTCACCTCTCTTTCCGACCGCAGTCTGGCCCGCATCCGCAACCGGGAGATCGGCTTTATCTTCCAGGGCTACAACCTCATTCAGGAGCTCAACGCCCTGGAAAACGTCACCCTTCCCCTGATCTATCAGGGTGTCTCCGTGTGGGAGCGGGAAGAGATCGCCATGGCCGCCCTGGCCAAGGTGGGCATGGACGACCGCGCGCATCACCGCCCCAGCGAGATGTCCGGCGGCCAGCAGCAGCGGGTGGCCATCGCCCGAGCCATCGCCACCCACCCCCCTATCATCATGGCTGACGAGCCCACCGGCGCGCTGGACTCCAAAACCGGGCGGCATGTGCTGGAGATCCTGCGCTCCCTCTACCGGGAGGGCACCACGATACTGCTTATCACCCATGACGACGGCATCGCCGCCACCGCCCGACGGGTGGTACGGCTGTCCGATGGCAAGGTGGTGGCAGATCACCCCCAGGAGGTGGACTGGACATGAATTTATGGCAAGCCTTCAAAATGGCCTTCAAATCCATTTCCTGCAAAAAGACCCGCTCCTTTCTCACCATGCTGGGCATCATCATCGGCGTGGCCTCCGTGGTCATCATGGTCTCGGTGGTCCAGGGCCAGAACCAGAAGAGCATGGAGTATTTTGAAAAAATGGGCACCAACAAAATCAATGTCCGTGCCTACTCCTTCAGCGACATGAATAACGAAACCTCTCAAAAGCTGTATGACTATTGTCTCACCCTCAACCACCTCATCGACGGCATCACCCCCGACATGGAGATCGGCCAAAAGCTTACCATTCAGTACGGCGCCAAAACCATTGCCGTCAACGACTGGGAGAACAGCCAGAACATGAGCTGGGAGGACATGATGCACGTCAAGCTGGGTTCCGACCAGTACGGCGTGTGCAACAACTACACTCTGGCTGCGGGCCGGGAGCTCTCCTACCTGGACATAGAGAAAACCAATCCTGTCTGTGTTTTGGGCGCCGGAGCCAAAGAAAAGCTCTTTAACTTTATTGATCCCGTGGGCGAAACCATCACCATCAACGGGCAGCCCTTCCTGGTGGTCGGGTGGTACAACTCCATGGCTTTGGAGGGGTGGCCCGAGCTGGACAACCTCATCGTTCTGCCCTACACCTTCAACCGCAGCCTCAACCAGAACAGCAACATTGACACCTACGTGGTCAAGGCCAAAAGTGCCTCCGCCACCACCGAGGCTCTCACCTTGCTGGACGCCTATTTGTCCGGTCTCTTCCCCAAAAACGAGATGGGATACAGCGACTTTGGCGACTACTACGTGCAAAGTGACAACAGCGCGGCAGAAAATGTCCAGAACCAGAGCAACATGCAGGCCCTGGTGCTGGGCGCCATCGCCGGCATCTCCCTACTGGTGGGCGGCATCGGCATCATGAACATCATGCTGGTCACCGTCACCGAGCGCACCCGGGAGATCGGCATCCGCAAGGCCATCGGCGCGGAGCGGCGCAGCATCATTGCTCAGTTCCTTATCGAGGCTGCCGTCATTTGCAGCATCGGCGGCATCATCGGCATCGCCATCGGTTACGTGGGCACGCTGATTGCCGGAAAATTGCTGCTGGACGGCATGATCCTTCTGCCCAGCATCCCCATTACCATCGGTGCATTCCTGTTTTCGGTGGTGCTCGGCATCCTCTTTGGCATGTACCCCGCGGTCAAGGCCTCCGGATTGCAGCCGGTGGTGGCCCTGCGGGCAGAGTAAGAGATAGGAGACAAAACCATGAAACGATATTCTATGATCCACGGCCTGCTGGCCGCCGCCCTGGCCGTCAATCTGGCCCTTCCTGTCACCGCCACCGGAACCTCCTCCTTTACCGATGTCAACGACAGCAACACCGCCCTCAACGCCGACATTCTCCGGCTGATGGGCGTGGTTTCCGGCACCGGAGGCAACCAGTTTAACCCCAACCAGGTCCTCACCCGCGCCCAGTTCTGCACCATGGCGGTCAATTTTATGGGCCTGGGGGACCAGGTCGTCCTCCACTCCACCCGCACCATTTTCACCGATGTGACCTCCAAGCACTGGGCTCGGGGCTATGTAAATCTGGCCGCCTCCACCATGATCGGCGGGGATGCGGGCACGAGCGCGGACGGTGAGACCCCCGTGGCCGGCACGCCCCTCATCTCCGGCGTGGGTGACGGCCGCTTCCTCCCCGACGACCAGATCTCCTATGCCCAGGCGGTGACCATTCTCATCCGGGTGCTGGCCTACTCCAGCGATAAGGTTGGCGCAGTATGGCCCGATGGCTACATCAACCTGGCCCAGTCCATCGGCCTGACCAAGGGCCTGTCTCTGCAGCCCGGCTCCTCCCTCACCCGCGCCCAGGCTGCCCAGCTGTTGGTCAACGCCCTCAAGTGCAAAACCGGAGACGGCAAGGTTTACTACACCACCCTGGGCGAGACCAAGGCGGACACCGTCCTGCTGGCCGTCAATGTGGCCACCGACACGGGAGACGCCATGGGCGCGGTGCGTACCTCCAACGGCACCTACCTCCCCCACATCGAGGATGCCGCCCCCACCGCCCTTCAGGGCCTGCGGGGCAGTCTGGTGCTCAACGACAACCAGGAGATCATCACCTTCATCCCCGACGACAGCGACTCGGTCACCATCACCCTCTCCGGCGACGCCCAGCCCGGCTATGTCAAGGCGGGCAACCAGCAGTACACCATCTCGGGCGACACCCCGGTGTACACCCCCGACGCCCCCGAGGGCAAGAGCTATCTGGAGTGCTACACCTCCCTGTATTCCGGCACCCAGATCACGCTGTTCACCCAGCGCGGCAAGGTGGTGGCCATCTACGCTACCAGCAGCTCCACCTCGGCCAGCTCGGATGCTGTGGTGGTCATGGACCGGGCTACTGTGGCTACCTTCCACCAGCTCACCGGCGGCGCCACCAGCTTCAACATCATCAAGAACCGCCAGAAGATCAGCCTGTCCGACATCAAGCCCTACGACGTGGTCACCTATGACAGCCTGAGCAACACCCTTGTGGTCTCTGACCTGCGGATGACCTGCTACTATCAGGACGCCCAGCCCACGGTGGCAACTCCCAAGACCATCAACGTCCTGGGCAACGAATTTACCGTCCTGGAGAGCGCCTGGAACACCACCAAGGACTTTAACCTGGGTTCCACCGTCACCCTGCTGCTCACCGCCGACGGCAAGGTAGCCGGTATGGCAAAGCCCAGCGCCCAGACCCGCTCCACCGCAATCGGTATGGTCAACGACGGCAAGGCTGTCATCTTCCTGCCCAACGGCGGCACCATGGAGCTGGAGGGCACAGTGTCCAACGCTTCTGCCGAGGGCCAGCTGGTCATCTTCTCCGCCGGCAAGAGCAGCTTTACCACCAGCAGTGCAGCCGAGAACCGGGCGCCCGGCCCCTTCAACGTAGATAAGATGACCTTGGGCGAGTACACCGTCATGGCCGGCGTACGGATCTTTGAAAAGGTCAGCAGCAGCGGCGTGGTCCCCATCGACCTCAGCGATCTGTCCGGCTCCATCGAGGCCAAGAACATCGCCGGATACCACCGCAACAGCTCGGGCATGGTGGACTATATCATCCTCAACGACGTCACCGGAAACGCCTATGAGTACGGCATGATGGTGGGCAAGGATATCTCCACCGATCCCGTCTATGACGAGAACGGCGAGCTGATCAGCGAGGGCTCCACCCGCACCCAGTGGTCGCTGGTCCGCGGTCTGGGCGGCACCATCGAATTCAGCCCCGTGGCAGGCTACAACGGCCGCAGCGGCGACATTATGGGCGTAGTCACCTACAAGAACCGGGAAGACAAGGATATGATCCGCACCATTGTCCAGCTGGAGAAGTTCACCGGCGTCACCGCCAAGGACTTCTTCGAGAGCCAGGGCGACCTGTATGTGTCGGTCAACGGCCAGAATTACCGGGTAGCCGACAACGCGGAGTGCTACGGCGGCATGGCCGGCAACCGCACCGACCCCGGCAGCTGGTTCCGCCAGCCCAAGCTCACCGACCGCGTCAACGCCATCAAGGCCTTCTCCAGCAAGCTCACCGTCTATATCGATCCCACAGGCAAGCAGGTACGAGTCATTACGGCGGGCTGATTTTCTCCCTTTCCCATTCAAAAGGGGCGCGGCATAGCCGCGCCCCTTGCCTTTTTCTTCATTCTATCCTATCATAGCGGTGGGGCATTCTGCCCCATCGCTGTTATGATCTTGAGGTGAATACTATGAGTTTGTTCCGTTGTCCCCTGTGCGCCGCGCCTTTGACGCGGGGGGAACACGCCTATACCTGCCCCGCCGGCCATAGCTTCGATCTGGCCGCGGCAGGCTATACCCATCTCCTGCCTGCCAACCGCAAGCACTCCAAAAACCCCGGCGACGACAAGGCCATGGTGACCGCCCGCTCCGCCTTTCTGGACAAGGGCTATTATGCCCCTCTGGCCAATGCGCTGTGCGACTTAGCCGCCCGGGATTGCGTCCCCCACCCCGCCCTGTTGGACTGCGGCTGCGGCGAAGGGTACTACACCGCCGCCCTGGCCGCTCGTCTTGCTCAGGAGGGCCGCTCCGGTCCCATCGCCGGAGTAGACATCTCCAAATTTGCCCTGCGCCGGGCCGCCAAACGGGTCAAAGAGGGCGAATTTGCCGTGGCCTCGGTGTACCACCTGCCGGTGGCCGACGAGAGCGTGGACCTGCTCTTTAACGTCTTCTCCCCCCTGTGTCCCCAGGAGTTTGCCCGGGTGCTGCGTCCGGGAGGATACTTCTACTACGTGGTTCCCTCCGCCCTCCACCTGTGGGAGATGAAGTCGGTCCTCTATGACAAGCCCTACGAAAACGCCGTCAAACGGGAGGACTACTCCGGCTTTCAGTGGCTGGAGGCGGTGCCCCTGCGGTATACCGTCCATCTGGACTGCTCCCAGGACATTATGGCCCTGTTCGGCATGACCCCCTACGCCTGGAAGACCCCTAAGGCGGGGGTGGAGCGGCTGTCCGAATTGGATGAGCTGGACACCCAGATCGGCTTTGACATCCACGTCTACCGCAAACTTTAGACTTTCTTTAATCTTTCTTTCTGGGGATTCAACCTTTGTGGGTTATACTGACCCTGTCAACGGAAGGAAGGAGCCTCTCCCCCTCCTTATCAAGCCTTTATCCCAACCCGAAAGAAAGGGGAAAGCATATGTCAGAAGCGATTTTACAAACTCAAGAGCTGACCCGGCGCTACGGCCACACCTTGGCCCTGGACCGGGCCAGCATCACGGTAGAGAAGGGCCAGATCTTCGGCCTGGTAGGCCGAAACGGTGCGGGCAAGACCACCCTCATCCGCCTGATCTCCGGCCAGAGCATTCCCACCTCCGGCCAGATTTCCCTGTTTGGGCAGACCTCCGACTCCGGACTGAACCGTGCCCGCAGCCTCACCGGCGCCATGGTGGAGATTCCCTCCTTCTATCCCTACCTCACCGCCCGGCAGAATCTGGAGTACTACCGCATCCAGCGGGGCATTCCGGGCAAGAACTGCGTGGATGAGGCCCTGGAGCTGGTGAACCTCACCGACACAGGGAAAAAGAAGTTCAAGACCTTCTCCCTGGGCATGAAGCAGCGCCTGGGCCTGGCTCTGGCGCTTATGAACCAGCCGGAATTTCTCCTGCTGGATGAGCCCATCAACGGTCTGGACCCGGAGGGCATCGTGGAGTTCCGGGAACTGCTGCTGCGCCTGAACCGGGAGCGGCAGACCACCATTCTTATCTCCAGCCACATTCTCTCCGAGCTGTCCGCTCTGGCCACCCACTTTGGCTTCATCGAAAAGGGCAAGGTGCTGGAGACCATCTCCGGGGCCAACCTGCGGGAAAAGTGCCGGGAGTGCCTGGAGCTCACCGTGGACGATGCGCCCCGGGCTGCCCGGGTTCTGGAGCAGCAGCTGGGCACCCGGGATTACGAGGTGCTCCCCGGCAACCAGCTGAGGGTGTACGCCTTCCTGGATGCCCCCCAGACCGTCAACCGCACCCTTCTGGAGCAGGGCGTGGGTCTCATCTCCACCCAGCAGAAGGACAGCAACCTGGAGGACTACTTCCTCAATCTGATTGGAGGTCGTCACCATGGTTAATTCCATTCAAGCTGAGATCTATAAGCTGACCCGGCGGCCTTATTTCTATGTCTTCAACCTGCTGTGCGCTCTCTTCGCTCTGCTGGTGGTCGGCTGTCTGGCCTATGTCAAGTATACCGCACCATCCAACCAGGACGCGGTCAACTTTCCCTTTTCCCTGAACATCTTGCTCATGGGTATGCCCGTTGGCCTGTACCTGGTGGCCGTGGGCGGCGACGCGGTATTCTCTGAGCAGTATAAGTTCAACACGTTGAAAAATGAGGTATCCTATGGTCTGACCCGGGTCCAGGTCTACCTGTCCCGGTTGGTGGTAACACTCCTGCTCATGATCGTGGTCTTTGTGGTGACCATTGGGGTATATCTGCTGGCCTCTCTGGTGCTGCTGGGCATCCCCTCCGATGAGATGTCTATGATGTCCCTGGGCATGACCACCGCCCAGTCGGTGCAGATGATGATGCAGATGCTGGGATACTACATTCTGGCCTCTTTCCCCCTTTGGCTGGGCGCCCTGTCTCTGGCCATCGCCTGTTATTTCCTCATTCGTGGCTCCAACATGGCGGGCATCGCCTTTTTGGCACTCATGGTTGGTGTGCCTGCTGTACTGAACAATCTGGGCAAGTATGTCAACCCCGCATTTCACTCTCTCTATCACCTCACCCTGGACTATATGGGCGGTCAGGTGATCTCTGCCCAAAATATGGACTGGGCTCTCATGAGCCGGTGCTGGCTGGTGGGTTTGGCCTGGGCGGCCCTTTCTACCGCAGTCGGCCTGTTCTTCTTCTCCCGCCGGGAGATCAGCTGAGAAAGGAAGGTTTCCGATGAAAAAAATGCTCTTTGCCGCCTTCCTCCTTCTTGGGGCTGCCCTGTGCCTGATTGTGTGGATGAAGGGCCGCTGAGATGGAAAACCTCATCCGTGCCGAGTTTTACCGGATGCGCTGCCGCCCCTGGCCGGTGATCCTCATGGCCGCCTCTCTCCTCTTTGGTGTCGTGGTCATACTTTTTGCCGAGGCGATCCGCCCCCCGGAATGGGGCAACTGCACCTCGATGTTCGAGTCCCTCAGCTCCCTGCCCATTTTCGGCATGTTCTACGGGGCATGGTGTGCCGAGATCGCCAGCTCCCGGGTAAATAAGTTGGACATTCTGAAAAACGAGGCGGTCTTCGGCATCCCCCGGTGGCAGATGGTGCTCTCCCGGCTCAGTGCCGCCACCCTCATCGGCTGCACTATGGCCCTGATGCTGGTGGTCTCATCGGTACTTCTCGCTTTTCTCTTCCTCCCCGGGAAAGAGGCTCTGCCCCAACTGGCGGCCAACCTGCTGGTGGAATTTCTCGTTGCCCTGCCCCTTTGGGTGGCTTGCGCATCCCTGTACCTGTGTCTGAAGCTGTTGTTTGCCTCCGACCTGGTTGCCGTGTTTGTCCTGTTTCTCTATCAGTTCCTTCTCTGGCCCATCCTGGGAGCCTGGTCCCTCCTGGACCCCAAGGCTTGGGTAATGAAGCTGCTGTGCACCCTGCACCTGATGACTCCCTTCTGGGGCAAGGGCGTGGACATCACGGAAACCAACCTGGGTCTCTCAGTGTCTGTGGCAGAAGGCTTTATCCTGCCATCCCCCCTCTACTGCTGGGCGCTGGGACTGGGCTGGATCGTGTTCACTACGGTGGTATCGGTATGGGCTCTGCGGCGGCGGGAGCTGCGGTAACCTTACTTTTCATTCGGGAGGTATTTCCCATGGGGATCGCCCTTCTTCTCTCTCTCATAGCCCTCGCGGCGGTACTGCTTTTGCGGTACCGCCGCGGCCGCGCGCTCAGCCAGGCCGCGAGCCAACTAAAAAAGGCCCGGAGCCAGCCCGGCAAGCGGCTGCGTCTGGCTGCGCCTGACCGGCCGGTGGAGGAGCTTTTGGCCCAGATCAACGGCCTGCTGGAGGACCGGGAGACCGAGACCCGCCAATTGCGGGAGCGGGAGGAGAGCCTGCGGCGGCAGATCGCCAACGTCTCCCACGACCTGCGCACCCCTCTCACCTCCATTTTGGGCTATCTCCAGCTGCTGGAAGGCGATCTGAAGCCGGAAGAGCGGTCTCGATACCTCCAGGTGGTGGAGGAGCGCGCCCGGGTTCTCCAGGAGCTCATCACCGCCTTTTACGACCTGTCCCGCATCGAGGGCGGCGAGTACCCTCTGGAGATCCAGCCCGTGGACCTGCGCCGCCGCCTGGAGCCTCTGCTGGCCAGTTTTTATGACGACTTCCAGCAGGCGGGCTTTCAGGTGGCGGTGGAGCTGGAGGAAGGTCTGCCTCCGGTGCTGGCTGACCCCGGCGGAGTCACGCGGGTACTCACCAATTTGCTGAGCAACGCCCTCAAGCACGGCAGCACCGCGCTGACTATCCGTCTTTTCCGGGAAGGAGATTTCCTTGTCACCTCCTTCTCCAACGACGCGCCCCACCTCACCCAGGAGGACCTGCCCCGGGTGTTTGAACGCTTTTACACCGGTGACCAGATGCGCACTGGACAAAACACCGGTCTGGGCCTGGCCATTGTCAAGGCTCTGGCCCAGCGCATGGGCCACACCGCCTTTGCCCAGCTGGAAAATGGGGTATTCACCGTGGGAGTGCGCTGGCATATGTACCGTTAAAGCCAGTCCTCCACCACATCCCGCAGCCCCGCAGGGCCTACCCGGTTATCCACCAGCAGAGTCATCAGCTCATCGATGCGGGAGGCGCTGGTGGTAATGCCTGGGATAGTCTCATCCTCCCCCTGATCCTCCCACACCCGCACCCCGTAGTTTTCACAGCAGAAGGTGTCTGTCTCCACAGTGTCTACTGTCAGGGCATAGTGAAAGGTACGGGGTTCTCCCGTTTGGTCCCGGCACGTCCGGGACGCGATCTTCAGTTCCATCATCTTGTGTTTCCCCTCTCAATTGCAAAAATGCGACCACATTATATAGGGGCCTCTGTGAGAAGGAAAAGCAAAAACCGTCGAACCGCTCCCCGCCCTTTTTCGGGGAAAAAGGGAAAGACGGTCCCCTTTTGATGGAAGTGGTCGAAGGAGTTTGCACAAGGTAGAATGTTTTCAACATGAAAATAATTTTCAGAAAGTGAAAGCCCGGAAAACGCCATAAATAGACGTTTTCCGGGCTTGTTGCACAAGATATGGTATTTTTATGTTGAACTGGAAATTTATTTCACCCGCAGCCGTTTGGCCAGCTCCCCGTCAGGGGTGACCCAGGCGGTCTCGTAGGTGGTATAAGTCACCATGCCGGGACGTGCCCCGTTGGGCTTTTTCACATACTTGACAGGGGTATAGTCCACCGGTACCTTGCTGCTGTCCCGCGCCTGGGAGAACCAGGCCGCCAGACAGGCCGCCTCGTTGAGGCTCTGGAGATCGGGGGTTCCCCCTTCCGTCCAGAGGATCACATGGGAGCCGTGGATCTTCTGAGTGTGGAACCAGATGTCGCTCTTAAAAGCCTGCTTACAGGTGAGCAGGTCGTTCTGGGTGTTGTTCTTGCCCACCGAGATACGCAGGCCCGCCGTGGAGCGAAACTCCATGGGCTTGGAGGACACCCGCTTCTCACGCCCCTTAGCCTTGCTGGCACGGCGGAGATAGCCGGTATCGGTGAGCTCCTGGCGGATCTCCCCCAGGTCCTTCTCCCCCTCGGCCAAAGTGATGTTCTCCAGCACGCTGTTGAGATAGTCCAGCTCCCTGCGGCCCTTCTCCAGCTGCTGGGTCAGCATCTCCTGGGCGGTCTTGGCCTTGTTATACTCTTTATAATACTTGGCAGCGTTCTGCTGCGGGGTGAGCAGAGGGTCCAGGCGGATGTCCACTTCTGCCCCCTCCGGATCATAAAAGTCCACAGTACGCAGACATCCCATTCCCCGGTGCATCTGGTGGAGGTTGGAGGTGAGGATATCCCCCAGCTCCCGCAGCTGCTCCCGGTCCTGGGTGGCCTCCAGTTCCTGCTCCTGGTGGGCGATCTTCCGGGCTGTACGGTCCCGGGCGGTGGTCACGGAGCGGATGAGGTCCTGGCCCCGCTGCTTGATGCGCTCCAGGTGCTCCCGCTGCTCGTAGAAGCGGTCCAGCAGCTCCGAGAAGGAGGAAAAGTCCTCCAACGCCAGGCTGCCCTCATACTGTCCGGGGGTAAAGAACGTAAAGTCAAAGGGCTTGCCCTCTTTTACCATCATCGTAGCTGTCACGTGATGTTCCTTTACGGATTCCAGCAGTTCTTCCAGGCTGTCCAGCAGCTTTTTCCGGCCCGACTCGCCCAGGGTATTCAGGCGCACATCGGTGCTGCCGCCCGCCCGCCAGGCAAGTTCCCGGCACACCAGCGGAGACAGCCCCCCAAAGGTGTCCAGCAGCCACTTATCCGCCTGGGCCTCCTCCGGAGCCTGAGCCAGCAGCTCCTCCAGTGCCGCCCGGTCCTGGGCAGTGGGGTCCAGCTTATCCTGAGGCTGAGGCAGGCGGTAGAACATGCCGGGCAGCAGCGTGCGCTGGTTGGCACTTCCCGAGCCAAGGTTGGAGTCCACCCGTCGGAGACAGTCTAAAATCCGGCCATCCCCGTCCAGCAGCAACAGATTGGACCGGCGGCCGATGGCCTCCAGCACCAGCTTGCGCTCCACCCGGTCCCCCAGCTCGTTGAGGGCCTCTAAAGTGAAGGTGACCACACGCTCCAGGTGGGTCTGTTCCACCGACAGCACCCGGCCTCCCGCCAGGTGCTTGCGCAGCAGCATGCAGAACATGGGGGGCGTGTCCGGGTTTTCCCGGGACAGCCAGGTGAGCTGAGGCCTGGGATGGGTGGGGTTGGCGGAGAGAAGCAGACGCACGTTGCCCTGGGTGGGGCTGCGCAGAGCCAACACCACTTCGTCCCGGCCGGGCTGGTAAATTTTATCGATCTTGGCGCCGGCGGCGGCCTGGCTCAGCTCGTGGACCAGGCCGGACAGGCACAGGGCGTCTAACGGCATTCCTTCTCCTCCTCTTCCTCTTTCATAACGATCTCAAACAGCTCATTGAGCCGCTGGGTGCGGCCCTGGAGATACAGCCAGCCAAACAGGGCCTCCAATCCGGTGGCCGCCTGGTACTGGGCACGGGAGGCCGCCTTGGGCACCGAGTGGGGAGCGGTATTCCGGCCCCGGCGGTACACATCGGCCTCCTCCTCGCTGAGCTGGGGCAGCAGCCTCTCCATGGCGGCGGCCTGAGCCGGAGCGGAGACATAGGTCACCGTAGCCCGATGCAGGTCCTTGGGCTTGGCCTTGCCGTGCAGGGCGATCCAGGACCGCACCATTACCTCAAACACTCCGTCTCCCAGATGGGCCAGCCCCAGGCTGCTCATAGACAGCAGCTGTTCCCGGTCCACATTCAAATGAAAATAGTCCATCCAAATCGCCTCGCTCGTCTGACACTTAAAATCATTTGATGATATCACATTTTTCCAAGGGATTCAAGGTTCAAGTCCCCATTCCGCTCTTGACATACCTCCCACAAAATGGGAAAATAAAGAAAGCGCGTCTTAGCATGGAGCCCTTTCCATTCGGCGGCTCTGTGTTTCATAGAAAGAGGTACAGAGGAGCGAGCAGCATGTCAGACAGTCCCCTGTGGCGGCCGGGCCGTATCGGCCCCATGGAACTGAAAAACCGGGTGATCCGCTCAGCCACCAACGAGCACCTATCCCAGCCCGACGGCCAGCTGACCACCGCCTGGATGGACACTCTGGTGGAGTTGGCGGAAAATGAAGTGGGCCTGGTCATCACCGGCCATATGAGCGTGGACCGGCAGCAGCGCTCCGACCAGGGACAGACGGTATTGGATGAGCAGACCGATCTGGGGCTGCTCTACGAGACTGCCAGACAGGTCCATCAAGCGGGAGGCCGGATCGTGGCCCAGCTCAACCACGGCGGAAAAAAAGCGCCGGAAAACGTGAACGGCCATCCTCCCAAGCTGCCCGCCGACTTCTCTCTGGAAGAGCTGGACCAGATTGTAGGAAAGTACCGCTATGCCGCCATGCTCTGCCGCCGTGCCGGCTTTGACGGGGTACAGATCCATAATGCCTACGGCTACCTGCTGGCCAGCTTTCTCAACCACGTGGACAACCGGCGCACCGACGGCTACGGCGGCAGTGTGGAAAACCGCTTTCGGCTTACCGGGCGGATCATCCGCGAGGTGCGGCGGACCTGCGGGCCCGACTTCGCCATCCTTACCAAGGTGGGCGGTAATGGCTACGGCAGCCTGCACCGGCTGCTGGAGCTCTATCAGATCAGCGGCGCGGACGGAGTAGAGATCTGCACCTCCGACTTTGACCCCCGCATCTGGGCCAGCCGCTCCTTCTGTCTGGAAGAGCTGCTGCGCGCCTGGGATGGGATAGACCTGCCTATCAGTCTGGTGGGCGGCATTTTTTCCAAAAAGAGCGCCGAGCATATCCTGGATTCCGGCGTCCCCTTTGTCTCCTTCAGCCGGGCGCTGCTGTGTCAGCCTGATTTTGCCGCCCGGCTCAAACGGGGCGAGGCAGATGAGAGCCCATGTACCGCCTGCGGCCTGTGCTACCAGAGCTTCCGGCGGCAGTTTGTACGCTGCATCCAGCACACCGCACCCATCCCCCAGTTAAAAAAGGTGTTTGGAAGTTCTGAAAATACATAAGTTTACCCCTGATTGGAAACAAAACTGGTCTCTTTCCTATCAGGGGAAACTTTTTTAAAAAATTTCAAAAAAACTATTGACGAATGCGAATTTTCTGGTATAATACGTTTTGTTGTCACGAAAGAGACCACGTGAGAGCGCCATGGAGAGATGGCTGAGCTGGTCGAAGGCGCACGATTGGAAATCGTGTAACGGCTAATACCCGTTCGAGGGTTCGAATCCCTCTCTCTCCGCCATAAGAAACCCGACTTGTGAAAGCAAGTCGGGTTTCTTTTTGCATTTTGGCTGCCTCTTCCCTTTTGCATTTGAATGCCCGGGTACGGCAAAGCCGCCCCGGGCAATTTTCTGTCCTAGGCCAAGGACATCCAACCGGATGTCCTTTTCTGTTTTCCAGGCTACTCCGTCAGCCCATCCCTTCCAAGATACTCTCCCAGGTCTCCTCTGAACACGCCTGGGAGGCACGAATGGAATAGGAGTAGGTCCCGTCCTGCCAGACCGCCAGGGAGTACAGGCTCCCCTCCCCGCTCAGAGTTACGCAGTATCCATTCCTTGTCAGCACCAAGGTATCCGAATAGGACGAATAGTCCCCCGAGGGATCGGCGTCTTCCGCCAGCTTGCGCAGTGTTACGCTTTGTGTCTCTCCCAGATAGGTCACTTCGGCCATGCCTCCAGGATAGGCCCGGTACTGTATTTCCGTTACCGCAAAGGGCAAGGTTTTCAACTCTTCTATTTCAAAGCCCACCAGCTGAGAGAGCTCCTGGAGCGACGAGACCTGTGTGACGCTCCAGATCCCGTTTTGCACTCCGGACGGGTCTTTTTCCGGCGGCTTGGTCGGAAGCTTTGGAAGGACCACGGCTCCTGCCACCAGCAAGGCCAGACAGGCGGCAATGGCAAGACGGCCCATAGGGACCGCCCTTTTGCTGCGTCCCTGGATATCGGCATCCCGGATGGCTTTCAGGATCCGCGTCTGCATCTCCGGGGTAACTTCAATACGATCCATCACGTCCTTATACGCCTCCCTCAAATGTCATACCCCTCCTTCAAAATCGATCTCAGCTTCTCCCGGCCGCGCATCAGGTGAGAGCGTACCGTAGACTCCTTCTGCTCCAGAATGGCAGCGATCTGTGCAGTGGAAAGGCCTTCATAATAAAACAGATGGATCACCTCCCGGTACTTGACCGGAAGATCCTTCACCGCCTCCCAGACAAAGGACAGATCCTCCCGCTGCTGCGCCACCAGCGACTCCTTCAGCTCGTCTGTGCTCCGCACCCGGTTATAGGCAATCCGGTTTTTGCTCAAGTTTCCCGCCACACGAAACAGCCACGCCTTTTCATGGGCCTCATTTTCCAGCACCGGCGCAGTCTTCAGATATTGGATCAGGGTTTCCTGCAAGATCTCTTCTGCATCGTCCATATTATGCAGATACGAATAGGCCAGGCGCAAAATGCTGCTGCCATACTGGGTCAAAAGCGTTTCCGCCCTCTGATTGATCTGCTCCCGGTCGGTTACAGACGCCCTTCGCGCACTGGCCTGCACCGCTCGGAGGCTTTGCAGCCAACGGAGTGCCTGGGAAAGAAGCTCCGACCATGGCCGCGGAACATTCAGGCCAAACGGAGTCATATGGTATTGGGCATGGATCAGCACATCGGTTCCTCCCCCTTACACAGCGGGGCCGCACAGGTTTACTCCGTGCGGCCCCGGGAATTTGTTCTTTTATTGTCCATCTGCCTGCTCCAGCACGGTAAAGTACTGGGTCAGCATGGTATCGGCCTCCTGCTGGGTAACTGTACCCTGCGGGACAAAGGCTTGCTCCTCTTTCTCTCCCATGACATCCTTCATAGTCACCCAGCAAATAGCCTCATAGGCATATTCGCTGATCTGGCTGGCGTCGGAATAGTTCAAAGGAAATGCCCATGCCCCGGTAAAGCCCTGGTCGTTGTTCTGGGCATAGCGGTAGAGAATGAGTGCCATCTGCTCCCGGGTGACCGGGTCCTCGGGACCAAACTGATCCTCCCCATAGCCGCCTGCGATTTTTTCGCTGGACGCCCAGCGAACAGCCTCCGCATACTCGGCCCCCTGCTCTACATCAGTGTACTGCATGGCAAAGTTGACCACGGGGCTGCCGGCCTTCTGGTGCAGCGCAGAGACGAGCTCCGCCCGGGTAAACAGATCTTCACCCGCAGTCACGGTCGGCTTCTCCGCCACAACCGATGCGTACGGAGCCGCAATCAAGGCCTCCTGTCCACAAATCCCTTCGGCTGCGAACGCAGGAACGGCCATGGAACCGGCCAGCGCCAGAGAGCAAAGTACCGTGAATGTTTTCTTATTCCACATAATACTGTCCTTCTTTCTCCAACCTGATGTTGGTCTTTTTCTGTGACACTTTATATACAGCTGGCTCCCAGCATTTGTTGCAAAACAGAAAAAATTTTTTTGGCGTGGTTCCAAATTCATCTTATTGGAAGTATATCGCATTTCTTCCGCGCTGGAAAGGCATTTTGCTGCCAAAACTTCTTTCCTGATCCCAAAAAGGAAAGAGCGGACAGTCTGACTGTCCGCTCCTTGCATTTAGCCAACAAGAAACGCTTATTTCTGCTGGCTCAGCCGCCAGAGCATCTGCACGATCTCTTCCCGGGTGGCAAAGGAGCCGTACCGCTCCCCCTTGCCCTCTCCCCCGGCGATAATACCTGCTTTTTCCGCCCAGGTGCGGGCCTGCTGAGACCAACTGGCAGGCGCGGCATTTCCGGCCTGCTTCAAATACTCCGCCATCATGGCGTTAAATTGCTGCTGTGTCACGTTCTCTTCTTCCTCCTCCATCGCCGCTTTCACCGCGGCCTGGAAATCATCCATCGTTACCCCGTGCTTGGGCCACCAGTGGAGTACGTCGGCGTGGTTGCTGGCAATGCCAAGCTTGCTGCCCTCGGCGTGACAGATCACCACCCCTGGCTTCATGGGGTCCAGTCCAAACTGGCGGCACAAATCGGCGCACAGGGCCACGGCGTTTTGGTAAATGGCCCGAAAGTAGGCCTCATTCTTCTCCACGTCGTAGCCGATCATGGTGCCGCCCTGGTAGGTGTGGCCCGCCGGCTCGCAGCACTCAAAGGAAATATGGGTGTTATTAGCACTGCCCTTCTCCCCTTTCCCTGCGTGCCAGCCCCGCATGGTCCAGGGCAGGGTCTGGATCACCTTGTCCCGGCTCACCACGGCGTGGACGCAGGCGTCCTTGCCCGGCTAATTCCAGCTTTTGATAAACACCTGAGGATCGGGCTGGGCCACTCCGGTGGAATGGACCATGATCCCCGTGGGGCGGATGGTTTTTCCCGCGCGGTAGCAGTCGCTGTTGGTAACCAGCTGTGTCTCCTTGTGATCGTCCATACAAATTCCTCCTCTCCGCCATTTTCATTCTATGTATCGCCCGGATAATCCGTTTCTGTTATATTCTAAAAACCTTTTAAGTTGACAGAAGGGTGTTTTTTTCATAGAATAAGGGAACGGCTGTGTGTGCCGTATCACATATGAGAGAGAGGGAGGTTCTTCTATGGACCAACATCAGTCTGCCCCGCGGAGCAATCCCGTGGCGCTGGCGCCCATTCTGGTGTTCCTGGCATTGTACCTGGGCTCCGGCATTACCTTTGAGTACATTTTAAAAATCGAAAACGGCTTTTATCAGACCCCTGCCATCGTAATTTTCCTCATCGCCCTGGCGGTGGCCTGCTTCCAGAACCGGAAGCTGGACTTCAACGCCAAGCTGAAAGTAATGGCCACCGGTGTGGCTGATGAGAACATCTTGACCATGTGCTTGGTGTTCCTGGCCGCAGGCGCCTTTTCCGGCGCCATCTCCGCAGCCGGCGGCGCGGACAGCACCGTATACCTGTTCCTCACCTTCCTGCCCAGCCAGTTTGCTGTGGCCGGTCTATTCCTCATCGCCTGCTTTGTGTCTATCTCCATGGGCACCTCGGTGGGTACCATCTCCGCCCTGGCTCCCTTCGCCGTGTCCATGAGCCAGGCCACCGGCTTTGATGTGGTAATCTGCATCGCTGCTGTGGCCTGCGGCGCCATGTTCGGCGACAACCTGTCCATGATCTCTGACACCACCATCGCTGCCGTGCGTACCCAGGGCTGTGAGATGAAGGACAAGTTCCGCATGAACTTTCTCATTGTCCTCCCCGCCGCCATCATCACCCTCATTTTGTTTGTGGTGATCACCTGGGGCGGCAGCGGCCAGGTGGAGCTGCAGCCTTACAGCCTGTGGAAGGTGCTGCCCTATCTGGTGGTGCTGGTGGGCGCTGTGGTAGGCGTGAACGTGTTTCTCATTCTGATGATCGGCACCGTGCTGAGCCTCATCGTGGGTGTGGCCACCGGAGCCTTTGCCTGGACCCAGGTGTTCTCCGTTATGGGCACCGGCGTTACCGCCATGTACGACATCACCGTCATTTCCATCATTGTGGCCTGCATCGGCGCGCTGGTAAAGGAGTACGGCGGCATCCAGTGGCTCATCGACTTCATTGGCCGCCGGGTCAAGACCGCCAAGGGCGCTCAGATCGGCATCGCCGGTCTGGTGGCCGCTGTGGACGTAGCCACCGCCAACAATACCGTGGCCATAGTCATGACTGGCTCCATCGCCAAGGACATCAGTGAGGAGTACAACATCGACCCCCGGCGTACTGCCTCCCTGCTGGACATCTTTGCCTCGGTGATGCAGGGTATCCTCCCCTACGGCGCTCAGCTGCTCTACGCCGCCGCAGGAGCCGGCGTGTCCGCCATGCAGATCGTGCCCTATATGTTCTACTGCTATCTGATGGCCGTCTCTGCCATTCTCTTTATCGTGTTTTTTGCTAAAAAGTCCGTAATCAGCAAATAATATTGTTCCATACAACCCCAGGGGCCGATGACACCATCGGCCCCTGGAGAGTTTTTTAGGAGGTCGCCCTATGGAATTCACCCCCCTTATGGACCGCCAGCGGCAGTTTTTCCGCTCCGGTGTTACTCTGGACCTTTCCCGCCGTAAGCAGGCCCTCCGGGACCTGCTCCGAGAGATCGAGGCGCGGGAGGACGAACTGCTCACTGCCCTCCAGACTGACCTGGGCAAGGCCCCCTTTGAGGGCTACATGACCGAGCTTGGCATGGTACGGGAGGAGATCCGCTTCCACCTGAAGCACCTGGACCACTGGGCCCGGGACAAGCGGGTACCCACTCCCCTGTCTCAGTTCCCCGCCCGCTCCATCCGCCATCCGGAGCCCTATGGGGTGGTGCTCATCATGGCCCCCTGGAACTACCCCATCCAGCTCTCCCTGGAGCCCCTCATCGGAGCCATCTCAGCGGGCAACTGCGCAGTCTTGAAACCCTCTGCCTACGCCCCGGCCTGCTCCCACGCCCTGAAGGAACTCATCTCCGCCTGTCTGCCCGACAACTGGGTCACAGTGGTGGAGGGCGGCCGGGCGGAAAACCAGGCCCTGCTGGAGCAGCCCTTCGACTATATCTTCTTCACCGGCAGCGTGGCGGTGGGCCGCCATGTCATGGAGATGGCCGCCCGGAACCTGACCCCGGTGACCCTGGAGCTGGGAGGCAAAAGTCCGGTGATCGTCACCGCCGACGCCGACCTGCCTCTGGCCGCCCGGCGCATCATCTTTGGCAAGCTCCTCAACGCCGGACAGACCTGTGTGGCTCCCGACTATCTGCTGGTGGACCGGAAGGTGCAGGAAAAGCTGACGGAGCTTTTGCAGCAGGAGATCACCCATTTTCTGGGGCAGACTCCTTTGGACCACCCGGACTATCCCCGGATCATCAACGAGAAGCACCTCCACCGCCTGGAGGGCTTGCTCACCGGCGGGCGTGTGGTGTGCGGCGGCACGGTGAAAGACGGCCGCATCGCCCCCACCCTCATGGACAACCTGGAGCCCGACGCGCCCGTGATGCAGGAGGAGATCTTTGGCCCCATCCTGCCCATTCTCCCCTTCGACACCCTGGAGCAGGCCATGGACTTTGTCTCCCGCCGTCCCAAGCCCCTGGCCCTGTACCTGTTCAGCCGGGACAAGGGGGTGCAGAAGAAGGTGCTCACCCGGCTGTCCTTCGGCGGCGGCTGCCTCAACGACACCATCGTCCACCTCACCTCCCCCCACCTGCCCTTCGGCGGTGTGGGAGCCAGCGGCATGGGCGCCTACCACGGCAAAGCCAGCTTTGATACCTTCACCCATGTGAAAAGTATCCTGATTCGAGGGAGCCGCCCCGACCTCGATCTGCGCTATCACCCCTATTCCGACAAAAAGGAACGGCTGCTGCGCCGCTTCCTCCGGTAATTTTAACAAAAAGCAAATTGGGGCAAAATTTTTTCCTTGGAAAGAAGGAATTTTGTCCCCTTTTGCGTATATAGGAGATATAAGTGATTTCGCTTGCCTGGGAAAGGAGGTCAACGCCTATGACGTCTCGGGAGCAGCGCCTGGCGCAGGAACACACTCTGCTCTCCCCCCACGCCTGCCGTGCCGATCAGAGCCGGGGTCGGGAGCGTCCGGAAGAGGAGTGCCCTATCCGCACCTGCTTTCAGCGGGACATCGACCGCATTGTGTACAGCAAAGCGTTTCGCCGTCTCAAGCACAAGACCCAGGTCTTTCTCCAGCCGGAGGGGGATCACTACCGCACCCGGATGACCCACACTCTGGAGGTCAACCGCATTGCCCGCACCATTGCACGGGCACTGGGGCTCAATGAGGATCTGACCGAGGCCATTGCGCTGGGCCACGATCTGGGCCACACCCCCTTTGGTCACGCGGGAGAGCGGCTGCTCAACTCCCTCATGCCCGGCGGCTTTGCCCACTATCAGCAGTCCCTGCGGGTGGTGGACCGGCTGGAAAAGGGAGGCGAGGGGCTTAACCTCACCTGGGAGGTGCGCAACGGCATCGTCTGCCACACCAAGGGCCAGCAGGCCGCCACCCTGGAGGGACAGGCGGTACGTCTGGCCGATCAGATCGCCTACATCAACCACGACATTGAGGACGCCCTGCGGGGCAAAATTATCTACCCCATGGACATCCCCCTGTCAGTGTCCAATCTGCTGGGCTTTACCCACAGCAAACGCATCTCCACCCTGGTGGAGGATGTAATCACCGCCAGCCAGGGGCAGGACGCCATCTGCCAGTCCCCTGCTATCGGCGAGGCCATGGCCACCCTGCGGGAGTTTATGTTTGAAAGTGTCTACACCAACCCGGTGGCCAAGGGCGAGGAGAGCAAGGCCCAGGACATGCTGCGGCGGCTGTTTGAGTACTACCGCAGCAACCCCGATGAGCTGCCTGACGACTTCCAGGACATCCGGGTAAAGGAGGGCGTGGATCGGGCGGTATGCGACTATATCGCCGGTATGACCGATCCCTTCGCCATTGAACGCTTCTCTGAGCTGTTCATACCCATGTCCTGGACGGTCAAATAGCCCGACTGCGGGGTCCCCGCACAGCGGGGCGCGCGTGAGCGCGTACAAGCGTTTTTGCCAAGGGCGAAAACCTTGGCGACGGTGGAATTCACTTCCACCGGAGCTTTCAAATCCAAAAGGGTTCCCGCGGGGCTTGCCCCGTGGGAAAGGGTGTGGATCGGGCGGTGTGCGACTACATCGCCGGAATGACCGACCCCTTCGCCGTTGAACGCTTCTCAGAGCTGTTCATCCCCATGTCCTGGACAGGTCAAATAGCCCATTTTCTGCACAGGAAAACCCCTTTACAGAAATTCTGGGATAAAGTTTCTCTTTTTCGGCAAAGAATACACTACATAGAAAGGAGGGGGATTTTCTTGGCCTGGCCGCCTCAATTTCTGGACGAGCTCATCGACCGCACCGACTTGGTGGACCTGGTGGGCGAGTCGGTGCGCTTGACCAAAAAAGGCAACAGCTACTGGGGCTGCTGCCCCTTTCACAGTGAAAAGACCCCCTCTTTCCACGTGGTGCCCGACCGGAAGATTTACAAATGCTTCGGCTGCGGCAAGGGAGGCGGCGCCATCAACTTTGTGATGGAGCTGGACAACCTCTCCTTCCGGGAGGCTGTGGAGGTACTGGCCAAGCGCTGCGGCATGCAGGTGCCCGACTCAGGCGCTTCTCCCGGCGCCAAGGAGCGGCGGGAAAAGCTGCTTACCATCAATAAGCAGGCCGCCCGTGCCTTCCACCGCTGGCTGTACGCTCCCGAGGGCGCTCAGGGACTGGCGTATCTCCAAAAGCGCGGGCTGTCCAAAGGGACCCTGACCCGGTTTGGCCTGGGCTTCGCCCCCAACCGCTGGGACGCCCTCATTCAGGAGCTGAGCAAAGAGGGGTACGACAAGCGGGACCTGCTGGATGCCGGTCTGGCGGTGAGCAACAAGGACGGCCGGATCTACGACCGCTTCCGCAACCGGGTGATGTTCCCCATCATCGACACCGGCGGCAACGTCATTGGCTTCGGCGGCCGGGTGATGGATGACTCCACCCCCAAATACCTCAACTCCCCGGACACCCCGGTGTACAACAAAAGCCGCAACGTGTTTGCCCTGAACATCGCCAAAAAGTCCAAGGCGGGACAGGTCATCCTCACCGAGGGGTATATGGACACCATCTCCCTGCATCAGGCGGGGTTTGACAGCGCGGTGGCCTCTCTGGGTACCGCCCTGACCCCCGACCACGCCCAGCTTCTCTCCCGCTACTTCCCCCAGGCCATCCTGGCCTATGATGGAGACGGAGCAGGCGTCGCCGCTGCCCAGCGCGCCATCCCCCTGCTGGAAAAGGCGGGGCTGAAGGTGCGGGTGCTGCGGATGCGGGGCGCCAAGGACCCGGACGAGTTTATCAAGGCCTACGGCCGGGATGCCTTTCAGCGTCTGCTGGACCAGAGTGAGAATCAGGTGGACTACCGCCTGGATCAGATCAAAAAGAAATACAACCTGGAGGACGACGCCCAGAAAGTAGCCTTTCTCCAGGAGGCCGCC
Source organism: Flintibacter porci (assembly GCF_041925195.1). Lineage (NCBI taxonomy): Bacteria > Bacillati > Bacillota > Clostridia > Eubacteriales > Flintibacter > Flintibacter porci. The sequence continues at coordinate 102,772 of NZ_JBHEVB010000002.1, forward strand.
CAGATGCTCTCTACCCTGCCCAGCGCGGTGGAGCGGGAGATCTACGGCGGCCACGCTGCCCAAACTGCGGGCGTCTCCCCGGAGACCATGGCACTGGAGGTCAAGAAGGCCTTCCAGCAGCGGCTCCGGAAGGAGAAAAAGAAACAGGAGCGGCGGGATCTGGCTCCCGCCGTCAACCAGCAGCCCCAGACCCGGGAGCTGCGCTACGAAAACATTCGCTCCGCTCTGGCGGAGGAGGGGGTCATCCGACTGCTGCTGCTGGACCCCGGCCTGGCCGGGGAAATGGGCGGACTGACAGGAAAGGAATTTTCCTCTCCCCTGCTGGGCCGGGTGTTTGACCTGCTGATGGACCGAGCTGGGCAGCACCTGAACCTGAGCCTGCCTGCGCTGGCCGGGGACCTCACCGCCCCCGAGATGGACCACATGGCCCGGGTCGCCCAGAAGCCGGAATCGGTGGCCAACAGCCGCCGCTCCCTGTCGGACTACATAGCCGTCATCCGGGGCGAGGGCCTGAAACGCAGCGGCCAAAGCGAGGAAGCACTGCTGCTGGCCGCACAGAAAAAGAATTTGGAAAAGAAAGCATATATGGAGGAGAAACCATGAGTACCAAGAAGAAAGAAGCTACCGTCAACCAGGACCGCCCCATCATGATCCTGGAGAAGAGGGGAAGCAAAAAAGCCACCAGCGCTGAGATCCAGGCCAAGATGGAGGCCGGTAAGGTAGAAGTGATGAAGGTGGTAGAGGGCGTCCCCGGCGCGGAGAAGCTGGCGGAGCTGATCGAACGGGGCAAGAAGAAGGGCAACCTCTCCTCCACCGAGCTGATGGACGTACTGGAGGACATGGATCTGGAGTCCGAACAGATGGACAAGATCTACGATGTCCTGGAGAACCTGGGCATCGACACCGTGGGCGAGGATTATATCCCCGAGCTGCCCGATGACGCCGAGCCCCCTCTGGAGGCTATGGAGGAGATCAGCGAGGAGGAGATGGTTGATCCCAACTCCATGGTGGACTCCTTCGGCACCGATGACCCGGTGCGTATGTACCTCAAGGAGATCGGTAAGGTGAACCTGCTCTCCTCCGACGAGGAGATCGAGCTGGCTCAGGCCATGGGCGCAGGCGCCGAGGCCAAGGAGCAGCTGGCCGAGCTGGAGGAGTCCGGCGAGGAGATTCCCGCCGAAGTCCTGGCCGAGCTGAACAAGGCCATCAAGCGGGGCGAGCGCGCCAAGCAGCGTCTGGCCGAGGCCAACCTGCGTCTGGTCGTGTCCATTGCCAAGCGTTACGTGGGCCGCGGCATGCAGTTCCTGGACCTCATCCAGGAGGGCAACCTGGGCCTCATCAAGGCGGTCGAGAAGTTTGACTACACCAAGGGCTACAAGTTCTCCACCTACGCCACCTGGTGGATCCGTCAGGCCATCACCCGTGCCATTGCCGACCAGGCCCGCACCATCCGTATCCCGGTGCACATGGTGGAGACCATCAACAAAGTCATCCGCGTGTCCCGTCAGCTCCTCCAGGAGCTGGGCCACGATCCCTCCCCCGAGGAGATCGCCGAGGAGATGTCCATGCCTGTGGAGCGGGTCCGTGAGATCCTGAAGATCGCTCAGGAGCCCGTCAGCCTGGAGACCCCCATCGGTGAGGAGGAGGATAGCCATCTGGGCGACTTCATCCCCGACGAGGATGCTTCTGAGCCCGCCGAGGCCGCCTCTTTCACCCTGCTGAAGGAGCAGCTGGTGGAGGTGCTGTCCACCCTGACTCCCCGTGAGGAGAAGGTGCTCAAGCTGCGCTTCGGCATTGAGGACGGCCGCACCCGCACCCTGGAGGAAGTGGGCAAGGAGTTCAACGTCACCCGTGAGCGTATCCGCCAGATCGAGGCCAAGGCCCTGAGAAAACTGCGCCATCCCTCCCGCTCCAAGAAGCTGAAGGACTTCCTGAACTAAAGAAATGCAAAACCCGCCCGACCCGCGCACAAACGGGCCGGGCGGGTTTTTCACTTTTTTTATTTTTCCATGAACCTTTTGCCGTCCCCGGTGGTATATGTCAGTGAAAGGAGGGGACAAGGCTTGCTCGACCCATACATCCAGCAATATGGCAGGCGGCTGTACGGCCTGTGCCGCACGCTGTGCGCCAATTCCTTTGACGCGGATGACCTGTACCAAGAGACTTGGCTTAAAGCATTTCGCCACTTCTCACAGTACGACCCCGCCCGGCCTTTTGAACCGTGGCTCACCCAAATCTGCGTCAACACCTACCGCAGCGTACTGCGCCGGGCTTTTCGCAGTCCGATTCTCCCCTTCCGCACCACCCAGGAACAGGATGAGGCCCTCCAGTCCGTCCCTGCTCCGGAGGCTGCGGACTATTCGGACCTGCACCGGGCGGTGGACGCTCTGCCGGAAAAGCTGAGGCTGACGTTGATCCTCTTTTACTTCCGGGACATGGACATCACCTCCACGGCGGCGGTGCTGGGCATCCCGCCCGGAACAGTAAAATCCCGGCTGAACAAAGCAAGAAACAAACTGAAGGAGGTGCTGGAGCATGAATCAGATCTATCATTTTGACTCTTATTCTCCGCCATTGCTCAACGAGGCCATGCTCCGCAGGGAACGGGAGCGCCGCAGGGAGCAACGGGCCATAGCCGCCGCAGCCACAGGGGGCGTGCTCATTTTGCTGTGCCTGCTTACCCTGGCCTTTTTTCTCTTCCCTGTGGCACCTAAGGCCGCTATCGTTCTGTCCGTCTATCTCACTCTGTCCGTTATGGGCGCCGGCGTGGTGGCCCTGGTCTTCGTAACCCAAAGGAGGTCTCTGTCATGTTCCTAGGAAGTATCGTTCTCTTTGTCTATCTGGCTGTTCTCATTATAGTACCCATTCTGGTGGGAGTATATGTCTTTCGGGACGCCAGCCGCCGTGGAATGAACGCCGCCCTGTGGACCCTCATCGCCGTGCTGGTCCCCATTTTGGTGGGCTTTATCATCTATCTGCTGGTGCGGAGCAGCTACCCTGATCTGAAATGTCCTCAGTGCGGAACTCCAGTGCGGGAGTCCTATGTCTCCTGTCCCCAGTGCGGTGCCCGGCTGAAGGCCAGCTGCCCCAACTGCTCCGCTCCAGTGGAGCCGGACTGGAAGGTGTGTCCCCGGTGCACCTCTCCCCTGTCTCAGGAAACATCCAACATTCAGACTCCTGTACGAAAGAAGGACCGAGGGCTGTGGGTAGTGCTGGCAGTGGTGGTCATTGTCCCCTTGGCTGTGCTGCTGTTCGCCTTGTTCTCCCTTACCTCTCTCGCTCCTAGCTCCGGAGGAGGTGGGGTGACCTCCCTGCCCACGGAAGAGTATCTGGCTATGACGGATAACCAGGAAATCAAGCAATGGCTGGAGAACTGCGGGGATGATCCCAACACCGCCTACGTCCTGCGCCATGTGGTTTCCAGTGAAACGGAGAATGACTCCAACAGTCTGGAATACCTCATCTACATGCCCGGCCTTCCCCAGGATTCTCCTGTGGAGATCACCCCCATGTCCAATTTCCTGGGACGCCATACCCTTCGCCTCACCTTTGAAGCGGACGGCATCAACCCGGGCAGCACTGTGGCGCTGGTCACCTGCTCGGGAGACGGGAATCAGGAACTGGACATTTACTTTGAGCCAAACCAAAAATTAAACTGTGAAATCACTTCCGTAGACTACTCCCTCGGCTTCTCGGAATATACCAACTAAGAAAAAACGGTTCCCCCAGGCGGGGGAACCGTTTTTTACTCTCTTTGACGACCGCGTTTCTCCAGGGCCTGATAGAGCTTCTGCTGTATCGGCAGGCGGCGCACCCGGGGATACTGCCGTCCATACCAGTAGGCCAGCTCCCGGGCCTTTTGGGGCTCCAGGTGGGGTACCAGAACCAAAGCGTGGCCCTGCACCGCCTCCAGCATGGGATAGGCCATCTGGTAGTGACCCTTGCTCTGGGCCAGCTCCAGCAGGAAGCGCACCATAGCCTCCGCGTCTGCACCCTCAGCCAGGGCAGCAGTCACCGCCTCTCCCATGTTTTCATAAAAATCCATGTGGCAGGGAGCCCGCTTGGGGTCATTGCCAAAGCCCAGGATGCCGTCTCCCAGCTTACGCCGTGCGGTCACCTTTTCCATGGCCTTGTCGTATTCCTCTACACAGGCAACAAGCCGCTCCAGGCCGTTTTCTACTGCTTGCATGGGTCAGTCCTCCTTTGCCGCCCGCCAGGGCACATCCTGAAATCGCTCGCCCGCCTCCAGCACCTCAATAGTCCCGGCGGACACGTCCAAAATCCGTGCAGAAAATTCCTCTGCCCGCTCCTCCGGAAGCAGGGCGGACAGCACCACATCGGCTCCATAGTCCACCTGTTCCACCACGCCGCCGAAGGACTCCACCTCCCGGCGGGTGCTCTCAAACTGGGCGTAGGTGCAGGGCACCTCCATGGCTACCCAGCGGCGTACCACCGAGATACCCGCCGCGTCCAGGGCGTCCTTGGCTCCCTGGGTATAGGCCCGCACCAGTCCCCCAGCCCCCAAGAGGATGCCTCCAAAGTACCGGGTGACTACACAGCACACGTTGACCACGTTCTCCCGCTGGAACACGTTGAGCATGGGCTGTCCGGCCGTCCCCTGAGGTTCTCCGTCGTCGGAGTAGCGCACCGGGCCATCCTTGATGATGTAGCACCAGCAGTTATGCCGGGCATCGTAGTAGCGCTTTTTCATCTCCTCGATGTGGGCGCGTGCCTCTTCTTCCGTCTCCACCCGCCAGACGTGGCCGATGAAGCGGGAGCGCTTTTCCACAAACTCGCTCTCGCTGGCCTGGGTGGGAATATAATATTCGGTCATAACATCACCGCCCGTCTGTTTTCCCAGTCCGCCCGGCTTAAGGCATAAAAATGCGTCAACCGGCACTCATTCAGCAGTTCTACCTGCTCCTCCTGAGAAAACTGGTATTGAAACCCGCACTTTTCAATCACGCGGTGGGAACGCTCATTTCCGTCATAGTGGTTACACCAGATGGTACTCAGTCCCAGCTCTTCAAACCCCCAACGAATCAGCTCCTGGGCAGCTTCTGTCATCAGGCCGCGTCCCCAGAAGTCCGGGTGGAGGGCATACCCTAGTTCTTCATCCGGCCCAGGCAGCTCCTTCCGGTGCCGGCCCACAAAACCGGCGGACCCGATCACCGCCCCGTGCTCCCGCTCCACCACAGCAAACACATTGGGCGCAGAAAATACGGTGCGGATGATTTCCCGGCTCTCCTCCAAGCTGGCGTGAGGCGGCCAACCAGCCACCGGCCCCACCCGAGGGTCCTTTGCATAGGCATACAGGTCCTCCGCGTCGCGCTCTTCAAAGGGGCGAAGGGTCAATCGTTTTGTTGTTAACGTCATGATCCCAGTCTCCTTATCCGTTTCCCTCCGAACATGAGGGGGGTAAATGGCTGCGGCTTAATCTTCCCAAGGTTCTTTATGGGGCTGCCAGCCCTCCACCAGGGGGCCCAGCTGGCCGATGGTCTTGGGGGTACACACCGCCACCACGTCGATGGTCTCGGCGTACTCCACCTGCTCCACCTTGGCCTCCTGATAGAGCTGGTCCAAAATGCCGCCCTTATCGTAGGGCAGGTGGATGGTCACCCGCTTGGCACCGCTGTCCAGCCGCTTGCCGATGGCCTCCAGCAGCTTGTCCAGCCCCTCCCCTGTCTTGGCGGAGATGGAGACGATGTCCTCTCCGTGGGGACGAATTTCGCCGGTCCACTTGTCGCACTTGTTAAAAACTTCAATGCGGGGAGTCTGCTCTGCCCCCAGCTCCAGAATGAGCTGGTCTACCACCTGAGCCTGCTCCCGCCACTCCGGGTTGGAGGCGTCGATCACATGGAGCAACAGGTCGGCGAAGGACAGCTCCTCCAGGGTGGCCTTGAAGGCCTCCACCAGATGGTGGGGCAGCTTGCGGATAAAGCCTACCGTGTCGCTTAATAGAACGGTGCACGTATCGGAAATCTCCAGGGTGCGGGTAGTGGTGTCCAGGGTATCGAAAAGCCGATTGTTGGCGGGGATTTCCGAGCCGGTGAGCTTATTGAGCAGGGTGGATTTACCCGCGTTTGTGTAGCCCACAATGGCCACCACCGGCACCTCGTTTTTCTCCCGACGCTGGCGCTGGGTGGCACGGACCCGGCGCACATCCCGCAGCTCCTCCTCCAGCTTGGAGATCTTGCGGCGGATATGCCGCCGGTCAGTCTCCAGCTGGGTCTCACCGGGACCACGGGTACCGATGGCACCCTCCTGGCGCTCCAAGTGGCTCCACATGCCGATCAGTCGGGGTAGCAGATATTTGTACTGGGCCAGTTCCACCTGGAGACGGCCCTCCCGGGTACGGGCACGCTGGGCAAAGATATCCAGAATCAGGGCAGACCGGTCCAGCACGCCCACCTTCAGCTCCTCCCCCAGCACCCGCTGCTGGGAGGGCGACAGGGCGTTATCAAAGATGACCATATCCGCACCCATGGTGCGCACCAGCTGGCGCACCTCGTCCACCTTGCCTTGGCCGATGAAGGTGCGGGGATCGGGGCTGTCCTTCTGCTGGAGCACCATGCCCACGCTCTCGCCTCCGGCGGTCTCCAGCAGGTCCTTGAGTTCCTCCATGGACTCCTCGGTGGCGTTCTCTTCCCGGGTGAGGCTGTGGGCGCTCAGGCCCACTAGCACCGCCCGGTTCAGCTTGTCTTTGGTAAAGTTTTCGGTCATACAACCTCCAAAATTCCGAAGCCCTTTTACTTGGTCAGGGCCTCCACGATCTCACCAATATACATGGTGTGGTAGTCCTTCTGGGGATACCAGCGCTCCTTCACGTCGTCGGGGATAAGCTGGGGATCCATGGGCTGGACAAAGCGCTTGCGGCACACCAGCACCAGGCTGGCCTCCTCAAAGTAGGGGGCGCCGCACTCCGCTGTTTTCACTGTAAAGCCGCACTCCTTCACCTTATCCACGTCCCGGCCGCTCTTGCTGCCGCACAGGGCCAGCTGAGGGCGGTAGCTCTCGTCAAAGAAGGAGAGGGTAAAATACTCCTCCCGGTCCACAAACTCTTTGGTGTAGCGCTGAGGACGGATGTAGCAGGTGGCGGCAGGACCGCCCCACAGCACACCCAGACCGCCCCAGGAGGCGGTCATCGTGTTGCATTTTTCCGCCGTACCGGCGGTAATGAGCATCCACTGGTCCCCAATGAGAGAAAATACGTTCTGGCTTACGTCCTTCGGATCAATCTTCTTCATGGCACATACCTCCCAAACAGTATACGGGCCACCGGGCGGTTCCATTCCCGGGGCAATATGCAAAAAGCCGCACCGAGGGCTCGGTGCGGCTTCTTTTAGGCGCAATCTTACTTCTTGTCCAGGCCAAACTTCTTGTTGAAGCGGCTGACGCGTCCGCCGGTGTCAACCACCTTCTGCTTACCGGTGTAGAAAGGATGACACTTGGAGCACACTTCGACACGGATGTCCTTCTTGGTAGAACCAGTCTCGATCACGTTGCCGCAGGCGCACCGAATGGTGGTCTGCTGATAGTCGGGATGAATTCCTGCCTTCATTGTATCTTCACCTCTTTCTCCATGGAGGGATCGTTTGTAAACGCAACTGGTATCATAGCATACCTTTTCTAAAATTGCAATAGGTTTTCCATTTTATTTTTTCAAATTTTCTGTTTTTGGCAGCTCTACTGGTGTACTGGTGGCAAAAAACCACAGCATCTTGCGGCAGACCGGCCGCCCGGTGATCCGCTCCAGAGCCCGGCTGTAAGCGCTGAGCTGGGGGGCATAGGACTGTGCCCGTTCCTCCTCCTGCCCCGGCAAAATCCGGTCGCTCTTGAAGTCCAGCACGGTAATGCCCTTTTCATCCACGAACCAGCAGTCCACCACGCCCTGGAGAAGGACCTCCTCCCCCTCCAGACCGGGCAGGTAGTCCCCGGCGGGGGTGAGCAGGGAGAATTTAAACTCCCGGTAGACCTCCTTTGCCTGAGCCAGCTCCCGGCCCAGGGGCGAGGTAAAGAAGGCGCTGAGCACCTCCGGTTTTACCGCCTCTCCCTGCAAGGAGGTGAGGAAGCCGTCCCGAACCATCCCGGCCACCGCCTCTGCGATGGCCTCCGGGCTGTGGTCCCCCTCCAGGGGCAGATACTGCATAGCCAGGTGGAGAGCGGTGCCCTTCTGGGCAGCGGTGAGGCCCTCCCGGCGGGCGATGAAGTCCGGGCGGCGGATGGGCTCCGGTGCGGTCTGTGGCGCTCCTTGGGCCTCCTGGGCGGCCTCCTGGTCCAGCACCCGACCCTTGAGCTGGGTAGCGGTGAGCTTGGAGGGGGCCTGCACCGCAGCGGCGTAGGGATAGGTCCAGGTGAGGGCAGCAGTCAGGTCCTCCCTGTCCTCCTCCCGGGAGACGGGAACAAAGCGGCCCGCCCGGCTCTTGGATTCCTCCAGCCCCTGGCCCTCTATCCAGCAGATGGACCATTTGGGACCCAGGTGCGCGGTACACTCAGTGCCGCCTCCCGCTAAGGTGCGTAGGATCTCCCCCTCCGGCCGGGTGAGGGCATGGAGGAGGATCCACTGTCCCACGCTCTGCTGCCGCTCCAGGGCCACGGGAGACACCGGCGCGGCGGCATCCTCCGCCAGCCGCTCCAGAGCGCGTGCTCCCTCGGTAAGGGCCAGGGTGAGGATCAGCTTCTCCTTGGCCCGGGTCATGGCCACATACAGCAGCCGCATCTCCTCGGACATCATCTCCCGCTCCAGCTGCCGGGACACCGCCCGGCGGGCCAGAGTGGGGTACTCCACCATCCGTGCCCGGTCTAACCCCTTGGGACCTACCCCCAGCACCGGGTGGAACAGCACCGGGCGCATCAGGTCCTCCCGGTTTAACCGCCGGGACAGGCCGCACACCAGCACGACTGGTTTTTCCAGGCCCTTGGACTTGTGGATGGACAGGATGGACACCCCGTCCCCATCGCCGCCTCCTCCGGCGGCGGTGAGCTTGGCTCCCGTATCCCGCAGCCGTTCCAGGCGCAGGAGGAACTGGAACAGAGATCGGCAGCCGCCGTCCTCCATCTGTCCGGCCAGGGCATAGAGGGTGAGCAGGTTGTTCTGCCGCTCCTCCCCTCCCGGCATAGCCCCGAAGAGGCCCAGGATGTTGGTCTTTTCGTAGATGTGCCAGATGAGCTGGCGGCAGGTGCGGTCCCCCGCCCCAAAGCGCAGCTCCTCCAGCTCGCGGAGAAAGTCCTCACTGGCCGTGTCCCCATCCTGGGCGGCTTGCACCAGGGCAGAGTAAAAGTCCCCCTTAGTCCCGGCACGGAGCTGGGCCAGGTGGTCGGCGTCAAAGCCAAACACCGGGGAACGCAGGGCGGCGATAAGGGGCACATCCTGGCGTGGGTTATCCACGATCTGCAAAATGGACAGGGCCACATTCACCTCGGTGGTGGCAAAGAAATCCTCGCCCCCCTCGGCATTCCAGGGGATGCCCTCCTCCCCCAGGGCACGGATGTAGTGGTGGAGGACCACGCCAGGGCTGCGGAGCAAAATCATTACGTCACTGGGCCGCAGGGGACGCACACCGTCCCCCTCCTTTACCATCAGCGGCTCCTCCAGCAGGGCGCGGATGCGCCGGGCCACAAACCGGGCCTCCAGGCGGTTCTTGTCCTCCTTCTCTCCCTCCTGGTCCCCCAGGTAGGAGAGGTCCAGGGCATTGAGCTCCAGGGCGTAGTCCCCACTCTCCGGGAACTCTGCTCCGGGCACCAGGGCCTGGTCGTCGGTGTAGTCCAGCTCGCCCAGCTGGGTGGACATAATGTTCCGAAACAGGTCGTTGCACCCCTCCAGCACCTGGGCTCGGGAGCGGAAATTGCGGGACAGCACCCGCTTGCGTGGCTCCCCCTCCTTGGCCTCGTCTCCGGGGACAAAGCGGCGGTACTTGTCCAAGAAGATGGTGGGGTCGGCCAGTCGGAAGCGGTAGATGGACTGTTTCACGTCGCCCACCTCAAAGAGAGTGCGGCCACCCCGGGAGATGGCGGTAAAGATGGCATTCTGCACCTGGTTGGTGTCCTGGTACTCGTCCACCATTACCTCCTCAAAGCGCGCACCCCACATCTTAGCCAGAGCGGTGGGCTCACCCGAGGGCTCCACCAGAAGTTTTACCGCGAAGTGCTCCAGGTCGGAGAAGTCCAGCACACCCCGCCGGGTTTTCTCCGCCTGGTAGGCCTCTTGGAAGCGAAGCACCAGGTCCATAAGGCCCCGCACCGCCGGGGCGGCCTCCCGCAAATCGGAGAGCACCTGGGCACTGTCCCCGTCAAAGTGCTCGGCCGCCTTGGCAAGCAGGTCCTTGGCCGTGTCCCGCAGGTTCTTCACCTGCTGGGTCACCGCCGCCGCCCGGCTCTCCTCCAGGGGGCTGAGCTCTTCGCTGCGTTTCCGCTTGCGTCCCACCGCCGGGAAGGGCACAGGAAGGCAGGCGCAGGTTTGATCCCAGTGGGAACCCTCCGCCGCCTCACAGAACGCCTGAGCGGCCTCCAGAGAGGTCTGGATGGAGGGGGCGTAGTTCATTTGCAGCAGCTCATCCTGGGCACAGAGGCTGAGAGCCCGCTCCAGCCGCTTTTCTGCCTCCCGGCCCTGCCGGGCGGCGTCCTCCAGCAGCAGAGCCCCCCAGGGGGTCTGCCCTGCGTCGGTTATCCCCTCCAGCGCCCACACCGCCTTCTGCCGGAAAAGCCACTGGGCCGGGTCGGGGTGGCTCTGGATGCGGCCAAATACATCCAGCACGATCTGCTCCAGGCGGCTGTCGTCCCGGCCTGCCGCCAGGGTATCCACCAAGAGAGCGAAGTCGTCCCCCTCCTGGAGGTTCTCATACTGCTCCTCCAGCACGTCCTGGAGGACCTGGGCGGTCATCACCGCTCCCTCCCCCTCATCACACAGGCGGAAGTCGGGGTCTAAGTCCAGCAGATGGCCACTCTCCCGCAGCAGGGCGGCACAGAAGGCGTGGATGGTGGAGATCTGTGCCTGATAGACCAGAGTGGTCTGTCGGCGGAGATGGCGGTCATTGGGGTTCTGGGCCAGGCGCTGGGACAGTTCCTGGGCGATGCGCCCCCGCAGCTCAGCCGCTGCCGCCTTGGTGTAGGTGATGACCAAAAACTGGGTGATGTCCAGCCCTTCGCCGGTCACCCGGTCCAGCAGCCGTTCCACCAGTACCCGGGTCTTACCAGAACCGGCCGCTGCCGACACCAGCAGCTCCCCGCCCCGGTCGTCTACGATCTTCCGTTGTTCTTCGGTCAAGGGAAAGGCCATGGCGGCACGCCTCCTTCTTCCAAACTCACAAAATCAATACAAATGTGCCCGCAGTAATGAGCAGACCGCCCACCACCGTCTTCACGTCCACGACCTCTTTCAGCACCACAAAGGCCAGCACCATGGAAATGACCACGCTGAACTTATCAATGGGCACCACCTTGCTGGCCGGTCCCAGCTGGAGCGCCCGGTAGTAGCACAGCCAGGACAGCCCGGTGGCCACTCCGGACAACACCAGAAACAGCCAGCTCCGGGCGGTGATATCTCCCATCTCATGATGTTTTCCAGTCATAAATACGATAGCCCATGCCATAATGAGCACCACCACCGTACGAATGGCGGTGGCCAGGTTGGAGTTGAGTTCCCCCATTCCCAGCTTAGCCAAAATCGAGGTCAGCGCGGCAAATACCGCCGACAGCAGAGCAAATACCGCCCACATAATTAAGCGCCTTCTTTCCAAAATATCCGTTTCTCGGGTCAGTTTTCCTCCCGGGCCACGTTCTCCCAAAACTCCCGGCTTTTCACACTGGCCAGCCACCGCTTGCCGTCGCCGCCCCGGCCCTCCTCAAAGTGACAGGCCTGGGCGTAGTCGCAGTAGCGGCAGGCGTTTTTCTCCGGCCCACGCCAGAAGGGATCAGCAGCGATGTTCCCCTGGGCAATCTCCTCACAAATCTCCTCCAGCACCTTCTGGATGTGGCCGCCCAGCTTGCCCAGCTGCTCGGCAGTGGCCAGAGCTTCACCGGAGATCTCCCCGGTACTTTTGGACACCTTTAAGGGCAAAAAGCGGTAGCCCTTCTCCCCCGGCTCCTCCATGGCGTCCAGCACCGCCGGATCGCTGAGCACCAGGCCGCTGCGGGTGAGCTCCTTGTCCAGCTGCTTGCGCCAGGCGTCATCCGACATGGAGCGGCTGCCCTTGATGATGGCGTCCCGGGCAGGGAGGTACAGGACCCCTGCACCCTCCACTGGTTTGCCGTAGAATTTCTCTCCCCGATCCTCCAGGGTGAAGAGATAGAGAAGCATCTGAAGGCCCAGTCCGTTCCAAACCTCTGTTAAGTCAAAAGACTTGCGTCCTGTTTTGTAGTCTACCACCCGCAGGTAGAGCCGTCCGTCCTTCTCCCAGCCATCCACCCGGTCCACAAAGCCGGTGATGCTCAGGGTCACATCCCCCACGGTAAGTTCCACCGGGGGCAGGTCCTTGCCGCTGCCAAAGCCCAGCTCAAAGGAGATGGGCCGGAATTTGGAGGCCCAGATTTCCTGGGTCACGTTGTCCACCACCGCCTGGACGGAACGCAGCAGTCGGCAGAACAGATACTGGAAGCGCTCGCTCTGCTGCTCCAGGCCGCCCAGCTCCTCCCGGACGTACTGCTCCACCGCCTGCCGGGTGAGCTCGGCCACTCGGTCCCGGCGCTCCTGGTCCTGTTCGTCCTCCCAGCCAGGCAGGGTGGTCTGCTGGAAAGCGTCGTCCTTGAGAACGTGCTCCAGCACATAGTGGACAAAGGTTCCGTACTCCGGCGCTGTAAAGCCGGCAGGCTTGCGGGGTTCCGCCTGGAGGCCGTAGCGCATGAAGTAGGAGAAATGGCAGGATTTGTACTTATCCATCCGGGAGGCCGACATGGGCACCCGGTGGCCGTAGAGCCGCTCCACGGCCCCGCGGGACAATCTGCCCCGCTCCCACCGGGCAGCCCGGTCCAGCCGCTCCACCAGGGGGGCGTACTCCGGCAGGGCCAGCAGGGCGTCGTGGGCGCTCTGGCTGCGTCCCGCCTGCTCCAGGGCAGGCAGGGGAGCCTGGAGGCGGAAGCGGCCATACAGGTCCTCCTCCCGCTCCACGGTGAGATCGGAGAACAGCAGCCGCAGCCGCTCCACCAGGAAGCAGGGGCGGCGCTCCTCTCCCGCGCCGCTCTGGCCCGGCCAGGAGACGATAAGCTTCTGGGTGGGCCGGGCGCAGGTGAGGTAGACGGTAGTCATCTCACGGTACAGCAAATCCCGGGCGGTCTGGTTGAGCTCCAGGCCGTAGGATGCCAGCAGGGAGCGGTCGTCGTCAGACAGCAGCCCCGCCGGGGTGGACACCTGAGGGATGGAGGCATCGTCCGCCCCCAGCAGAAACAGAACCTTGCCGTGCTGGCCGGTCTGGCGGGTAGTCTCTCCCGCCGTCACCCGGTCCAGGGAGACGGGAATGGTGCCCACGTCGTACTGGGACAGCACCAGCCGGAACAGGGCAGCAAACTCCTCCAGCTCCATGGGAGTCTCTCCCAGCAGCTGGGCGCACTGCTCCAGACCGCCGCAGACGATCTCCCACAGCTGGCGGTACTCCTCGGCCAGGGCGGGCTGCTCCCGCTGCCGCAGGGCGGCCACCCGCTCCTCCAGCCGCTCCGGAAGGCCGATATTCTCCAAAAAGCTGTAAAGGGCTATGGCCTGACCCTCTCCGGTTTTGTTTGTGTTTTTTCGCAAAAGCTCCAGGGGCTCGGCCACCTGGCGGCGGGCGCGGTCCAGCCGCTCCAGCAGGGTCTTGTCCTCCTCCGTCATGGGGAAGCCGTAGCCCCGGGGGTGCATATTCCAGGGTTTTGTCTGGGTCCAGCGGCTCCCCCGCAGATTCCACTTGAGGACGTAGTTTTCCAATAAATCCCGATCCTCCTCGGGAAGATCGGTGAGGCCGGTTTTCAGATAGCGGAACACATCGTCGTAGCGGTAGCCCCCCGCCACCGTCTCCAGGGCCGCCGTCACCAGGGTGAGGATGGGTTTTTCCAGAATGTCCGTCATGGCCGAGGCGAACACGGGTACCTGATACCGTGGAAACACCGACTCGATGAGGGGCTGATAGGTTCCAAAATCCCGGGCCGTCACCTCAATGTCCCGGTAGCGCAGTCCCTCCTCCCGCACCAGGGTACGGATGCGGGAGGCCGCCCACTCCACCTCAGAGCGCGGGGTGAGGGCACGGTGGAGCTCCACTGCTCCTTCACAGGAGACGGGCTCTTCCTGAGGACCGAACAGCTCCCGCTCCACCTTTTCGAGGGCAGGAACTCTGAAAGAGCAGTCGCCAGAAAGGATTTCTACTTCACAGGAAATGCCCCGCTCCTTAGCCAGCCGTACCAGCATAGCAGCAGTACGCCGGGCAGGAGAAAAGATGCCGGTCCCCCCCTCGTCCTCCTCCATGTGGTCGCAGGTGAGGGTGACGGTGATCTGGTGGGCCTGGGCCATAAGCTGGGCAAGCACCTCCCCCTGCTGGGGAGTGAAGTCGGTGAAGCCGTCCAGCCACAGGTCCATATCCCGGGCCCAAGGGCAAATGGCCAGCTTCTCCGCCGTGCGGGTCAGCCGGTCCCGGGGGTCCAGGGCGGTGCGGGCAGTGAGCGCCTGATAGGCCCCGCAGATGAGCCCCAGATCCCGCAGCTTGTCCCCCTCGGGCCCTTCCACCTCCTCCCCCGCCTGGAGGAGCAGCTGAGGCTGGACACAGCAGCTTTTCAGCTCGTCCACCGTGGCCAGCAGGTTTTCCAGAAAGGCGGGACGGCGGGAAGGACGGGCGTACACGGTCAGCTCTGGGGACACCGCCTTCACCGCCTGGTACATGAGCAGCAGCCGTCCGCCGCTGTCCAGCTCCGGCTCTCCCACGCCTCCCGCGGCCAGGAACACCCGGTTGGCCAAACGGCTGAAGGACAGCACCTCGGCGTACAGGGATACCTCGTCTCCCCCAGCTTTACAAAGGGCACGCTCGGCCTGGTGGGACTGCTGCTCCGGGACCATCAGCACCTGCCGCCGCTCCCGGCCCGCCTGGCACAGGCGCTTCAGCACTGTGGTGGTCTTGCCGCAGCCTGCTCGGCCTAAGATCAGCTTTAGCATGGGCCTGTCCTCCTTTCCTCACATCCATAATATCGCTGTTATTGTAGCATAGTCCGGACAAAAGGAAAAGCCCCGGCAAAAGCCGGGGCTCTCCCAACATGCAGTGGATATTATCCCAATTTCTCCAAACCGATCTTGAGGCGGCGCACCGTCTCCTCCCGGCCCAGGATGCAGCAGATCTCCACGGCTCCACCGGGGGTGACCGCCTTACCGGCGGCAGCGATACGCACCGGCCACATCAGGGTGGCGTTCTTCACGCCCATACCCTCGGCAAGGCCCACCAGGGACTCGTGGATCATGGCCTGGTTCCAGGCGGGCAGGTTGGAGAGCATACCGATGGCGGCGGAGAGCATGTCCTTGGCCACCTCGGGGTTGCACTTGGACTTCTTATTGGTGAACAGGTCCACACTGTACTCAGGCAGCTGGTCGAAGAAGTCCACCTTCTCGGGGATGTCGGTGAGACGCTCGCACCGGGCCTGGAGCAGGGCAGCAATGTCGGAGACCGACATGGCCTCATTCTTCACGCTCTGGCGGATATAGGGCTCGGCCACCTTGGCAAAGTCCTCGGGAGACATGGCCCGCAGGTACATGGCGTTGAAGTGGGTGAGCTTCTCAATGTCGAAGATGGCGGGAGACTTGGACATTCCTTCCAGGTCGAAGGCCTTAGCCAGCTCCTCCAGGGAGAATACCTCCTGCTCGGCCAGCTCGCCCCGGGGGGACCAGCCCAGCAGAGCCACGTAGTTCAAAATGGCATCGGTGAGGAAGCCCTGGTTCTTCAGATCCTCATAGGAGGGGTCGCCGTGGCGCTTGGACATCTTGTGCTGGGCGTCCCGCATGACGGGAGAGCAGTGCACATAGGTGGGGATGTCCCAGCCAAAGCCCTCGTAGAGCAGGTTATACTTGGGGGCAGAGGACAGATACTCGCTGCCGCGGACCACATGGGTAATGCCCATCAGGTGATCATCGATGACGTTGGCAAAGTTATAGGTGGGCAGGCCGTCCCGCTTGATGAGCACCTGGTCATCCAGGGTCTTGTTCTCCACGGTGATGTCGCCGAAGATGGCATCGTGGAAGGTGGTGGTGCCCTCGTAGGGGATTTTCTGGCGGATGACGTAGGGCTCGCCCGCATCCACCCGGGCCTGAGCCTCCTCCAGGCTCAGAGAGCGGCAGGGATCCTCGCCACGGTCAAACTCGCCGGAGTCCTCCTCGCTTTCCGTCTTCTCGCAGAAGCAGTAGTAGGCGTGGCCCTTCTCCACCAGCAGCTGGGCATACTTGCCATAGGTGTCCCGGCGCTCGGTCTGGACATAAGGAGCCACAGGGCCGCCCACATCAGGACCCTCGTCGTGGTCCAGGTGGCACTCGGCCAGAGTCTTGTAGATAAGCTCGGTAGCACCCTCTACCTGGCGGGTCTGGTCGGTGTCCTCAATGCGCAGGATAAAGGTGCCCCCGGCATTGCGGGCGATAAGCCAGGTGTACAGGGCGGTACGCAGATTGCCGATGTGCATATAGCCCGTGGGAGAGGGGGCAAAACGGGTACGGACCTTCCCCTTGGGGATTTTGGCCTCCATCTCCTCAAAATACTTATGATCCAAAGCCATACTGTTCCCTCCGTAAGCGGCTGGGCCGCCTGATTTCTTGCAGGCAATTATAGCCGATTTTTCCCCATTTGACAACCCTTCCCGCCCTCCTTTCCCCTCTTACGCCGGAAATGTAACGAAACCATGAAATTCCGCCCGGTACGATTGCCACGCGGGGAAAAATGTGCTATGCTGTATTGGTATCATTCTGCATATAGGGATTTCCCTGAAAAGGTTGTGTTTTATTATGGAAGAAACCAAAAAGAAAGTTATGCTCTCGGGCATTCAGCCCAGCGGCGACCTGCACCTGGGCAACTACCTGGGCGCCATCAAAAACTGGGGCGCCCGGGCCGAAGAGTTTGACTGCTATTATTTTATGGCCGATATGCACACCATCACGGTGCGGCAGACCCCCGCTGACCTGCGCCGGCGCACTCTCACCCAGCTGGCCCAGTACATTGCCTGCGGCCTGGATCCGGAGAAGAACACCCTGTTCATCCAGTCCCACATTCCCGCTCACGCCGAGCTGGGCTGGGTGCTCAACTGCTACACCATGTTTGGTGAGCTCAGCCGCATGACTCAGTTTAAGGACAAGTCGGCCAAGCATGCCGACAACATCAACGGCGGTCTCTTCACCTACCCCGCCCTCATGGCCGCTGACATCCTGCTCTACCAACCCGACTTCGTTCCCGTGGGCAACGACCAGAAGCAGCACGTAGAGCTCACCCGCAATGTGGCCCAGCGCTTCAACAACATCTACGGCGATGTATTTAAGGTGCCCGAGCCCTACATTCCCAAGACCGGCGCCCGCATCATGTCCCTCAACGCTCCCGACAGCAAAATGAGCAAGTCCATCCCTGAGGGCTGCGTCTTCCTCATGGAAAAGCCGGAGGACATCCAGCGCAAGTTCAAGCGGGCCATCACTGACAGCGACACCGAGCGCTGCGTCCGCTTTGATCCGGAGAACAAGCCCGGCGTGTCCAACCTGATGAGCATCTATGCGGCCGTTACCGGCAAGAGCATGGAGGAGATCGAGGCCGAGTTTGACGGCCAGGGCTACGGCGCCTTCAAGCCCGCCGTGGGCGAGGCGGTCATCGAGTGCCTGCGTCCCATCCGGGAGGAGACCGAACGCATCCTGAAGGATAAGGCCTATCTGGAGAGCGTCTACAAGGCCGGTGCGGAGAAGGCCTCCTATGTGGCCAACAAGACCCTGCGCAAGGTCTATAAGAAGGTGGGCTTCGTCGCCCGCTAACCTACTTTTCTTGAAAGAAAAGTAGGCAAAAGAACTTTGTGGGAAGCTTCGCTTCCCTTCTGTGCCTTCCTGAATTTATGCAGAAAATTGACGGGATGATACTCTATCCCGCACGTTTTCTTTTGAAAATCAATCGGAAATCAATCTAAAATGAGGTAATTTCTCATGCCTGTTCAAGTCTCTGTTCTGGGGGCGGTGGCGGCAGCCCTGCTGGTAGCCGCCATTGTAGCGTTCATTGCCACCCCGGTAGTACGCTCCCTGGCCTTTAAGATCGGTGCGGTGGATGTGCCCAAGGACAACCGCCGCATGCACAACCACCCCATCCCCCGCATGGGCGGCCTGGCCATCTTCTTTGGTTTTATCCTCAGCGCCCTGATTTTTGTCCCTCTGTCTACCCCGGTGCGCGGCATGCTGCTGGGCGGCGTCATCATCGTGATCCTGGGCATCTTTGACGACATTTACGCTCTGCCCGCCCTGCCTAAGTTCTTCGTCCAGATCGCTGCCGCTCTGGTAGCTGTCCTCATGGGCAACCAGATCGACATTCTCTCCAACCCCAACATTTTCAGCAGTGAGCCCTACTGGGTGCTGGGCATCTGGTCCATCCCCATTTCCGTGCTATGGATCGTGGGCATCACCAACGCGGTCAACCTCATTGACGGCCTGGACGGCCTGGCCTGCGGCGTGTCTACTATCAGCTCCATGACCATGCTGGTCATCGCCCTCACCGTGGCCGAGCCCGACACCGCTCTGCTCATGGCCGCCCTGGCGGGCGCCTGCATCGGCTTTTTGCCCTACAACCTTAACCCCGCAAAGATCTTCATGGGGGACACCGGCTCCACCTTCCTGGGCTTTATTCTGGCTACCGTCTCCATCGACGGACTGTTTAAGTCCTACGCAATTATCTCCTTTGCCGTCCCCTTCCTCATGCTGGGCCTGCCCATCTTCGACACCTGCTTTGCCATCTTCCGCCGGGTGTCCCACGGCCAGAGCCCCATGGCCCCCGACCGCGGCCATATCCACCACCGGCTCATCGACATGGGCTTTTCTCAGAAGCAGGCGGTGGCAGTCCTGTATATCATCAGCGCCATTCTGGGCCTGAGCGCCGTGGTGCTCACTACCACCAATGTGCTCAAGGCCATGTTGTTCCTGCTGGCCCTGTGTGCCGCCGGCGGCGTGTCCGCCAAGCTCTACCTGGACCGGGTCAACGGACGCAATCAGTCCGATACCCCCTCCCAGGGCCGCACCGGAGCCCGTCCCCGCAAACTGCACCAGCCCCCCTCTGACGTGGCTGGCAACGACTACTTTTTTGGTGAAGAGGAGCGTTCTGACAAATGAAACCTGTCACTGTTATGACCATCTTCGGCACCCGGCCTGAGGCCATCAAAATGGCCCCCCTGGCCCTGGAGCTGCAAAAGCGTCCGGGCATCCGTGCCCTGTGCTGCGTCACTGCCCAGCACCGGGAGATGCTGGACAGCGTGCTGGAGATTTTTAAGCTGAAGCCCGACTATGACCTGAACATCATGCAGCCCCGGCAGACCCTGTCCACCATCACCTCCAAGTGCCTCACCGGCATGGACGATGTGCTCAATGAGGCCAAGCCCGACCTGGTTCTGGTCCACGGCGACACCTCCACTACCTTCGCCGGTGCTCTGGCCGCCTTCTACCACCAGATCCCTGTGGGCCATGTGGAGGCTGGCCTTCGTACCTACGACAAGTGGTCCCCCTTCCCCGAGGAGATGAACCGGAAGATGGTGGGCGCCATTGCCGACCTGCACTTCTGCCCCACCGTGGCCAATCAGAAGAACCTCCAGCGTGAGAATATCACCCAGGGAGTCTTCCTTACCGGCAACACCGTCATTGACGCCCTCCAGACCACCGTCGTAAAGGACTTTACCTTTGCAGAGGATATTCTCAACAATCTGGATTATGAGAACCGGAAGGTGATCTTGGTCACCTGCCACCGCCGGGAAAACTACGGCCAGCCCATGACCAACATCATGACCGCCCTGCGCCGCATTGCCGACGCCTTCCCCGAGGTGGAGCTGGTCTACCCCGTACACCTCTCCCCTGTGGTCCAGGAGGCGGCCCATAAGTATCTGGACAACCACCCCCGCATCCACCTCATCGCTCCTCTGGCGGTAGACGAGATGCACAACCTCATGGCCCGCTGCCATCTGGTGATGACCGACTCCGGCGGCCTTCAGGAGGAGGCTCCCGCTCTGGGCAAGCCGGTGCTTGTCCTGCGGAAAGAGACCGAGCGTCCTGAGGCGGTAGAGGCGGGCACCGTCAAGCTGGCGGGCGTGGAGGAGGAGGTCATCTTCTCCATGGCCAACGAACTGCTCACCAACCCCGCGGCCTACCAGGCCATGGCCCACGCGGTCAACCCCTACGGCGACGGTCAGGCCTGCCGCCGCATCGCCGACGCCATCGAGTGGCATTTCGACCTGTGTGCAGATAAGCCCGACGAATTTGGAGTATAATTCCGTGTGCCAGTTCTCATGGCGTCGGCGATACCAAGCGTTTTGCCTCTGGCAAAACCTTGATGCCAGGGCGATTCACTCGCCCCGAGCAGATGAAAAAATTGGGGGCCCCCGCGGGACTTGGTCCCGTGGGGACGACGCTATCGAGTGGCACTTCGGCCTGCGCAGCGAGGCTCCCGATCCCTTCACCGGACGCTGAGCGTATCCCACAACAACGTAAGGAGGTGAGGTCTTGGACTCCAAAAACCGGCTGGCGATCGCCATTGCCATCACCTGTCTCATTGTGGTAGCCATGTTTGCCAGCTTTGGCCGCAGCCTGTTTCTGGTGAACATCCCCTCCGTCTCGCTGGCCCAGCTCAACGAGGATACATCGGATGGCGGCGACAGCTCTGTCCAGGGGCAGGACGACCAGTTCTGGCAGGTAGACGTCACCCCGGAGACGGTGCAGAGCATTGTGGCCTCCCTCTCCCGGCCGGAGAGCTACTACCGGGAGCTGACCGTGGAAACTCTGTGGAGCGACGGCTCCCACAGCACCTCGGTGCAATTTTGGCAGGACGGGGGCTGGTCCCACACCCGTCAGATCCTCCCGTCCGGAGCGGTACGCCATGATCTCACCGGAGAAGACACCACCTACTACTGGTATGAGGGTTCGGAGAGCTACCGCTCCTTCCCCGCCGACGAGTATTCCGCCGACCTCACCCAGCACATCCCCACCTATGAGGACGTGCTGGACCTGGACAAGGATACCATTACCCAGACCGGCTATGAGCGCCGGGACGTGTGGCCCTGTGTCTACCTTCAGGTCCAGGTGTCGGACACGGTGGTGGAGCGCTACTGGATCAGCACCGACACCGGTCTGCTGGTCAGCGCCGAGCGGGAGCAGAACGGTCAGCTGGTCTACCGCATGACCGCCTACACCCAGGTACAGACCCCCTGTCCCACCACCGCCTCCTTTGCGCTGCCCGACGGGACTGAGCTCCATACAGTACAGTCTTAAATAGCCATACAGGGGCGGCCCAGGGCCGTCCCTGTTTTTTATTTTTCCTCTCCCTCTCCCAGCCCCATAAGCAGGGTGAGACCCAGGGCAATGATCATCTCCAGGTCATCCCCCTCCTTGAGCAGAAGCAAAAGGATAAGAAACAACAGCAAATCTCCGCTGTCCAGCTTCTCCAGTCCCAGAGAGGAAATGAGGCTCTTCAAGCTGCTGGAAACGCCCTCCGGCAGGACGGGCGGGGGGAGGCCGGGGTGGGAGCGCCCCTGAGACCGCGGACGCTCCCGGTGCTCCTGCTTCTCTTGGCGCTCCGGTTCTCTGGGACGGCGGGGCTCGTCGTCATCCATGGTCACCCGGGTATAAACCGCCCCATCCGGGATATAACGGTTATACAAGTGTGTCCTCCCCCTTCCCTCCCAGCGACCCCAAAGCCACCCGGAGCAGGCGGGACATTTTGGCGATCTGGACCGCCTTGTCCAGCCGCCCCCGCCGCTCCTCCCGCAGGTAGGGGCGCAGAGCCTGGAGCAGGGCGGTGTTCTGTCCGTCGTCCTGCTGGTACTCCCGCATGAGTCGCATGCCAAGCTGCACCATTTTGGGATCTAGGTTCCCCATGAGCTGGGACAGGTCGGGGGGCGCGTCCTCGGCAGGTTCGGGCGCTGTATCCTTCTCCTCCTGATCCGGAGGAGACTGCTTGCCCAGGGACTGGGCCAAAGCCATGATCTGGCCCATGGCCTGCTGGTCCCCCAGGATGCTGTTCAGTTTCTCCTCAAATTCGCCCACATCGCTCCCCCCTTCCCCGCACAGTTTCTCAGGTCAGCCCTGACTCCTTGGCCTGGCGGCTGATCCGTTCCACCAGCTGAGCCCCCTCCGGGGTGCTCATAAGCTGGTTCATCATCTCCATCAGCTGACTGGCATCCCCCTTGGCTGCGGCCTGAGCCGCCTGCTGTACGCCCCCTTTGGAGCGCAGCATGGCTACCAGCTGCTGGGCGTCTCCGGAGCCGGCCAGACGGCGGATCGCCTCGCCGCTCTCGCCCCGGAGCAACGACTCTTGATTTTTATTTTGACGCTGCATACACGATTCCTCCTTTTCTCACTTCGGTTTCAGTATATGCGGCGCGACAGGTAAGGTGACAACTTTGAAAATCCTTGTTTTTTCCGACTCCCACCGCTCCCGCGGCGACATGATCGAGGCCATCGATGAGCAGCAGCCCGCCCAGGTCATCCACCTGGGCGACCTCATCACCGATGCGGAGGAGCTGTCCTATGTCTATCCCCGCCTACCCATCTGCATGGTACCCGGCAACTGCGATGGCTGGACCACCGAGCCCGTGAAAAAGCTGATTACGCTCCAGGGCAAAACCATTCTTCTCTCCCACGGCCACCTGTGGCGGGTCAAGGGGAGCTACGACGCGGCCATCGCCGACGCCCGCAAGGCCGGGGCGGATATTCTCCTCTTCGGTCACACCCACCGCGCCTACTGCCAACAGCTGGAGGATGGCTTGTGGGTGATGAATCCGGGGACCAGCCGCAGCAGCTACGGCACCATTCTCATCGAGGGCGGGGAGATCCAGTGCTCCCTGACCCGGCTGATCTGACGTGCCCTACCCTGGAACGGAGGTGATCTGGCCTTGAAAAAAGTGCTGTATATCCTGTTTCACCGCTCGGTGGTGGTAGGGCTGTCCCTGTTGGCCCAGGTAGTTTCTCTCATTGTGATGGTGATGTTTTTCTCCGGCCACACCCAGGGGTTTTATTGGTGCTGCATCGCCCTGAGCGTAGTAGCCGCTATGCTGATTTTGGGCAGCAGCATCGACCCGGCTTACAAGATCGCCTGGTTGCTGCTGGTGCTGCCCTTCCCGGTGTTCGGCGGCATCTTCTATCTGCTGGTGGGCGGCGGACACATCCCCAAGCGCATTACCCGGCGCATGAAGCGCATCGCGGAACAATCGGAAGAAAACTTAAAAGCGGACTTTAAGGCCGACGACCTGCTCCCCCTGGGGGAGGACGCCGCCAGCCAGGCCCGCTACCTGGAAAACTACGCCTGCTGCCCCGCCTACACCAACACAGAGACCGAGTATTTCGCACTGGGCGATCTGGCCTTTCCCCGGATGCTGGAAGAGCTGAAAAAGGCCAAGCACTATATCTTTTTGGAGTACTTTATTATTCAGCCCGGGAAATTCTGGGACAGCATTCTGGACATTCTGGAGGAAAAGGCGGCCCAGGGGGTGGAAGTGCGCCTCATCTACGACGACATGGGCTGCATGTTCACCCTGCCCCGGGACTACAACGAGCAGATGGCCGCCCGGGGTATCCAGTGCCGGGTCTTTAACCGCTTTGTCCCTGTCATGTCCCTGCGGCTCAATAATCGGGACCACCGCAAGCTGATGATCATTGACGGCCAGGTGGGCTTTACCGGAGGCATCAATCTGGCCGACGAGTATATCAACCAGCATGAGCGCTTCGGCCACTGGAAGGACAGCGTCATCCTGCTGGAGGGAGACGCGGTGTGGTCCATGGCGGTAATGTTCTTGTCCATGTGGGACCACTGCTGCGGCTGGGAAGAGGAGTTTGACCGTTTCCGGCCCGCCCCCTCCCCTGCCCGGCCCTGGACGGGCTACGTCCAGCCCTACACGGACACTCCCCTGGACCAGGAGCCGGTGGGCCAGTCGGTGTATCTGAACATGATCGCCAAGGCCCGGAAGTATATCTATATCACTACCCCCTATCTGGTCATCGATGTGGCCACCAACACCGCTCTTTGCAACGCCGCCAAATCGGGTGTGGATGTGCGCATCATCACTCCCCATATTCCCGACAAGCGCTACGTCTTTGAGGTCACCCGAGCCCACTACCCCCCTCTGCTGAAGGCGGGAGTAAAAATCTACGAGTACACCCCTGGCTTTATCCACGCAAAAAACTTTGTGGTGGATGACCGCTTTGCCGTGGTGGGCACGGTCAACCTGGACTACCGCAGCCTGTTTCTCCACTTCGAGGACGGCGTGTGGCTGTGCGAGGCCCCCTGTATCCACGACATTCGCGCCGACTTTGAGGAGACCCTGAAGGTATGCGAGCGCATCTCTCTGCGCAAGCACCGGCGGCTCAATCCCCTGGTACAGCTCTACCGCAATATTCTGCGGGTGTTCGCCCCTCTGATGTAAAAAACGCGGGACACAGAAGTGATCGCTTCTGTGTCCCGCGTTTTTTGTTATCTTTTCTCCAGCCCCAGCAGCTCCAGGGTCTCCTGGGCGGTATAGCAGGTGTTGAGCACCTCCAACAGGGCGTTGGCGCTCATGTGCTCGGGCAGGGCGAGCTGCTTGAGCAGCGCCTGCCGCCGCTGGGCGCTGTCCGGCCGTCCGGTAAGTCCCGCCACGAACAGGTCTCCCTTGGTAAGGGCGGCGCCTCCCTTCTCCGGGCCGTCTCCCGACAGGAAGGTGGCTCCCGCCCGGCGCAGCACATCTTCCAGCACCTGAGGGGGCATTCCCTCCACCCCCAGCTTGCCCTCTTTGCCAGCCTTGCGCTTGCGGCGCTCCTTGCCGTAGACGTCGGGGATATAGGCGTGCTTGAGGTATTTTGCCGGGATCTCCCCCTTGATCCGGTTTCGGATAACAAATCCCGCTCCGTCCGAATCGGTGAGGACAATGAGCCCGCGCTTTTCTGCCGCCTTGCGCAGCAGAGCCATCCGCTCCGGGTCCTTGAAAATGCCAAAGCCCCTTGTTTCAATGATAAGGGTATCCACCACCTGGGAGAGGGTGTTCTTGTCGTAGCGGCCCTCCACGGCAATGGCCTCCTGTATTTTTATGTGCATAGCCGCCACCTCAGTACCGCCGGGCTGCCTTGGGCGCGGCAGGGGTCGCCAACTCCAGCAGCAGGCCGGTGAGCAGCTCCTGGCCGTCCTGACCGGTGGACTTCATGGCCAGGTCCACCTGGCCGCACCGCACCACCGCCTTGCGGCACCAGCCCAGGGTGAAGCGCCGGGCGCTGTTCACCAGCTTCTCCGCCGGGTAGGGCTTGATGCCCCACAGGGCGGCCACGTAGGACGGCCCTCTCCCCTGTTCCAGGGCCAGGCGGGCGGAGTAGAGCTGGCGCATCTGCCGCCCCAGAGACCACATGATTTTAATGGGCGGCTCCTGCATCTGGTAGAGCTCTCCCAGCACCGAGGCCGCCTGATCAAACTTTCCCTCGCCGATGGCGTCGGTCATCCGGAACACCACCGCGTCCAGCTGGGGGGTAGCCACCGCGTCGATGTCCTGGCGGGTGATGTGCACCCCCTTGGCATAGGCCCCGATCTTCTCGATCTCCCCGATGAGGTTGGTCATCAGGTCGCCGCACAGGAAAATCAGGTCCAGGGCCAGCTTGGAGTCGATATCCTTCCCCAGCGCCCGGAACCGACGCCGCACCCAGTCCACCAGATCTCCCTGGTCCTGGCGGACAAAGTTGACCACCGTTCCCGCCTGCTTGATAACGGCGGAAAATTTGGTCCGGGCATCCATTTTGAAGGGGACCAAATCAAACACAAAGACGAGACACACGTAGTCGGGCAGCTGGCTGAGCAGCTTGCCATAGGCCTCCCGGTCTTTCTCCCCCGCCTTAAAGAGGTCAAAATCGGTGACCTGCACCAGGGTACGCTCCGCCATCATGGGCAGGCAGTCGATGGCCTCCTCCAGGGTGTGGGGAGACATATCCTTGGCGGCGATGGGGTGGAAGTTGAACTCTTCCAGCCCTCCGGCCAGAACCTTCTCCCGGAGCCTCCCCAGGTAGTAGTCCCGCAGGTAGGTCTCCTCCCCGTGGAGAAGATAGAGCTGCCCCGGCGTGCCCGCCGACAGGTCCTTTTTCAATTTCTGATATCCGGCCGTATCGGCCTTTGCTTTTGGGGGCATAACCCGCGCCTCCTTATTGTGAATCTGATCGTTCGGTCTCAACCGCCGCTCCAATGCGCAAGGTAATATTCCCCTGCAGGTCGGTGCGGTAGATGCGGCAGCCTGCCGCCGCCAGGCGTTCCAGCGTCTCCTGGGCGGGATGGCCGTAGGTATTGTGCTCTCCCACCGAGAGGAACGCGTAATCCGGGGCAGTGGCCGCCAGCAGCTGCTCCGAGGTGGAGGATTTGGAGCCGTGGTGGCCCGCCACCAGCACCTCCAGGTCGGGCAGGTCGGTGTGGGCCAGGAGCTGCTGCTCCACATCGGCGCCCATGTCCCCGGTGATGAGGGTATCAAAATCTCCTGTGGAAATGAGACAGGTCAGCCCTGCCTCGTTGGTCTCTCCCGCGCCCAGGGGCGCATAGAGCTGGATGGTTCGATCCTCGTCCAGGGTAAGGAGGGTGTCCTCTCCCACCTCCAGGACCTCCACATCCCACGCCTCCGCGGCCGACAAAATTTCATCCCGCAGGGGTTCCTCCTCCCCGGTGGCAGGCGGGATGGCAAGGGTATCTACTTGTACCCGTTTCAACAGTTCCGTCACCCCGTTGGCATGGTCCGCGTGGAAGTGGGTGAGCACCAACAGGTCCAGCCGCCCTACCCCGTAGTCTCCCAGGAAGTCGGCAGCAGTATCTCCGGCGTTGTCATAGCTGTCCCCGCCGCAGTCCACCAGGCACAAAAAGCCTCCGCTGCGCACCAGCACGCTCTGCCCCTGGCCTACGTTCAACACCGTAACCGCCCCGCTCCCCCACCAGAAGCTCCACGCGTTAAGGAGCATGGCCAGGCACAGGGTGGCCACACCGCAGCAGGTGGGGATGATCCACCGTTTCTTGCCCGGCAGGATGGGAATCAGGATCAAAATGAGGTACACCAGCACCAGCCAGGCGCGGTAATAGACACTGTTGGTGGTGACAGCAGAGAAGGTAAGATTGGACAGGCCGTCCACGACCCAGTTGAGGTAGCGCCCCAAGGGCGCAATGGGCAGGGCAAGCAGAGCGGCCAGTTCTGGAAGAAACACGCCCAGCGTGCCGATCAGCACCCCTGCTCCAAACAGGATACCCACCGCCCACAGAGTCAGCAGGTTGGACAGGGGTGCAATGAGGGACACGGATTGAAAATAAATGGCCGAGAGGGGCACCGTAAACACCGAAGCTCCCAATGTGGTACAGAAGGTAGATACCACAAACCGGGGTACCAGCTGGATCGCCCACCAGAAGGTCCACCGCTTTGCTGGCCGGAAGGGAATCCGAGCCAGAAGGGCCGCGTGAAGGGGCTGGCCACACAGGAAGATACCCGCCACCGCCGCAAAGGAGAGCTGAAGCCCGATGTGGGCCGCAGAGAAGGGATTATATAAAAGCAGCAGCAAAAGAGCGCTGCCCAGGGAGGTAAACTCGTCCCGCTCCCGATAGAACAGCGGACCGATATGCAGCAGCAGGATCATCACCGCTGCCCGCACCACGGAAGGGGTACACCCGGCGGTGAGGGTGAAAAGCAAGGTCACCGGAATGGTAACCAGAGAAGCCAGCCGCCGCCATTTTCCCAGCAGCATGGAAAGAAGTCCGGCCAGAAAGGCCAGGTGCATGCCGGACACCGCCACGGTGTGGCTCAGGCCTGTGCGCTGGAGGGATGTAGTGAAGGGGTCTGTGAGACTGTCCCGGTTGCCCGTTACCAAGGCCTGTACCAGCCCGGATACATCGCCGGGAAAGGTTTGGGCGATGCTCTCCTTCAGCGCCTGGGACCAGTAAGCGGGCTGATCCCGCAGCGGGATGCGGTCTGGTTGTTCCACCTCCAGGCGGCCGTAGGCCTGCCCGGTCAGAAAGATGCCCTTGGCCGTGTAGTAGGTGATCTCCTCCCCGGACGAAGCCCGGTCAGCCAGAGCGCAATGGACCACCGTCTCGATGCGGTCACCGGGCCGCAGGTCGGAGCCCTGTTCATCCACATAGAGGAGGATGGGCACGGTGACCCACCCTTCTGTATCCGCCCGGGCTAAAACCGAAACGCCGCCGTAGTCGGTCTCCTGGGGCCACTGTGAGATAGTGGCCGTAAGGCGCACCGTTTTCTCATCCAGAGCCTGAGCGGGAGCCCAGAACACCTGGCTATACCCGGCCGTCCACAGGCATCCCAAGGCCAGTCCGAAGGCGGCGTACCGCGCCTTCCGGCTTCGGGGCATTTGTCTCAGGCGGGGCAGAAACGTAACTGCAAAGGCCAACACAAAAGCGCACCCCAGAGGGAACCGAACTCCCTCCAAGGGCAAAACATTGGCACACAACACCGCTGCGGTAAAGGAAAAGGAGAGAATGGCCAGCATGCTCACCGCCCGTCCCTCCTTCTCTCATTCTGCCCTCCATTATAAAAGAATTTCCGGCTGGATACAAGAGAAGATGTCGAAGCGGGTCGAATTTGGTCCTGCCACAGCAAGCGGGGAGCCGAAATCGGCTCCCCGCGGAAGAAAAATTAAAATACCTTGATGGCTCCGTCCACCTGCTTGGGAATCAGGTCCATCCGCTGCAGAATGGGCAGCAGCGCCTGGAACAGCACATACAGCACCGCCGCCTTGGGAATGATGGTCACCAAATTTTTGATGAGGCTCGGTACAAACCAGGCCCAATATACACCCCCGCGCATCATCACGGTCCACACGCTGCCCATGGCGGCATTGACCAGCAGATTGACCAGCACGTTGGCAAGCACCAGCCGCCACACAGTGATCTTGGCCCGGTAGAAACACAGGGCATACACCAGCACACCTGCCATGGTGGACAGGGTGTAGCCGGGGAAAAAGTCCCCGGTGGGCTGGAGAATAAAGCCCAGGATATCCTCTACAAAGGCAAAGATCAATCCCAGCGTGGGACCGCACACCAGGGCGCACAGACCCCGGGCCAGAAAGCCCCAGGTGAGCTTGGTATGGGCAATGGGAATGCCGGGAATAAGGGACAGCGCCCGTGTCATGGCCACCATCAGAGCTGCGAACATCAACAGCTTCAGGGCCTTGGCGCAGGCGTTGGCCTCCCGCCAGTAGGCGGGAGTAAAGGGAGTGCGGTACAAATTCATGGGGATGCGGGTCTGGGACATAAAAAAACCTCCTGTCTGTTTTGGCAGCCCGGGTTCGGGAATGCCGCACAGAGGGAGGAATTCATATTTTTTCGCCCCGTCTTTGCGGCAGCGGGATGCGAAACACACACTGCCGCCCGCCCAAAGGCGGACTGTTCGTCCGGCGGACAACTCCCCGTCCCGCCGACACTAAGGCGCCAGATCCAGCACGTGTGCTTCTACTCTGCCGTGGCTAGTGTACTCCATCCACCGGGAAAAGGCAAGGGAAACTTTCCCTGCCCTTGACGGCCTGCCCCCTTTCTTAGTATGATAAAGAGGAAAATCTAGTCATTCGAGGTGTCTTATGGACCTTTGCAATATCAACGACATCAAAGCCCTGCTCTCCCGCCACGGCTTCCGGTTCTCCAAATCCATGGGCCAGAACTTTCTCATCGAGGACTGGGTCCCCCGTGACATCGCCGACGCCTCCGGCGCCGCTCCCGGCGTGGGCGTAGTGGAGGTTGGCCCCGGCATCGGCCCCCTCACCCGGGAGCTGTCCCTGCGGGCGGACAAGGTTGTCTCCATTGAGCTGGACCGCTCCCTGCTGCCCATTCTGGCCGAGACTCTCTCCGACCATCCCAACGCGGAGATCTTCCCCGGCGACGTGCTGAAAACTAACCTGCCCGCCCTGGTCTCTGAAAAGCTGGCCGGGCTCTCCCCCATCGCCTGCGCTAATCTGCCCTACAACATCACCACCCCCGCCATCACCGCCCTCATTGAGGCGGGCTGCTTTGGCTCCATCACGGTGATGATCCAGCGGGAGGTGGCCCGGCGGATCTGCGCCGCCCCCGGCACCGGCGACTACGGCGCCTTCTCGGTGTACTGCCAGTACCACACCAAGCCGGAGATTCTCTTTGACGTGCCCCCCTCCTGCTTTATCCCCGCGCCCAAGGTGAATTCCTCCGTGCTGCGCATGGTGCCCCAGACCCCGCCTGCGGAGGTGGACGACCCGAAGCATTTCTTCCAGGTGGTCCGGGCCGCCTTTGCCCAGCGGCGCAAAACCTTACTGAACAGTTTAAGTTCTGCCTTAGGCGGCACATATCAGAAGGAAGCAATTGCAAACGCCATTGCTCAGTGCGGCTTGCCTGAAAATATCCGGGGCGAGAGGCTGTCTATTTCCGACTTCGCCGCCCTTTCCAAGGCTCTGCGCCGGCAGGAGACGCGCTCCCTCTGATTTTGGCTGATTATCCAACCTTTGGATAGCAAAACAGCAATATCACCTATAACTAAATTGCAATCCTTTGGGGAATTGACTTTATTGCCAACTCCGTGTATTATTATTTGTGTTTTGGGACTTCTCCGCGCGGAGCAGAGGACGTTTCTGCCCAGGGGAAGATCATTATAGAAAAGAGGTCATGCGCTATGGCAACCATCGATCTGAGCAAATATGGGATCACCGGTACCACTGAGATCATCCACAACCCCTCCTACGAGACTCTGTTTGAGGAGGAGACCAAGCCCGGTCTGGAAGGATATGATAAGGGTCAGGTCACCGATCTGGGCGCCGTCAATGTTATGACCGGTATCTATACCGGCCGCTCCCCCAAGGATAAGTTCATTGTTATGGACGACACCTCCAAGGACACCGTGTGGTGGACCTCCGACGAGTTCAAGAACGACAACAAGCCCGCCTCTCAGCAGGCTTGGGACGAGTGCAAGAAGCTGGCTCAGGAGGAGCTGTCCAACAAGCGTCTGTTCGTGATGGACGTGTTCTGCGGCGCCAACCACGACTCCCGCATGGCCATCCGCTTCATCATGGAAGTGGCTTGGCAGGCTCACTTCGTAAAGAATATGTTCATCGAGCCCACCGCTGAGGAGCTGGAGAACTTCGAGCCTGACTTTATCTCCTACAACGCTGCCAAGGCCAAGGTCACCAACTACAAGGAGCTGGGCCTCAACTCCGAGACCGCTGCCATCTTCAACCTCACTTCCCGCGAGCAGGTCATCCTGAACACCTGGTACGGCGGCGAGATGAAGAAGGGCATGTTCTCCATGATGAACTACTACCTGCCCCTGAAGGGCATGGCCTCCATGCACTGCTCCGCCAACACCGATATGAACGGCGAGAACACCGCTCTGTTCTTCGGTCTGTCCGGCACCGGCAAGACCACCCTGTCCACCGATCCCAAGCGTCTGCTCATCGGCGATGACGAGCACGGCTGGGACGACAACGGCATCTTCAACTTCGAGGGCGGCTGCTACGCCAAGGTCATCAACCTGGACAAGGACGCTGAGCCCGACATCTACAACGCCATCAAGCGCAACGCTCTGCTGGAGAACGTCACCGTGGACGAGAACGGCCACTGCGACTTCGCTGACAGCTCCGTCACCGAGAACACCCGTGTCTCCTACCCCATCGACCACATCGAGAAGATCGTGCGTCCTGTGTCCGCCGGCCCCGACGCCAAGAACGTGATCTTCCTGTCTGCCGACGCCTTCGGCGTGCTGCCCCCCGTGTCCATCCTGACTCCGGAGCAGACTCAGTACTACTTCCTGTCCGGCTTCACCTCCAAGCTGGCCGGCACCGAGCGCGGCATCACCGAGCCCACCCCCACCTTCTCCGCCTGCTTCGGCCAGGCCTTCCTGGAGCTGCACCCCACCAAGTACGGTGAGGAGCTGGTGAAGAAGATGCAGAAGAGCGGCGCTAAGGCCTACCTGGTCAACACCGGCTGGAACGGCACTGGCAAGCGTATCTCCATCAAGGACACCCGCGGCATCATCGACGCCATCCTGGACGGTTCTATCCTGAAGGCGGAGACCAAGACCATCCCCTACTTCAACCTGGCCGTTCCCACCGAGCTGCCCGGCGTGGACACCAACATCCTGGATCCCCGCAACACCTACGCTGACCCCACCGAGTGGGACACCAAGGCCAAGGATCTGGCCGCCCGCTTCGTAAAGAACTTCGCCAAGTACACCACCAACGACGCCGGCAAGGCTCTGGTCGCCGCTGGCCCCAAGGCGGAGTAATCCCGTTTCCCATATATAGGTTATTCGGGGCGCCGCAGCTGCGGCGCCCCGAATTTTGTGAGGTAACCCCATGAAAAAGCGCTATCAAACTTCAGAGACTCTGCCGGTCGGCCTTCTGCTGGCCCTGGCAGGAGGTTTTCTGGACGCATACAGCTATTTAAACCGGGGACAGGTCTTCGCCACTGCGGAGACGGGCAACCTGGTGCTGCTGGGCATCAATTTCTCCATGGGCAATTGGTCCCAGGCTCTGCACTATCTGCTGCCCGTACTGGCCTATACCGCCGGTGTGCTGGTCACAGAGCTGCTGCGCCGTCGGCTGGGCGAGGAGGGCGGATGGCTGCACTGGCGGCAATACCTGCTGCTGATGGAGTGCGTAGTCATCGGAGCCGTGGCTTTTCTTCCCCACTCCCTGGATCCCCTGGCCAACATTATGATCTCCTTTGCCAGCGCGGTACAGGTAGACTCCTTCCGGAAATTCAACGGCTGCGGCTGTGCCACTACCATGTGTACCGGCAACCTGAGAAGCGGTACAGAACACCTGTTTTTCTGGCTGTCTCACCGGGAGCATGACGCCCTGGCTAAGATGGGTGTGTATTACGGACTCATCCTCACCTTTGTGGTGGGTGCGGTGGCCAGCGGTCTGCTCAGTCGTTGGCTGCACAGTCAGACCGCTCTGATTGCCATTCTTCCCCTGCTCATCGCCTTCATCCTCATGTTCCGGGAACGGGCTCAGGATAAATAAATGAAAAACCGGCGCGCGTCCCTGACTGGGACGCGCGTCGATGCTATTATTTTCTCTCTTGCAGGATCTTCTGATAGTTGGCCCGGTCCGTATCTCCCTCGGTGCTGATGCACAGTACCCGGGATCGCTCTCCCAGTCCCAGTGTCCAGCACAGGTCGTGAAGCTCCTCCTCATGGAGAATACCCGCCAGGGCTCCCACGCCCACTGCACCGGATTCCCCGGAAACGATCACCGGATCGCTCCCCCGGGGCTGCCCCAGCAGCCGCATGCCAAGGGCGGCATAGTCGTCAGAGCAGGACAAAAAGGCGTCGGCACAGGGTCCCAGGACGTCCCAGGCCAGGGTGCAGGGCTCCCCGCAGCACAACCCCGCCATCATGCTGTTCATATCCCCGGTCACCGGGTGGAGCTGCCCATCCGCTGCCTTGGCGGTGCGGTACAGACAGTCGGCCTGGTCGGGCTCCACGATGCAGGTGACGGGACAGTTCTTCCCCCACCGGTTTCGGACGCTGCCCAGCACCGCTCCGGCAAAGCTGCCCACGCCGGCCTGCAAAAACAGGTGGGTAGGAGGCTCCTCCCCCGCCTCAGCCAGCTGATCAAAGATCTCCCCGGCCAGGGTGGTATACCCCTCCATGATCCAGGCGGGGATCTGCTCATAGCCCGGCCAGGCGGTGTCCTGGATCAGCACCCAGCCGTTTTCTTCGCTCTTGCGGGTGGCCAGACGCACCGCGTCGTCGTAGTTGAGGTCGGTGATCTCTGCCTGGGCCCCCAGGGCCAGAATATTGTCCAGCCGTTCCTGGGCGCTCCCCTTGGGGAGATAGACCACCGCCCGGCAGCCCAGTTCCCGGGCCGCCCAGGCCACGCCCCTGCCGTGGTTTCCGTCCGTGGCAGTGACGAAGGTGACCTCTCCCAGTTTCTCCCGGGCTTTGGGCTCGGTGAGGGCGGGGAACGTGAGCTCGTCCCCCTCCAGTCCCAGCTTCTCTCCCATCCACCGGGCAATGGCCCAGCTGCCTCCCAGAGCCTTAAAAGCATTAAGTCCAAACCGCTTGGACTCGTCCTTCACCCACAGCTTGGCTACTCCCAGTTCCCGGGCCAGGGCAGGCAGAGAGACCAGCGGGGTGGGCTCATAGCCGGGGATGGTGCGGTGAAAGTTCATGGCCCGCTGCACCGATTGTGCGTCCGTATGAGACAGGGCGGCGGGCTTGGGCTGGGACTTATGATTGATATAATAGTTCATAGGCGCTCCTCCACCGCCCGGCCCGGAATCTCCGGCGGGCGTTTTTGATTTATTATATCATATCCCCGCCGTCTGTGTCAGCCGCTTCTTCTCCACAAAAGGCACTGGCCGCCCCAAAGGGCGGCCGGTGCGCATTGCTTATGTGTCTCAGCAGCAGCCGCAGCCACTGTTTCCGCCGCAGCTGTTGTTGTTATAGCTGCTCCCATTGCCGCAGCAGCAGCACAGGATGAGGATGAGTACGATGATCCACAGGCAGCCACCGCCGCCAAAGCCGTTATTGCAGCACCCCATAATGAGTACCTCCTGAAAATGAAGTTTTGAGGCGGCTGTGAGCCGCTCTCAGTCTCATACTATGTACCTCAGGCAAAAGGGTGCAGAAAAAATCCGCCCGGGAAAACCCGGGCGGATGACAGGTTGGATTTAACCGAGGAAACGGTTGCTGAAGTTCATCAGGATCCCGGCCACCTCGGCGCGGCTGGCCGTGTCGGCGGGACGGAGGGTATTCTCCGCCGAGGGGGTGATAAGGCCGTTGGCTACCGCCCAAGACACGGCCTCCTTGGCCCAGTCGGCCACCTGGTCATAGTCAGCGTACTGGGTAAGATCGGTCTGGCCGGTGAGTTCCATCCCCAGCTGGGAGGATGCAAAACCCCGCAGCATCACCAGCACCTGCTGGCGGGTAACGCTCTGCTCCGGAGCAAACAGCCCGTCGCCCATGCCGGCGGTCACGCCCTGAGAGGCGCCCCAGCGGACAAAGGGTTCATACCAGCTGCCCACAGGCACGTCATCAAAGGCGGCCGTGGCGCTGTTCATCTGATCCTGGGGGGAGCCCGCCAGGCGGTAGAGCACGGTGACCAGCATAGCCCGGTCCATGGTGACGCCCGGTCCAAAGGTGTCCTCACTCATGCCGGAGAACAGTCCGTTTTCATAGACAAATTTCACCGACGCCTGGTACCAGTCCCAGGAAGCCACGTCCACAAAGGGCAGATGACTGGCTGTGCTGTCGGTAAAGGTATAACTTCCCTGGAGTCCAAGATACATGATCCCCGAGGTCACCGTCACCTGGGCGGTGGTGTTCTCCCCCACCAGATAGCGGTGTCCCGCTGTCAGACGGGCGCCGGAGGCCACCTCATGGCCATCCGTGACGTCCACCACAGCGCCGTTGTGGCTCACCTGGGCGGAACCGGAGATGGAGAGGAATCCCGAGCCGGTGGGCAGCCCGATCACGTCTCCCTGGGTGAAGGTGCGGCTGCTCAGATTGTCGCTGTACAGGCCGCTGCCACCTTCGCCGCCCTGGAGCTTGGCCACCGCCTCGTCGTAGGCCTCCTGAAGGGGCTGGGTGGCAGTCTGCTCCAGCTGGGTCTGGGCGGAGGGAAGGAAGGTATTTTTTAAATAGCTGAGAGAGACCAGACTATCTCCCCCGCTCAGAGCCAGGGCGCCCCCGGCCAGCGCCGCGGTCAGGGCCAGAGCGCCCGCCACGGCAAGGATCTTTTTGTGCTTCATGTCTCGTCCTTTCCATCCTCCTGCTCCTGACCGTCCTCCCGCTGAGAGATCATATAACTCAGGGCAAGCAGGCTGTCGGAAAAATGTACGCTCTCCACCACCACGTCCTCGCCGGGGAAGGCGATCTCACAGTTGGTGAAGTTCCAGATGCCGTGGACTCCCGCCGCCACCAGCCGCTCCCCCATCACCTGGGCGGCGGACTTGGGCACCGTGAGCAGGCCCACGCTCACCGGATTCTTCTGTAAAAACTCCTCCAGGGTGTCGGCGTGGTAGACGGGCACCCCGGCGATCTGTGTGCCTACCGTCCGCTCCTGTACGTCGAAGGCGGCCAGCAGCTGAAAGCCGTTGTTGGAGAATTTAAAGTTTTCAATCAGGGCGCGGCCCAGGTTGCCCGCTCCCAATACCACAATGGTATGACCCCGGTTGATGCCCAGGATCTCCCCGATCTGTTCCTTCAGGCTGTCCACCTTATAGCCATAGCCCTGCTGACCAAAGCCGCCGAAACAGAACAGATCCTGGCGGATCTGGGAGGCGGTCAGCCCCATGGACTTTCCCAATGCGCTGGACGAGATCCGGATCACACCCTTGCGCTGCAGCTCGGAGAGCTGGCGGTAATACCGGGGCAGACGCCGGATCACCGCGGTGGAAACTCTGGTGTTGCGTTTCATAGTCCCGCTCCAATACTCGAAAATATCGTTTACAGTTTACCCCATCCCTCTTTTTCTGTCAAACCATTTTCCCCGTCCCACTCTGGAAATTCCTGCGCGCCCCTTACATCAGGCGCAGCATCTCCTTCTTCAGCCGCTGGATGATCCGCTTTTCCAGCCGGGAGATATAGGACTGAGAGATACCCATCCGGTCGGCCACCTCCTTCTGCGTCTGCTCCTCCCCTCCTCCTAGGCCAAAGCGCAGCGTGATGATGGTTCGCTCCCTCTCATCCAACTTCTCCAGGGCCTGACGGAGAAGCTGGCGGTCCACATCGGCCTCGATGGGCCGCATGACCAGGTCTCCGTCGGTGCCCAGGATATCGCTGAGCAGCAGCTCATTGCCGTCCCAGTCAGTGTTCAGCGGCTCGTCAAAGGAGAGCTCTGTCTTCTGGCTGGAGGTCTTGCGCAGATACATGAGAATCTCATTTTCGATGCACCGGGAGGCGTAGGTGGCCAGTTTGATACTCCGGGCGGGCTGGTAGGTGCCCACCGCCTTAATGAGGCCAATGGTCCCGATGGAGATGAGGTCCTCAATGTTGATGCCCGTATTTTCAAACCGCCGGGCGATGTAGACCACCAGGCGCAGGTTGTGCTCAATGAGAGTCTGCCGCGCCCGCTGGTCTCCCTGCTGCAGGCGCTCCATCAGCTTCCCCTCCTCCTCCCGGCTCAGCGGGGTGGGGAGCGTGTCGCTGCCCCCGATGTACATCACCTTTCCCGGCGACCAGAGCCCCAACCGCTCCAGCAGGGCCAGAACCCGCGCTTTCCATCCGTTTTTCATATCCATCCATCCTTTCAGCATTCCCCCAGCAGGGCACCATAGCCGCCTCCGTCGGACACAGGGGTGGGAGATAAGGCCACCACCATGGCCCCCCGGTCCTCTCCGTCCACCACGGCCCGGTCCACCCGCACCGCCAGCAGCAGCCCCCGGTCCACCCCCACGGCGCGGTAGGGCAGCAGGCGGAAGTGGCCTCCCGCTCCGGTCAACCGCTCCAGCGCTCCAGCCGGGTCCCGCAGCTCCTGGACACTGGGGCACTGCGAGGCAGCAAACAGGGGCAGCAGCCGCTCTCCCTCGGCCACCATCACCCCTTGGCCGGTCACCGGGTCCGTGAGGGTATTGCCTGTGTCGGTCAGAGCAGTGAGCTCTACCGTCCGATCCTCCAGCTCCAGGCGCACCGCCTTCAATTCTCCCGTAAAGCTAGTATGCCTTACAGCCTTTTGGAGCAGCAGCGACAGCACCGCGTAGCACCCTGCTGCCGACAGCAGCACGATCTTCAGATCCATCCCCGAGTAGATAACTCCCCGGTTCAGGCTCAGCCCCTGGCCGCCCAGCATGGAGATGGCCAGCACCCCTCCGGCAAAGGCGCAGGACAGGGCAAAAAAAATCAGCACCTGCCGCCCCAGCCGCCGGCTGCCCCAAAAGGCGGCCAGTACCATCAGCACCGCCGCCGCCAACCGGCAGGCCGGCCGCTCCAGGAACCCCAGCCCTGGCAGGAAGATGGCCACCGCATAGCCTCCCCCCAGAACTGCTCCCAAGGCAAAGCGCAGACGTTTCAAGGGTTCCCCTGCCAGCCGGGCAGCACACAGCAGCAGCAGGTAGTCCACCAGGACATTGAGCAGAAACAGGGTGTCTACATAAATAACGGTCATGACCTCTCCCTCCTCCCCCTGCTTGTCAACACCGTCCATTATAGTGTCTCTCCCCAACGAAAGCCGTCACAACCCGGTGTCGCCCAGAGGAGAATTTTCGCCGCCCGTTGACAATATCGAGGGGCGATATTATAATATCATTAGACGATATCGAAACGCGATATTAGGAGGTGACGCCATGGGAGGCAAGAGCCGCGGCCCGCTCACCGAGCCCATGTTTTACGTGCTTATGGCCTTTCTCCACGGGGAGATGTGCGGCATCGACGTGGCCGCCTTTGTGGAAAAAAAGACCCGGGGTCGAGTAAAGCTGGGACCGGGAACCTTGTACACCCTGCTGAATAAATTTCAGGATGAAGCGCTGATTGAAGAGATCGACGTGGAGGGCCGCAAACGCACCTATCGCCTCACCGCCAAGGGCCGGGAGGCCTATGAGGAGGAGCTGGAACGGCTGCGGGCATGCCTGAGGGATGCGGAGGAGGAAGAGGTCCTGTGATTGGAACTCCGGTCCAACGGCAGTGGAACCTGAAAGGAGGGTTACCCATGGCGCGTAAGACACATTTCCTTGGCCTCATCCAACTGATAAAGATGATTCCTGCCCTGTTGGATTGGCGGCGGGTACACCGCATGATCACCCATCTGGAGGCAGGCATTCCTCTGACCCCTATCCCCTCCGCCTCCCGCTGCCGCAGGGCAGTCAATGGGCTCGCTTTAGTTGCCACGCCCCTGATTTTGTGCGCTCTTCTGGCCTATTGGCTGCTTCCACACCCGCAAACCCGCTGGTCCCTGGGGACGGAAGGCCGTCCCGGAGACTTTGAGCCGGTCCTTCTTACCCAGTGGGAGGGAGAATCCTACCGCCCCGATCTTTTGGAAAGCGACGGTGTTACCATTCTCAATTCCTGCCAATGGGATATGACCCTCCTGTGCCCCACCCGATGGGAGGTACGACAGAGTGGCAGCATCGTCAAAGACCAGATCTCGGTGCATATGACGCTCCACTGGTACCGTCCCCTCTTCCCAGCCTTGGACCGGCCTCTGGCCAGGGACCTGATGAACTACCTGACCACCCACGAGGAAAACACCCGGCGGGTAGACGAGGCGTCTCTTGGTCCGTGGACGGTGACAGAGCATCCAGTAGAGGGGACGGACTATCTGGCCACTGCTTATAATCCCAACAGTGTCTATCAGTACGCTGTGGCTGCCGGAAACGGACGGACTGTGTCTCTGAGCTACCGGGGTCCTCAGGACCTAGAGGACCACCTGCCCGAGATCGCTGCTATGTTATCCTGACTGATCCTTTACAAATATAAAAAATGGCCGCAAAAGCGGCCATTTTTTATATCATACATTCTCTTACACTTTAAACAAATCATCCCATTTTGTCCCCATATTTCATTATTTTTCTAAATTATGCAACAAAATAGTTGACTTATAATTGCATGTGATATATAATCTCCGCAGGTTAGCTAATGCTAACTAATTTTCACTGGAGGAATCGTATGTATCTCTATATTCTGGTCTCCTTGGTATTGGCACTCATCTTTGCTTTTTCCTGTCATACCGCGATCCGACGGCATCCTGGTATGTTTTATGGGATTGCCTTTTTCATCGTACTGTCTGAGGTAATCTATTATCAATTCGGCATCCACGATATAGCGCCTCAATGGTTTACTGCCTACATCGTAAACCTCTTTAAACGCGGCGCCTTCTCAACTGCGCTGTTTATCATCGTCATGTACCTTGGTGCATTGGACAGCAAGCATCTCTTTGTCAGAAAACTGATGGGCATCCGCGGCCAGCTATCCATCCTTGCCTGCATCCTGGCCCTGGGACACAACATCATCTATGGGAAAAAGCATTTTGTCAATCTGTTTACAAATCTCTGGGCGATGAAGCCTCAAACCTTGCTCGCTGCTGTTCTCTCAATTCTAATGATCTGCATTATGCTTCCCTTGATGATGACGTCTTTCCTATCTGTTCGCCGCAAAATGTCTGCCGGCAGTTGGAAAAGACTGCAGCGGCTGGCCTACCTGTTCTTTGCTCTGACGTATATTCATGTTATGGTACTGTTCATCCCCAATTGGGAGAAAAAATCCCAGATATCATTGCCTATACTGTGATCTTTGGCACTTACCTAATCCTGCGTGTAGCAAAAGCAACCAAAAAGTCTTCTCGCACACTGGGATATGCTGGTTGTAACCCCATCTTCTAATCCAGCCCGATTCCCATATGCACAAGAAGGGCGCCCGCAGCAAAGCGGGCGCCCTTCTTCTCTTTTTTCCGTTGTATAAAACGGATTTCAGCTCCGGTTACTTCTCAGCAGTGCCACCCCCATGGTGGCCATCTCCTCCCGGGTTGGATTTGACTTGGGTCTGGCAATGGTAATCCCGCCCTGTCCATCCTCTACACCGTCTAAGATACCGGCCTGGATCGCCGTTTCGATGTAGGGCTTGGCCCAGTCGTCTGCCGGCTCCGCCGCCCGTCTTGCCTCCTGGGCGGCCAGTTCCTCCCGGACAATGGCCCGCACCTGCTCCTCTGTCATCGCTTTCTCTCCCTTCATCGCCTGAACCACATCGGCCCGGAAGGTATCCATATTCTTGCCGAACTTAGGAAACCAGTGCATCACATCGGCGTGGTTGCTGGCCACTCCCCGCGCGTACCCCTCGCTGTGGCAGATCACCACTCCATCTGCCGCTGGGTCCAGACCGTACTGTCTGCACAGGTCCGCCGTCAGCTCCACTGCCGTCTGATACACCTTGTCAAAGTAGTCGGCGTCCTCCAAGCCGTCTTCGCAGAGTTCAAAGGAGATATGCGTATCATTGGCGCTGCCCCGGCTCCCCCTGCCGCAGTGCCACCCCCGCATATTCCAGGGCAGAGTTTGCACCACCCCTACACTGCCGTCAGCCAGTTTGCCGAGAAAGGCATGGACACAGGCCCCGCTGCCTGACCTATCCCAGTGATTACCGCCGGTGTTCCAACCGATCTCCTCATTGCCGGGAACATACCGGCTCAGGCGGGGATTGTTCGCTCCGGTGGAGTGTACCATTACTCCAACCGGAACAATGGTCTGTCCGGCCCGGTAGCAGTCATTTCGGGTCAAGATCTGTTGATACCACTTCACGCCCTCTTCTCCCCGCTTTTCAGCCACCCAGCCTGCTCTACCATCTGCACCAATTTGTCATAGCCGTACATGGCCGCAAAGGCCACCAGGAAGCACAGGCCAATCAAACCGGCGATCATCCACCCCGTGATGGAAAACCCATAGTAGGACCACAGGGCAAAGCCGGTGCCCGCCGTAACCACTGCCGCGGTGAGAAACGCCAGCAAATTTGTGGGGATACGATCATACAGCAGGCCTTTGAGCACCTGCACAATGACATTGGTCATCAAAGTCAAACCCAGTACCGCCGTGAGCAGTACGGGCAGATAATCCATCAGTTCAGACATTTCGCTCCTCCTCTCCCACCGGCCTGTCAGGCCGCTTTTTGTATTTATGCCACGGTTTGAACCGATCTCTCAGCACATTCCTCACCCTTTCACTCCTTTGAGATCCCGGATATCGTGCTGCACCTCGGTCATCTGACCCTCCAGCTTGTAGGTGCGCTCCACCACACTGTTGTGGGCGGCCACTTTCTTCTCCAGCTGCTCAATGCGGTAGTTGGTCAGCCGGTTGGACACCAGGATACCCCCAAAGGTACCTGCCAATGTGCCCACCAGAGACATACCCGCTACCGCAAGGCTGGTCAGGTCCATTAGAGGGCCACCTCCTGCACGTCCTCCGTGCTCCCCAGATCCTCCCAGGAGTCAGGCAGCTGAGAGGGAGGATAGACGGTGCCGTCCTTTTTGCAGCGCCACACATGGTCCTGCTCTACGCAGCACTCCCCCTCCTGCCACATCCCCCGGGACCCCTGAGGTGCGGTGTAAGGTTTGGCCTTGGCGGGATCGGTGGTGTGGCACACGTCCCACAGGCTCACCGCCTGGTCAGGGGACCAGTCAGGCTGCTCTGTGGCGTCGTGCTGCTGCCATAGTTTGTACACCTGTCCCTGCCACTTGTAGGGAGTCCCCACAGAGACGGAAGAATAGTCCCGCTGCCGCCAGGTGGGCACCATTTCCTCATGGTCGATCAGTTCCGTGCCGTCGGCGCTCCCCTCCACAGCCTTGGCCGCCAGGGCGGCCGCCTCAGCCGCGCCCCTCGCTTTCAGTTCCTCCTGGACCATGGTCACGATATCAGCCATTGCTTTCCACTCCTTCCTCATACGCTGCTTCCAGCTTCTCCTCCACCTGCTTGGCAGTACCTGCCGCCTCCAGCGCCTGGATGGTCTCCTGCTGGCTCTGGATGGTGGCCTCTTTGCTCTCCAGCTCCTGGGCCTGCTGGGAAATGGTGGCCTCCTTTTCAGCCACAGCGCTCTCCAGCTCGCTCACCTGGGCCTCGTAGCCTGCCACGTCTCCCAGGTACTGCTGGGCCACCTGGAGCTCCACCGTGTAGCTGCGGGTCGCTGCGCTGTATCGAATGTCCGCTACCTCAAAGCCATAGCCCACAGGCAGGATACACTCCCCCTGGATCTCAGGCTTGTCCCAGGAGATGGCCTCGATGTCCTCCAGGGCGGCAAACTCCCGCTCGAACACTGCCAGGTACTTGCCGTTGCCGCTCCCCCGCATGACGATGCCGCAGGTTACGCCGCCGATTTGAAGTTTGGTGCCATAAAGACTCATCGTATTTGCTCCTTTCTGCACATAGGTTCAACCTGGGTGGGCAGAGCTGCTTTGGTGTACCTTTCTGTGCCCCTTGTGTGCAAAATTTTTATTTATCCCTCTCCTTTATTCCTTCTGCACAGGAACCGTGTATCAGTGCTTTCCATCGCTTCTTACCTCAATTTGGGCATAAAAAGACACGACCGAAGTCGTGTCTTTTTATGGGGCACAAGCTCAGCAGCAGCCCCGTACGTCCTGATACTCCACCGATTTGGGAGCCGGACAGTGGTTGGGCGGGAAGAACTCGCCCACCGGGAACTGGACCTTCCGGAACAGCTCGCATGGGTCCTCCTGACGGCAGTCGCAGCCGCAGTCACAGTCCTTCTCGGGCATGCAGTAGTCGTAAGCGGGCATGAGCAGCTGGGTATCCCGCTCCAGTCGGATAATGGAGAACTGGCCCAGGGTGACAAACAGGCGGTGCACATCGCCGCCGGTGACCAGCTCCTCGGGGAAGCAGGCGCATACAGCAGGGGGAATCTCGCAGCAGTTGTCGTTGTGGCGGCACTGGCACACCTCCACCAGCTTCATCCCCAGGATGATGGGGTCCACCGACTCCACCACGGCGGTGGGAGCAGTGGTGGCGGGTAGGCCCTGGATATCACTGCCGCAGTTCTTTCCCGTGGAGGTGAATACCTTGGCGCTTCCTTCGCTGCCAAAGAGAATCACCCGCTTGTCAAACACAGCCAGACCGGTGATCTCTACCGGCCGGGCAGCCCCCACAAAGGCGTCGGCGGTGATGCGGTAGAAGTACCGCACATCCACGG
Organism: Flintibacter porci; assembly: GCF_041925195.1. Classification (NCBI taxonomy): domain Bacteria; kingdom Bacillati; phylum Bacillota; class Clostridia; order Eubacteriales; genus Flintibacter; species Flintibacter porci. The sequence goes on from NZ_JBHEVB010000002.1 coordinate 146,488, forward strand.
TGTAGAATCCCCGGTTGAAGGTGACCGGCTCCACATCGATGTACGCGTACAGCAGCTCGGCGCAGCCAGCCTTTACCGATACCGCCCGGTCGATGACCTCCTGGCAGCCCCGGGTGGGGTAGACCCGCAGGTCCTCGATACAGTCCTTATCTTTGCAGGAATCAAAAATTTTCTTCGTGTGTATGCACACGGCCTCCCGAATGCGGCGCTCGTCGCTCACGGGACCGGGCACGACCTTTTCAGGCATATGGAATCCCTCCTAAGCTCTGGATGGCCCGGCAAGGCCCTGGCAGGCCGCGCCGGGTACACCTCATACTATGACCGGAAAATTTTTTGGTGCGGACCAGACAGGCGGAAAAGAGCCCTTGTCCTGGACCTCGTTTTTGGGTATAATACTTTTGTATGAGCCTTTGGAAGGAGGGGACCCCATGTCCCGGACCGGATTTATTCAAAATGAAATGGATTTGAAGCTATTGGTGCTGTACATTATGGACCGCGCCGTGGCTCCCATCACCTTTTTGCAGCTGCTGGATCTGGCCCTGTGCGATGCGGGGGTAGACTACTTCTCCCTCACAGAGGCAGTCAATCACCTCACGGAGACGGAGCATCTCTCTCTGAACGGAGAGCTCTACTCCATCACGGAAAAGGGCCGGCGCAACATCGAGATTTGCCAGAGCAGTCTACCCTACTCCGTGCGCCTGCGGTGCGATGAAAATCTGGTCAAGCTCAATGATGCCCTCATGCGCCAGGCCCAGGTGCAGACCGGTCTGCAGCCCAATGAGGACGGGACCTGTACCGTCCGGCTCTATCTGGCCGACGAGGCCGGTCCTCTCATGGAGCTCAAGCTCATCTCCCCCTCTCTGGCCCAGGGGCAGACGCTCACCAGTAAGTTCCAGCAGTCCCCTGAGGCCATCTACCACGAGATCATGGCTCTGCTGGTACGCCATTCCCAGGAAGAATCTGATTCATCTTCCGAACAAGAAGCGTAAAAACAGCCGCAAGCATCTTGCTTGCGGCTGTTTTTGTTTCAGATCATAGAGCGCTTTACAACAGAGCTATGTCATTTCAGAGCACAGACATAATCTGTCATCCTTTCTTGATCTTGAAGCTGCAATTCCAAACGATAGACCGGCTGATAAAAGCCCTTTGTATCCGCTTTCCACTCTAACGTGCAGGAAAGGACCGTGACTTGAGGTACCTGGTAATACTCCAGTATTTCCCCGTAGAAGCTATGGCCGTCGTACAGCTCCTGGACGGCTTGCGCAGGGCTTAAAATGGATTCCTCCCTGCACGGCAAAAGCGTGACAATACGATAATCAATTTGGTCCAGCTCTGTTTTTCCGTCTTGGTAGCGCAGATCACACTGCAATGTACCGTACCATTGCTTTTCTGCTCCGGGAACCAATTCTACTTCTGCACTCGCTGTAAAAAACTCATTTTTGTCTGGAGATTGGATGGTAAATTGTATATTCTCGGGAACTTCTATCCCCAACTGATGCAGAGCGTCCAATATATCCTCTGACCGGATTTCTTCCGGGTGTACGTCAAATACTGGGGTGGTCTTCCTGCCAAGATTATACTCCCAGGTACCATCCAATCGATTCACAAAAAGGAAATCTCCACTGGAGTGGTTACCAAACCAGATGGTATCATCATAGTAATAGATATCTTCGATGGAAAATCCTACTTTTTGAGCAAACTGAGCCCCAAATTGCTCACATGCCGCCTGGTCTAACCGTCCCACCTCATATACCAAGGCTGTGACCGGCTCCTCCTGCGGGGTAAATTCCAGTTCCCATCGCACATTCTTCAGGTTTGCCGTAACCACAGGCGCATCCTGCAAATTACCATATGGTTTTACTGCATAGCCCACAAAAATCCCCGCAAGTACCAGAATTAAAGCCATTGGTATGAATAGATAGACAAGGGTTTGGACTTTCCATCCGTTTTTCCGCTCCAGCGCGCTCAATACCAGCATGACGATGCTCCATCCCACCATCGTCCCCAGGGTATTGGTAAACAAATCGTCTACATCAAACATTCCCCTTGCGGTGGCCAGCTGCACCAACTCAATGGCTAGGGAGGATCCAAATCCCGCCAGCAGTACGGCATACCATTTTCGAAACACCCGGGCCAGCAGCGGAAGCAAAATGCCCAAAGGAACAAACAGCGCGATATTCAGCAGCACATTGAGCCACGCGCGCAGGGCAAACTGGTTCCAGGCCTCTCTCCATGCCAGAAACAAATGAAAATTCCACTGCCGAGCCCCAGGTTCACCTCGAAACAACGTAACAAACAAGGTCAGTCCAAGCCAGCTGATCAGCAGCAACAGGGCAATCGCCCGCCGCCACGGAAAGCGGCATCCCTTTTTCCTCGAAATCCCCCACCCAGCCGCTAAAACCAGCACACAAAGTAAGACTGCCGGTACAACAAAGCAGATCCCTCGCTGAAATAAGTAGAGAATATACTGAATAAAATCGTTCATGGCGGACCTCCTCTCTCTGCGTCCTCAATGATGTCCCCGGATGTTACCATCATAGCATGAAATAGTCCTCTTTTTTCTTAACTTCTTTTTAATTCCGTATGCCTCCTCCTCATTCATGCATATTGAAACGATGAAACGGTCCCCGGCTTCATTGGCCGGGGACCGTTTTTTACAACAAAACTGTCAGACGTTCCAGCGCCTGGGGCAACCGCTCCAGATCGGCGCCGGGGTAGTTGACCACAAGCCAGTGCTCCTCTCCTCCTCCGTAATCGGTAAGGAAGGACAGGCGGATGCCCGCCTCCTGAGCCAGCCGCGCCAGCTCCCGGTCGCTGCGCCGGGTATCCAGCCCCACCAGGAAGTGAAGCCCCGCATCCTCTCCCCGCACCGCATAGCGGCCCTTCAGGGGACTTTCTTCCAGGGCGGAGAGCACCTGGTCCCGCCGCCCTCGGTAAAAGACCCGCATGCGGTTGACATGAGTCTCAAACCCGCCGCCGGACAGAAACCGGGCTAAGGTGTACTGCTCCATAGCCGGAACAGTACAGGAATAGAAGCCCAGTCTGCGGTGGTAGTCCTCCAGCAGGGCTGGGGGAAGCACCATATAACTGATACGCAGCGAGGGAGCCAGGGTGCGGGAAAAGGTGTTCATATAGATGACCCGCCCGCTCCGGTCGATACTCTGAAGAGTAGGGATCGGACGGCCTGTAAAGCGGAACTCACTGTCGTAATCATCCTCGATGATGTACCGCCCCTCCCCCTTTTGTGCCCAGCGCAGCAAGCTCTGCCGCCGGGCAATGGGGGTGACCACTCCGCTGGGGAACTGGTGGGATGGGGATAGATGGATCACCTGGGCTCCGCTGTCCTCCACGCTCTCCACTCGCACCCCTTGCTCGTCCATGGTCAGAGGGACACACTTGGCTCCATTGAGGGCATATACCTTGCCCGCCTTGGGATATCCGGGCTGCTCCAGGCCAAAGACCTTGTCTCGACCTAAAAGCTGCACAATCAGGTTGTAGAGATACTCGGTACCAGCCCCTACCACCACCTGCTCCGGGGACACGTCAATGCCCCGGAACTGGCGCAGATAGCCCACAATGGCCTGACGCAGTTCGGGCACTCCGCTGTGGGGTGATACCTTCAGCAGCCGCTCCCCCTCATCCGAGATGACCCGGCGGAGAAGGCGTGCCCATACCGCAAAGGGAAATCCCTCGGTACCCGACCCGCCGCTGCGCAGATCCAGCAGCCACTCCCCCTCCGGCTCCTCCGGCAAGGGCATGGTCCGGGCAGGGGCCGGACGTGCCCCTGTCTCCAGAGCACTGACGAAGTAGCCGCTCTTCTCTCGGGTGTACAGGTAGCCCTCCGCCACCAGCTGGGCATAGGCGTTTTCCACCGTCACCACCGACACCTCCAGGTTCCGGGCCAGAGCCCGCTTGGAGGGCAGCTTCTCCCCCGGCTTGAGCACCCCCGCCCAGATATCCTCCTTGATGCGGCGGCTGAGATAGTCGTACAGAGGCAGATCTCCCCGCTCCTCCAGGGAATAGGTCAGCATGCTTCTCTCTCCTTCCGCGCCGTCATAGGACGACCTCGTCATAGTCCGCCTGGTCTCCAGGCAGGCGGCTCCCGGTCTGCTCCCGCACCCAGGCGATAAATTCCCGCACCAGACGGGAGGAGGGTCCCTCCCGGTTCCACACCAGCACATATTCCACCCGCCGGGCAGGCTGGGTGATCACCTTCACCCGCACCAGGGAGCTGGGGGTCTGGGCGGTCTGGGGAAAGATGCTGATGCCCACCCCCTGCTCGGTCAGGGCCACCGCGTCCACATAGTTGGACATGGTACACAGAAGATCGGGTTCCGCACCGATCTCCTGAAACCACCGGCGGATGGCCTGCACCCGGGACCCTCGGGAGGGAACAATCAGAGGCTGTCCTACCAGACGCTCCAGGGGGATGGTGTCCCCCGGCTCCTGGGCCAGTTCGCTCTCCAAGGGCAGAATCGCGGCCCACGGCTCTTCTCCCACCTGAAAGCCCTCCAGACGCTCCGTGTCGTAGGGGGCGGCCACAATGGCCAGATCGGCCAGGCCCTGGCGCAGACGGTCCAGCACATCGTCGCTGCTGCCGTTCCACAGGTTATAGTGTACCAGAGGGCAGCGTTTTCGAAATCCGGCAATCCAACCGGCGGCCAGATAGGGGGCCTGCCCCTCCACCATTCCCAGATACAATGTGCCCGACACCTGGTTTCTCCGCTCCCGCAGCTCCTGGGCGGTTTTTTCCGTCAGCTCCAGAATCTGCTTGGCCCGGCGCAGCAGCAGAGCGCCGTCATCGGTGAGCTCCAGGCGGCGCTTGCCCCGCACAAACAGCTGCACCCCCAGTTCCTCCTCCAGACAGCGGATTTGGTGACTGAGAGGCGGCTGGCTCATATTCAGTTTTTCCGCCGCCCGGGTAATATTCCGTTCCTGGGCAACCACGGTAAAATACCGCAGCGTACGAAGATCCATGCTCTCTCCCCCTTCGGGAGTTATCATATCAAAAAAATATGGTAAGCACAATATGATATGTATTTTATTTTTATTTCGGGATGTGGTATTCTTAGCTTGTCTCCGGGAGTACCCCGGATGTTTCGTGCGTTTTCCCACACCCCTTCCAACGCGGGGCAGTTCCATCCATCCCTGTCCGGCGTTTGTGTGGTTTCTTTCCCTCAATGGGTCTTATGGCGATCACGCCAACTCCTCTCAAGTAAACTGGGAGCAGGTTTTACCTGCTCCCAGTTTGCTTTTATTGTCCCGCTTTGTCCTGAATTCCCTTCGGGGTGACCATGATACGCAGGTGGGAGCCCTCTCCGCACTTGCCTTTCTCGTCAAAGACCTCCAGGTCGAACCACATTTTTCGCCGCTCGATGCTCCGCAGCCGGGCGGTGGCGCTTACCTTCATCCCCACAGGGGTGGGAGCCAGATGGCGGCAGTGGATCTCCGCCCCCACGGTGGTCATTCCCTCGTCCAGATAGGCCTTGGCCAGTTCCAGCGCTGCCCCCTCCATCAGGGCCACCATATTGGGGGTGGACAGGATTTTGGACCCGGCGCTGCCGATGCGCTTGGCGGTCATCTCGTCGGTGACCTCCCAGGTCAGGGTGTATTCGGTGGGCTTTTCCATATTATACTTCCTCCTTTGTCGCTTCGCTCTCCCCGGCGCTCCCGGCCCGCAGGGCCTTCAGGGAGTCCCACTGAGAGAGGACCAAGCCTGCCAGGGTCAGGGCCGTGCCCACCCCGGACAGGACGTTTACCGTCTCATGCAAGATCAGCACCGAGCAGATCACGGTGATCACCGGCACCAGATAGATATATACCATGGTCTTCACCGGCCCCAAGGTCTTGATGGCGTAGTTCCAGGTGACAAAGCACATGGCGCAGGCTCCCAGCCCCAGGTAGAGGAGCATAGCGGCATAGCTTCCGTTGGCCAGTCGTCCCAAGTCCCACCGGAAAGGCAGGAAGGCAGAGGCCGGGATCATAAACAGAATTCCATAAAAGAAAATGCGCCGGGTCGTCAGAATCACATTCCAGCCAAAGCTGCCGATCTTCTTGGTGAGCAGGGAGTACACCGCCCACACCATGGCGGCGATCACCGCCAGCAGGTCACCCCGCAGGTCCAGAGACATCTGGCTGCCGTTGAAGCTGATGAGGCAGATGCCGCCCATAGACAGCAGAAAACCGCCCAGGAAATTCCACTTGGGCCGGTCCGCTCCCCGGCTCAGAACCAGGGAGAACAGGGCAACAAACAGAGGCGAGGCGGATACAATCACTCCTACGTTGGAGGCGGTGCTGAAGGTCAGTGCAATGTTCTCCAGCAGGTAGTACAGGCACACGCCCGTCAGTCCCGCCGCGGCAAACAGTCCCTCCTTCTTCCAGTCCCCCACCTTAAGCCGCCGGGGACAGGCCACCGCCAGGGCCACATAGCCCAGCACAAAACGGAAAATCAAGATCTCCAGCGGGGTAAACGCCTCCAGCAGCACTTTAGTAGCAATAAACGTCGTCCCCCAGTTGACCACCGTGAACAGGGCCGCCAGGTGGCCAAAGGAAAGCTTTGATTCCATGTCCCTTCTCCTCTCTCTCAGCGCGCTTTCCCTGTCAGTGTACCATGCCGGACCGTCTATGTAAAGGCGGCCCGGCCTTTTCTTTTGTTATAGACGTGTATTTTTTCTTTCCTCTTCCACTTATTTTTGTAATATGGTACAATATGGCCGGATACTCCCCCATTCCCTTGAACCATTTCTTTCTGGAGAGGATGTTTCTTATGCGCACGCAGGTAAAGGCCGACCTGATGCTGGTCCTGGTGACCTTTTTCTGGGGAATTTCCTATCTGCTCACCGACCTGGCGCTGGGAGAACTGGGGCCGTTCACCCTCAACGCCCTGCGCTTTCTCATCGCCTTTGCCGCCGCCGGACTTTTGTTTTTCCGGCGGCTGCGCTCGCCCAGCCGCGCCACGTTGAAGCTGAGCCTGTGTACCGGGGCGGCACTGCTAAGCATCTACTCTTTTAACACCTTCGGGGTAAAGTACACTAGCCTCACAAACGCCGGGTTTCTCTGCGCCATGACGGTGGTCTTTACCCCGCTTCTGGACTACCTTTTCTTCCGCACCCGCCCGTCCCGGAAGCTGTTTGTGGTATTGATCATGTCGGTGACAGGCATCGCTCTGCTCACCCTGTCCAGCGCTTTGCTCCCCGCCCTGGGCGATATCCTGTGTATTTTATGCGCCGTCTCCAACGCCGCCTACCTGCTGATCACCGAGCGGGGCGTGGCAGGACAGGAGATCAACGCCTTCCAACTGGGCATTTACCAGCAGCTCTTTGCCGGTCTGGGCATGCTGATCCTGTCTCTGATCTTTGAGATCCCCACCCTGCCCCGCAGCCCGGCGGTGTGGGGCAGCGTGCTGATCCTCGCCCTCTTCTGTACCGGAGCGGCCTTTCTCATCCAGGCTGTCGCCCTCCAGTATACCACTGCCTCCCACGTGGGGGTCATCTTCTGTCTGGAGCCGGTGTTCAACTCCATTCTGGCCTTCTTTGTCGCCCACGAGGTACTGACCCCCCAGGCCTATTTCGGCGGCCTGCTGCTGCTTGCCAGCCTGTTGGTCATGGAGACAGACCTCTCACTTCTTTTCTGCCGCCGGAAAAAATAGCAAAAGAGGCACAGGCAAAACGCCTGTGCCTCTTTTTTCGAAGGGATTAACCCTTGCTCTTGATGTACTCGTCGATGGACTTGGCAGCATGCTTGCCAGCGCCCATGGCCAGGATGACGGTGGCCGCGCCGGTAGCAGCATCGCCGCCGGCATACACACCCTCCAGGCTGGTCTTGCCGCTCTCGTCGGCAGCCACACAACCCTTGCGGGTCTTCTCCAGGCCCTCGGTACCCTTGGTGCTCATGGGGTTGGGGGAAGTGCCCAGAGCCATGATGACCGCGTCGGCCTCTACCTTGAACTCGCTGCCCTCTACGGGAACGGGACGGCGGCGGCCGGAGGCGTCGGGCTCGCCCAGCTCCATGCGGATGCAGGTCAGGGACTGGACATGGCCCTTCTCATCGCCCTCGATGGACACGGGGTTGGTGAGCAGATCGAAGATGATGCCCTCCTCCTTGGCGTGATGGACCTCCTCGGCACGGGCGGGGAGCTCCGCCTCGGAACGGCGGTAGATGATGTGGACCTCGGCGCCCAGGCGCTTGGCACACCGGGCGGCGTCCATAGCCACGTTGCCGCCGCCCACCACGGCCACCTTCTGGTTATGGAGGATGGGGGTGGGGCTGCCCTCCTTGTAGGCCTTCATCAGGTTAATGCGGGTGAGGTACTCGTTGGCGGAGTACACGCCCACCAGGCCCTCGCCGGGGATCTTCATAAACATGGGCAGGCCGGCTCCGGAGGCGATGAACACCGCCTCATAGCCCCGCTCAAAGATCTCGGGGATGGTGAGGATCTTGCCGATGACCATGTTCAGCTCAATGTCCACGCCCATCTTTACCAGGTTGTCCACCTCACGGGCCACAATGGCCTTGGGCAGACGGAACTCGGGGATGCCGTAGGTCAGCACGCCGCCGGCGGTGTGGAAGGCCTCGAACACGGTGACGGAGTAACCCATACGGGCCAGCTCACCGGCACAGGTCAGACCGGCAGGGCCGGAGCCGATAACGGCCACCTTGTGACCGTTCTTGGGAGCGGTAGCCACATTGGCGATGCCCTGCTCAGCGGCCCAGTCAGCCACAAAGCGCTCCACGCGGCCGATGGCCACGGGCTCGCCCTTCACGCCGCGGACGCACTTGCCCTCGCACTGGTTCTCCTGGGGGCAGACGCGGCCGGAGATGGCGGGCAGAGCGTTGGCGTTGGAAAGGATCTCATAGGCAGCAGCGAAGTCCTCCTCCGCCACCTTAGCCAGGAAGTCAGGGATGGGGATGCCCACGGGGCAGCCGGAGACACAGGCGGGGTTCTTGCAGTGGATGCACCGCTTGGCCTCGTTGACGGCCTGCTCGGCGGTGTAGCCCTGAGCCACCTCCAGGAAGTTGTGATTACGTACCTGGGGCTCCTGCTCAGGCATGGGGGTCTTGTTCATCTGCATATTAGCCATTGAGGGCACCTCCTCCCAGACGGCAGAGGTGGGCCTCTTTCGCCTTGGACTCAAAATCACGATAGGTGGCGTTGCGGGCGATAACCTCGTCAAAGTCCACCTGATGGCCGTCGAAGTCGGGGCCGTCCACGCAGGCAAACTTCACCTCGCCGCCCACAGTCAGCCGGCAGCCGCCGCACATGCCGGTGCCGTCGATCATGATAGGGTTCATGCTGACGGTGGTGGGGATGTTGTACTTCTCGGTGAGCTTGCAGGCAAACTTCATCATCATCAGAGGACCGATGGCGAACACGTGGTCAAACTTCACGCCGCTGTTGATGAGCTCCTCCAGCTTCCCGGTAACAAAACCGTGGTAGCCGTAGGTGCCGTCGTCGGTGCAGATGTGCAGGTCGGTGCAGGCCTTGCCCATCTCCTCCTCCAGGATGACGATATCCTTGGTCTTGAAGCCGCCGATCAGGTCCACCTGATTGCCGGCCTCGTGCAGGGCCTTGGCCACCGGCAGCGCAATGGCACAGCCCAGGCCGCCGCCCAGGACCGCCACGCGGCCGTATCCTTCCACATGGGTCGGCTCACCCAGAGGGCCCACGAAGTCGTGCAGGCAATCGCCCTCATTGAGTTGATCCAGAGCCAACGTAGTGGCGCCTACCTTCTGGTAGATCACGGTGACCAGGTCATCCGCCGCGCTGGAGATGGTCAGAGGGATACGCTCCCCCTCCCCATCCACACGGAGGATGATGAACTGACCGGCCTTTGCCTTGGCAGCGATCAGCGGTGCGTAGACGGAGATCTGGCTGACCTCTGGCGTGAGCACCTTCTTTTTTGCGATCTCATACTGTTTCACTGTTTTTCCTCCTCGAACCGCACTTCGGTCCTCCGGCTTGCGTCAGAGCGCCTCCCTGCGTTTCTTATATGTATACGCGGCCCAGCCGCGCAGGGACAACAACATCAGGAAAGGGATCTTCCCTTACATGAATCGCCGGCGGCGGTAGCCTCCGCCACGTCTTCTCCGGCCCCGGCGAATGAGGGTGCGCACCAGGAAGACGACCAAAACCACCAGCAGGATAAGAATCAGCACCAGTCCTACGGAAAACAGGCTGGGGTTCTTCACCAGCTCGATGGGGTTCCAGCTGGTACTGATGGTCTTGCAGCTGCCCGCCTCATAGTGGGAGGGGACGCCGTCGGTGCCAAAGTTCTGGAGATAGGCCGCCAGGGCGTACCACTCTTTGATCTCATTGCCGTTTTTATCCCGGAGGATCCGGGTGGAGAAGTCAGTAATAGGCTGTCCGTTCTCATCCTTGGGGACGATGGACAGGATACCGAAGGATTTATCCTTCACGGTGCCCAGCATCTGGGCGGAGTACATCCCGGAGACCACTCGATAGAGCTTGTCGTTTTCCAGCTTGGACAGGCTCTGGGACCCGAAATTGGCGGCGTAAGCCGGCTCCTCCAGCTGAGCGCCGGTCACCCGGTTAAAAATCAGCCGGTGTGTATTAAAGGAATACTGAGCGCCGGACATGTAGAGCTGGGTGCCCGTCATGATGGGGGACACGGAGGCGTCCACCTCCATCACCGCTTTCAGCTCCTTACCGGTGAGGTAACAGGATACCAAGGGATAGCCGGACTTTCCGTCCTCTCCCACGCCCATGGACAGTACGTCAAAGGCCTGGGAGGTGGTGATATTCCCCTTGTAGAGAGAGGCCCGCAGCACCCCGTCGGCCACTACCGCCACCGTCTCCACATCGGGGGCGTCTTCCACCAGTGTGGTGGAGGCCCAGTGGTAGGCATCGGCCACTAGGTTTCCAAGGGCATTGTCTACCCGGTCCTTGTTCTGGGGCTTGGGCAGGTCGTAGTCGCTGGTGGTAAGCACTTGGTCGTAGCTCAGGCCATAAGAGGCAAGATAGCTGGAGCTGACCTGATTTTTCCATCCCTCCACCAGGGTGGCAATGGTCTGGTCCTCCGCTACTGTCTCATCAATGGGTGTCAAGTGATAATCCTTTAGGGTCTTCTCCCCATCCTCAGTCCACTCCAGAGTGATGGAGCCCAGATTCTCACAGTAAGGCCCGGCAGAGACGATATAGGTATCCCCTTCTACGATGGGCTCGGTGAGTGTGGTGTGGGTGTGGCCGGAGATAATGAGGTCGATGCCGTCCACCTTTTTGGCCAGCTGCTGATCCTCCGACATGCTCTCCTTGACGTTGGTACCACCGTGGGACAGACAGATAATGAACTGGGCGCCCTGCTCCTCCAGAGCCTTCACACACCGCTTGGCGGCCTCAATGGGGTCCTCCAGGGTAAAGCCGGAGGTGGGGGCGCAGTCATCGGAGTCGGTGCCCATCAGGCCGAAAATGCCGTAGGTCACCCCACCCCGCTCCAGGAGCATGTAGTCCTTCACCCCGTAGGCCGACATCGCCCGCTGGATATCCAGCTGGTCGGGGTTATCATCGGAGGGCTTGTAGTTTGCCATGAGCAAAGCAGGCACCGTATCCCCGCTGGTGCGGGCAGCGGTAAGCATCCGGGCAAAACCCAGTCCCTCGTGGTCAAACTCGTGGTTTCCGGCGGTGGTGGCGTCATAGCCCAGGGCTCCCATGGTACGCAGCTCCGGCGCTTTTGAGGTGTACAGAGTCTGGATCAGGGAACCAATGGAGAAGTCACCACCATCCAACGTCAAAGCATCGGGATGCTGGGCGCGCTCCTGCCGGAGCACGGTAGCCAGCCGGGCATAGCCCCCCGACTCTCCGCCGTCGGCAGCCGTTTGGGGCAGAAAATGGGAGTGAAGGTCGTGGGTAAAGAGCACTGTGGTCTCATGGCTCTCCCCCTCCCCCGCAGCCAGGACGGCGCAGGGCAGGGCAGCACACAAGAGCAGCAGCACCAGTATTATGGCCGCAGCAGCCCGCAATCTCTTCACAGCAGCGCCTCCTTTACACTTCCATATGAGCTTCGTCGCTCCCTATTCTGCCACAAAATCCCCAAATAAGCAAGAGCGGAATCCATTGATTCCCTCTCTGGATTCCGCTCGTTTCTGTTTATTTTTATTTTTTAAGGTAATTTCAACGGATCAGGTCAAATTGTACCGGCTGTTCAAACAATTGCCGCACCTGTCCGCTCTCCCGGGTCTGTCCCAACGCCCACATCAGTTTGGCGGTGGCTGCCTCCAGGGTCATGTTATAGGCCTCCATCAGCTGATACTTCTCTTTTACTTGATAGCCCACCTGATAGACCTCCATATCGCTGCCCTCGTAGGGCACCTGGGTCATCATGACGATGGTCTTGCCCGCCTCCAGCCAGGTCTCCATGGCCTGGGCCAGAGGACCCGACGCGCCGCCGGGCAGGCCGCCCACGCCGAAGCTCTGCAAAATCACCGCCTCATACCGGTCCCGCAGGGCCTCCAGCGCGTCAGCACCCATACCGGGGATCAGGGTCAGCAGCAGCACCCGCTCCTCCATCTTATGATAGAAGACCGGCCTGGGCCGGTACTCCAACTCCGCCAGATAGCGGATGAGCTTTCCGTCCCGGATAACAGCCAGCTCGGGATAGTCCACGCTGGAAAACGCGTTAAAACTCTTGGTGCGTTCCTTCCGGGCACGGGTGCCCAGAATTACCTTGCCGTCAAAGACCAGACTCACACCGTGGGAGCCCTCCGCCGCGGCGTAAAGAAAGCTGTTGTACAGGTTGAGCCGGGCGTCGGTGTTCTCCAGACAGATGGACTTCTGAGAACCGGTGATGACGATGGGTTTTTCGGAGTACTGGATGAGGTAGGACAGGGCGGCGGCGGTGTATGCCATGGTATCGGTACCGTGGGTGATCACAAAACCGTCGTACTGGTCATAGTGCTCCTCCACCGCCCAGGCCATCTCCTGCCAGTGGCGGGGAGTGATGTTGGTGCTGTCCAAGTTCATCAGCTGGATGGCCTCCACCTGGCACAGCTGGCCAATGGCGGGCACATAGTTCAAAATTTCCTGGGAAGTAATGGCGGGGGTCAGTCCCTGCCCGCTGTCCTTGGAGGCGATGGTGCCTCCGGTGGCCAGCATAAGGATCTTCTTCATGAACAGTTAACCCTCCAGGAAGGTCTCCACCTCCCGGCGGGCAAAGAAATTAGCGGTGAGCTTCTGGGCCAGAAGAGAGCTGTTAAAGCCCAACGCTCCGGTGGGGCAGGCGGAGACACAGGACATGCAGCTGATGCACTTATCGTCCGCCCACATGAGGGTCTTGAGGTCCATGGCCTCGGTGGGGCAGGCCTTGGCGCAGATGGCGCAGCCCAGGCAGGTGTCCCAGTCCCGGTCCTTCTTTACCGGCACAGCGGGCTTGGGGGGCGGATTGGGGTTGCCGGGCACGGCGGCTTCCGTCCAGTTCTCTCCCGCCAGCTTTTCCTTCACACCCTGGACAAACTGCTCCAGAACCGTGGTATCCTTCTCGTCCGGGCGTCCCTCCCCCAAGGTGGGGGCAAAGATGTGGGGGGTGATGACCGCCGCGGCTCTGGCGCACCGGAAGCCCTGCTCCCCCAGGATGCGCTTGACCTGGGCCAGCGTCTCGTCATAGTGGCGGTTGCCGTAGGTGGCCAGAATGACACAGGGAGTGTTCTCCCCCTTCAGGCCGTCCAGCAGGCCGGGCACCGCGGGCATCTGTCCGGCGTACACCGGCACCGCCAGCACCAGCAGCTCGTCCTTGCTGAAGTTCCGCTGCGCCCGGGTCCGGCCTCCCAGATTCACATACTCTTTTGCATCAAACAGGCCGCCTACCAGCTCACAGGCCCGCTTCGTTCCTCCCGAAGGACTGAAATAAGCACCAATCGCGTTCATATGTTCTTCCCCTTTCGTTTAAAAAGAGGGCCGCGCGGCCCTCTTGATGGTTTATAGACACTGGAGGTATTTTCCGTACAGGGTCATGCTCAGCTCGTCGCCGATGGCGTGGACGTGATCCTGGTCGATCCACCCCTCCTGGAGTCCCAGCTCCTCCAGACAGCCCACATATCGGCCTGTCTCGTCCTGGATCTCCTTGATGGTCCGTCCGGCATCCAGCAGACTGTCCGCGGTGCCCGCGTCCAGCCAGGTAAAGTCCTTCTCCAGAGGCACTACCTGGAGCTGACCCCGGTGGAGGTATTCCAGATTCACATCGGTGATCTCCAGCTCGCCCCGAGCGGAGGGCTTCAGATTTCCGGCGATCTCCATGACCTGGTTGTCATAGAAGTACAAACCGGGAATGACATAATTGGACTTGGGATGGCGGGGCTTCTCCTCGATGGAAATGGCCTTGCCGTCTTTATCAAACTCCACTACGCCGAAGGGATGGGGATCTTCCACCCAGTAACCAAACACGGTAGCTCCCTTCTCATTGGCGGCAGCCTGCTTCAGGGTATCCCCCAGGTTGGGTGCATAGAAAATATTGTCTCCCAGCACCAGACACACCCGGTCCTCCCCCACAAATTCCCGGCCGATCAGCAGGGCGTCGGCAATGCCCCGGGCCACCGGCTGCTCGGCGTAAGTGATCTTCAGACCATACTGCTCGCCGTCTCCCAGCAGAGCCCGGAAGGTATCCGTCTCATCCGGGGGAACGATGACCATGATGTCTGAAATTCCCGCCTGCATCAAAATGGCAATGGGATAGTAGATCAGGGGCTTGTCATACACAGGCAGCAGCGGCTTGCACACCGGCTTGGTCATAGGGTAGAGTCGGGTGCCCTTTCCGGCAGCCAATACGATTCCTTTCACAGCATCCTCCTGTTAACCGTCAGACCCGAACCGGGTCCATCACTTGTTCTATTCCAAGCCAGTGTACCATGTTTCCAGGGGCTTTTCAAGTAGAGCGCTCTTAAATCTTGTTTAAAATGACGCAAGGTTCTTCTTAAGGGTCGGGATCCCTGGTCAGTTTGCCCCATAAGGCAAAAAGGGCAGCGGGAAGTTCTCCCGCCGCCCCTGACCGTGATTTATTTCTGATTTTCCTGCCACCGGGTATACCACAGCTCCCGGACCTGCTCCTGGCCCCGAGTAAACCACTCCACGTTGTTCTGCTCCCCCGGCGAAATGTCGGTACAGCTGCTCAGTATGCCGCTTCCCCCTCCGGAGCCGTCCGGGACGGTGACGCCTTCGTACCAGCCGTAGTCCTCCGGGGTCCCGCCTACGATCACGTAATAGAGGTTCCCCTCCCCGTCCCACCAGGTATCCACATAGGGAGTTTTCTCATCCACCTGATCGGTGACGTCCACCCGTTGGCCACGGGCCACCACCCACAGGCGGTTCTCTTCCAAGGAGACCACCAAAGGCTTTCCATTCTCATCATAGCCGTCTGAAGGATGGGCCTCCACATAGTGCTCTTCTCCGCTGTCGCCGATGGTGATCTGGCCGCCGCCTACCAGCTGAAAGATCCGCTCTCCGTATACCTCTGCGCAGCTCCAGCCCACCAGCCCCAGGCACACAGTCAGCGCCGCTGCTACCAACAGCACCCGCCGCTTCTGCACACGTCTCCGGCCCACCCGGGCGCGCACCAGTTCTTTGACCCGCTCCCGGTCCACAAGCCCTTCTCTGGGCTGCAATTCCTCATCCACATACCCGTTCATCAGTTCGGAAATCTTAATCTTCTTCAAAGATATATCCCTCCCGTTCCAGCTGCCGTTTCAGCTTTTCCCGGCCCCGGCGCAGCCGGGTCTTGGCGGTGGAGCGGTTCATTTCCATCTCCTCCGCCGCCTTTTCTACGGTCTGACCATAGTAGTAGTGGCGGACAAACAGCTCCCGGTCCGATGGCTCCAAAGTCTCCAAGGCTGCCCGCACCAGCTGTACCGCCTCCCGGGTCTCCAGCTCCCGCTGAGGGCTGTCCTGGGCCAATATCAGAACGTCCTCCTCCAGCGGCAGTAGTTCCCGCCGGTCCCGCAGCCGATTCAGCGCCCGGTTCCGGGCTACTGTTGCCAGCCAGCTCTTCACCTTTCCCGGCTGCAGCTTCTTTCGTTCCCGCCAGGCACACAGAAAGACGTCCGCCGTCAGTTCCTCCCACTCTTGGGGGCAGCCCGGCATCATCCGGGCGGCGATGGCGGCAACATAGGGGGTGTAGCGCTCGATCAGAGCCTCCAGTCCCGCCGGGTCGCCCCGGTGCAGCCTCTTTAATACTTCCTGTTCGTCGATGTTCTCCGCCTCCTCTCTGTTTTGACGCGTCTACCCTATAAACACAAATTCCCAACGTTTGGTTTCAAATTGGGGCAGAAAAAATCCGCCCCCTCACTTGGAGGGGGCGGAAAAGATCGTGATGTATTGCCAGACTAGGCTCAGCCCAGGGTGACCAGCAGGTCGTCAGTGTTGACAGCGGTGCCCACCACAGCGGACACGGACTTGACAGTGCCGTCCACGGGAGCGGAGACCTCGATCTCCATCTTCATGGCTTCCAGCACCACCAGCACATCGCCGGCCTTCACGGCCTGGCCGGGCTTGCACTCCACCTTAAAGATGTTGCCGGGCATGGGGCTGTTGACGGCAGTCTCACCGGCAGCCACAGCGGCGGGGGCAGCGGCAGGAGCCGCAGCGGGGGCGGGAGCAGCCGCAGGAGCAGGAGCCGCGGCGGGAGCGGGAGCAGCCACAGGGGCAGCAGGAGCAGCAGCCACAGGAGCGGCGGCAGCGGCGGGAGCGTCAGCGCGCTCCACGGAGACCTGGAAGGGCTTGCCGTCGATGGTAATGGTAAAGGTACCGGTGCAATCGCCCTGGCTGCCCATCTTCAGGTGAGGAGGCTGATAGGAAGCGGCAAAGGCAGGGATGGGACGGCTGGTGTAGCCGGGCACCGCAGGAGCGGGAACCTCAGCATAGTACACAGGACCCTGCCAGGCGGGAGTGGGTGCAGGAGCGGGGGCCGCCTTGGGGGCGGGAGCCGCCTTCTTGGGCTCCTCCTTGGCGGGGAAGCCGGCCTCGCGGTCCTTGAAGAAGGCCATGGCCACCTGGGGGAAGGCGATGTAGCTCAGCACGTCCTCGTCGCTCTTGGCGGTGGCGCCCAGTTCCTTCTTGGTCTTCTCGAACTCAGGCTCCAGGCTGTCGGCGAAGCGGCCCTTCACCAGGGGGGTGTCGCCCAGGATCTTCTTCTGGATGGCGGGATCAATGGGAGCGGGAGTACGGCCGTACTCGCCGCGGCAGTAAGCCTTGATCTCCTTGCCGACCACCTTGTAGCGCTCGCCGGCCAGCACGTTCTGCACAGCCTGAGAACCAACCATCTGGCTGGTGGGGGTGACCAGAGGAGGATAGCCCATATCCTTGCGGACCTTGGGGGTCTCTTCCAGCACCTGGTCCAGCTTGTCGATGGCGTTCATCATCTTCAGCTGGGAGATGAGGTTGGACAGCATGCCGCCGGGGATCTGGTAGTTGAGGCACTGGGTATCAGTGGACATGGAGATGGGATCCAGAGTGCCGCTCTTGAGGAAGTCGGCCCGGACGCCCTTGAAGAAGTCGGCCATCTCGGTCAGGGCCTTGTCGTTCAGGTCAACCTGATAGCCCATCTGACGGATGGAGTAGGCCACGGACTCGGTGGCGGGCTGAGAGGTGCCGCCGGAGAAGGGAGAAATGGCAGTATCCAGCACGTCGGCGCCGGCCTCCACAGCCTTGAGCTGGGTCATGTAGGCCAGACCGGTGGTGCAGTGGGTGTGAATGACCAGGGGCAGCTCAGGCACGGCGTCCTTGATGGCGGAAACCAGGTCGTAGGCCTCCTTGGGGCCCATCAGGCCGGCCATGTCCTTGATGCAGATGGACTTTACGCCCATGCTCTTCAGGTCCTTGACCATCTTCACGTAGTTCTCCAGGGTGTGCACGGGACTGGTGGTATAGGAGATGGTACCGGAAGCGTGAGCGCCCTGCTTAACGGTCTCATCAATGGCCACTTCCAGGTTGCGCACGTCGTTGAGGGCGTCGAAAATACGGATGATATCGATACCGTTCTTCACGGAGTACTCGACAAACTTACGTACCACATCATCGGGATAGTGCTTATAGCCCAGGATGTTCTGGCCGCGCAGCAGCATCTGCAGCTTGGTGTTGGGCATCTTGGCGCGGATCTTGCGCAGACGCTCCCAGGGATCTTCCCGCAGGTAACGCAGACACACGTCAAAGGTGGCGCCGCCCCAGACCTCGGCGGAGTAGAAGCCAGCCTTATCCATGGTCTCCAGGATGGGCTCAAACTTGCTGTAGGGAAGCCGGGTGGCGATCAGCGACTGATTCGCGTCACGCAGCACAGTTTCCGTAAACTGGACCTTTCTCATTCTGAATCAACCTCCATGTTGCTTGTCTCGCAATTTGCAGGTCTGCTTGCATTCAAACCTGACAAGTGACGCCGGCTAGGGCGCCGGAAGACTCACTTATTAGTATTTTAGTATATCTCGCTCCGCAACGCAACCCCCTGAGTCCAAATAATTGACAAATTCTTGGGTTTACCGTTCCCGGGCTTCCTGCATTTTGGAGCAAATAAAAAAGCCGCCGGCAGTTGGGAAGGAAAACCGCCGCGGCTTTTAAAGATCGGTATTATCCATATTGTCCATGCCTCTCACCGGTCGCTGCACGGCTGAGACATCTCCCGGCCGTTGGGAGTCTCACCGGCGAAGATCAGATCATCGATATCCCGGTCTTCCCGTACCAGGCTTCAAATGCTGTTGGAGTCCCGCTTCACCATCGTCATGCTGTTCACCTCCTTCTTTCTTCTTTTCCGGCGGCATAGCCTCCTGCAAAATGCAGGGAAAATATCCATCGCCGCCGCACCCTGCAAGTTTCCCAAACAAAGAAAACACCGCGAAAACCATCCGGCCCGGAGCGATCCAACGGCGCTCCACCGGTTATTTCCGCGGGTAAAATCTATGAAATTGGTCATTTCTCAAAGATCAATTCATCTATTTTGGGATCCTGCTCGGAAACACCCGCCAGGCGAGCCTTTTCTTTTTTCGACTAGCTGAAGTTATTTTAGAGCAGTTATGAAAAAATGTCAAGTGTTCCCGTATTAAAATGCAGTTAAGATTTTCTTTTCTTGCATTTTTATTTTCTGGCAAAAGAAAAAAGCCCGCAGGGACTATCCCCCACGGGCTTTTCATCCAAAGGCTCAATCCACGTCCGCAGCCGCGTCATACACCGGCCGGGAACTGCCAGAACTGGCGGCAGCAGCGGCTCCCGCAGCAGCACGGAAGCGGGCACGGGACTTCTTGATCTCGTCGTAGGCCTCAGCCACTGCCTCTTCCGTGCGGCGCAGAGCGTCTTCGCAGTACTCGTTGGCCGAGCGCTTCAGCTCCCGGCTGCGCTCCTCGGCCTGCTGCATCATCTCGTTGGCCCGCTGCTTGGCCTGGAGGGTGATGACATCCTCCGACACCATCTGCCGGGCCTTATCCTCGGCCGCCTTCCGGATGGCCTCCGCCTCCCGCTTGGCCGAAGAGAGCATGTCTGCCCGGGTGGCCATGACCTTCTTGGCCTCGGTCAGCTCCACAGGGAACTGCGCACGGATATCGTCAATAAGATCCAACGCACGGTCCCGCTCAATCATACATTTATCGCTGGACAGGGGCACATTTTTGGCCTCGTCCACCATGTCGAACAACATGTCCAGCAGTTCTTCCACACCGCTCGCCATCTGTCAACCCTTCCTTTCCTGCAATTCCTTCATGCGCTGATTCACATCAGCCACGATTTCCCGGGGAATGAACTCCTCCAGGTTGGCTCCATACCGGGCCATCTCCTTGACCACGGTGGAGCTTAAGTAGGTGTATTTCTCACTGGAGGCCAGGAACATGGTCTCCAGACCAGGGTTCAGCTTGCGGTTGATGACCGCCATCTGTACCTCCTGCTCAAAGTCGGACACGGCACGCAGACCCTTGACCACCACATGGGCCTTCCGCCGTTTGGCGTAGGCGGCCAGCAGGCCCTCGGCAAAGTCCACTTCCACATTGGGAAAACGGGCGGTAGAGCGCCGCAGCAGCTCCACCCGCTCCTCGGGGGTAAACATACCGTGCTTGTTGGAGTTGATCATCACGCACACGATGAGCTTGTCAAAGCACAGGGCGGCGCGCTTGATAATATTCAAATGCCCCAGCGTCACCGGGTCAAAGCTGCCGGGGTAAATTGCGATTTTCATCCGTGGAGTTCCCTCCCAGTTTTCCGGTAGATGGTCAGTTTGATCTTGCCGTACCGGTACTCCTTTCCCCTCTCATAGGGGGCATTCAGTGTGGGCAAAACCTTGTCCAGCGCACTTTCGCACACCATTATACCATGTTCCCGAAGAATGTCAAATGCAGCGATGGCCTCCACCGCCCGCTCCAGCAGGTCGGCGCGGTAGGGCGGATCCAGGAAAATCACGTCGAACTGTTCCCCGCAGGTCTGGAGAAAACCCAAGGAATCTCCCTGCACCACCCAGCCTTTTCCGGCCAAATCCGTCACTTTTAAGTTGTTTTTGATGAGAGTCACCGCATCGCTGCGCTGATCCACAAAGGTGCAGTGCTCCGCACCCCGGGACAGGGCCTCGATCCCCAGCTGGCCGGTGCCTCCAAACAGATCCAGGATTTTCCTTCCCGGCACTTCAAACTGTACGATGTTGAACAAGGCTTCTTTTACCCGGTCAGTGGTAGGACGGGTCTCCATTCCCTCCAGCTCTCCCAGCCGACGTCCCCGGGCGGTTCCTGAAATCACGCGCATATCGGTCACCTCACATCCAAAGTATTCATTCTTAATCCTTCGTCTCTTCCCTGCGGAAGAACTGATATACCGCCTGTGCCGTGTTTTTCGGCACCACCTTTTCCAACTCCTCCAAAGGAGCCTGGCGGATGGCTTTGACGCTCTTGAATGCTTTCAGCAGCTGGGCGCGCCGCTTCTCCCCCACTCCGGGGATCTTATCCAGCGCCGAGCCCTGGACTCGGCCTTTCCGCTGTTGGCGGTTAAACTCAATGGCAAAACGGTGGGTCTCCTCCTGGATCTGACCGATGAGGGCAAACACCGCCGGGATGGCCTGGATGCCGATCTCCCGTCCATCCGGAGCCACCAGAGCCCGGGTACGGTGGCGGTCGTCCTTCACCATACCAAAAGCGGGAATGTCCAAGCCAAAGTCGTCCAGCACCCGCCGGGCAATTTTTACATGGTTCTCGCCGCCGTCAATGAGCATCAGGTCAGGGAGGTTCCCAAACTTTTCGTCCCCGTCCAGATAGCGCTGAAAGCGCCGGGTGAGCACCTGCTCCATGGAGGCATAGTCGTCGGGCCCGGTCAGGTCCTTGATTTTAAAACGGCGGTAGTCCCGTTTCAGGGGCCGCCCGTTCTCAAAGACCACCATGGAGGCCACCATGTCGTCGGCACCGGTGTTGGAGATGTCGTAAGACTCAGTGCGCCGGGGCGCCTGCTCCAGGCCCAGCATCTTCCCCAAGGCCTCCAGCAGTTTATTTTGCCGCTCCTCCCGGGTGGTGGCCCGGGTGACCTCCTCCACCGCGTTCTGGTTGGCCAGCTTGATGAGGTCCATTTTGGCTCCCCGCTGGGGGGTGATGAGCTCCACCCGCCGCCCGGCCTGCTCGCTGAGCATCCGGGTGAGAGGCACCTGATCATCCAGTTCGCAGGGAAGCAAAATCTGCCGGGGCAGGCGGCTGCGCCCGGCGTAATACTGGCGCAGCAGGGCGGAGAGAATCTCCCCCGTCTCCTCCTCCATGGGCCGCTCCATCAGGTCCATGTCCTTGGCGGCCAGCTCCCCGTCCAGGTAGTGGAGCACCACAAAGCAGCTTTTGGCCTCGCCCCGGAAAAATCCGGTCACGTCGGTGTCGGCCAGGGAACCCGCCACTACCTTCTGCCGCTCTCCCAGCAGCTGGATGGCCTTGATGCGATCCCGAATCTGAGCGGCCTTTTCAAAGCGCAGCTCCTCGGCGGCCTGCTCCATCTGGGCAGTGAGGTCTGCCTTGACCTCCTTAAATTTCCCCTCCAGCAGGGACACTGCCTGGGCGATGGCCTGGTCGTAGCGCTCTTTTGTCATCTCAGGGCGGCAGTAGCCGTCGCACTTGCCCATATGGAAATTGAGGCAGGGCCGCTCCTTGCCGATGTCCCGAGGGAACTGCCTGCGGCAGGTGGGCAGACGCAGAGCAGTGCGCATAGCATCCACGATCTGCTGGGTGCTGTGGCGGCTGGCGTAAGGACCGAAGTACCGCGCCCCGTCCTCCGCCACCCGGTTGGCCAGAGAAAAGCGGGGGTACTCCTCTTTTGACAGACGAATATAAGGATACCCCTTGTCGTCCTTCAAAAGAATGTTGTACCGGGGCTGGTGGCGCTTGATGAGGGAGTTTTCCAGCACCAGGGCTTCAAACTCACTGTCGGCGATGATCACGTCGAAGTGGTCGATCTGAGAGACCATAGCCCGGGTCTTTTCCGTGTGGGAGGCGGAGTCCTGGAAATACTGGCTGACCCGGTTTTTCAGGGCCTTGGCCTTGCCCACATAGATAACGGTACTGTGTACATCCTGCATGATGTACACGCCGGGTTTCAGCGGCAAAGCATGGGCTTTTTCTTTTAACTCGTCAAAGGTCAATATCCAGCTCCTCCTCTCTGCCTGAGAAGAAAAAAGGCACCGCCGCAGCGGTGCCTTTTCCGTTGAAATACTTGATTACTCGGAGAAATCAGAGGAAATCATCTTAAACAGGGCCTCTACCGCTTCCTTCTCGTCGGGGCCATCCGCGATCAGCTTGATCGGAGTGCCCTTCACGATACCAAGGGACAGAACGCCCAGCAGGCTCTTGGCATTCACCTTCCGCTCGTCCTTCTCAACCCAAATGGCGCTCTTGAACTCGTTAGCCTTCTGGATGAAGAAAGTAGCAGGTCTGGCGTGCAGGCCAACCTGGTTGTTTACGACCGCTTCCTGACTATACATACAACCGTACCTCCGCACTCGTCATATTGTGTCCTTAGCATAGCAGATTTATGCCGTTCCCGTCAATGACATTTTTCACAAATCTACGCAAAACTGTCCCAAAAAATTCACGGCGCACATTTCTTTCGTCTCAATGACGATTTTTTATTTTTCTTTAAAAAATTTTTTGTATATTTTGACCACAAGTCGAAATCTAGTATTTTAACTTACCATTTATTTCAGCGTCACCACAGTCACGCCATCCTCACCCTCGCCGTAACGGCCGGGGCGGAAGGCTTTCACATAGCGGCTGCGCTTGAGGTAGCTGCGCACGGCATTGCGCACCGCACCGGTTCCCTTGCCGTGAATGATGGTCACCGTCTCCAGCTTGCCCATCATGGCGGTGTCCAGGAACCGCTCCACCGCCATCACCGCCTCGTCGGTCATCATACCCCGCAGGTCGATCTCACTGGGCACCGCGGCGGTGCGGATGGTCCGCTCCGCTCTGGCAATGATCTTCCGGGTGGCCTTCTGGGTCTCGGTCTCCCCTTCCACGACCCGCACTTCGCTCTGCTTAGCAGAGATCTTCAAAATGCCCGCCTGGAGCTGGAGGGTACCGTCCTTGTTCACCGAGAGTACCGTAGCCTTGGTGCCCATTTTCAGCAGCTCCACTGTGTCGCCCACAGCCGCATCTCGGGTGGGCGGGGGTGCTTCCGGCTCTTGGGCAGGACCGCCGATGTTCCGCTCCGCTTCGTTCAGGAGGCGGCGGGCCTCGGCCCGGCTGTCGTTCACCTGCTGCCAGTCCAGCTTATCCTGGCGTTTTTTGATCTCTTTCAGCTCAGCCAGAGCCAGGTCGCTGGCCGCCCGAGCCTCCTCGATGATGGCACGAGCCTCGGCCTGGGCCTTCTCCACCACCTTGGCGCGCTCAGCCTCCAGCTTCTCCCGGTACTCCCGGGCCTTGCTGGCCGATTGCTCCATCTCCAGCTTCAGGCGTTTGGCCTCGGCCCGTTCGGCCTCCATCTCCTGGCGCTGCTGATCCAGCCGGGTGAGCACGTCCTCAAAGCGGACGTTCTCCGCATCCAGCCGGGCAGCGGCCTTTTCGATGATATACTCCGGCAATCCCAGCCGCCGGGAAATAGCAAAGGCGTTGGACTTGCCTGGAATGCCAAGAATCAGCCGGTAGGTGGGCGCCAGCGTCTCCACGTTGAATTCGCAGGAGGCGTTCTCCACCCCAGGGGTGGTCATGGCGTACACCTTCAGCTCGGCGTAGTGGGTAGTGGCGGCCACGGCGGCCCCCATGCCCCGGGCGCTTTCGATGATGGCGGCAGCCAGAGCCGCGCCCTCCACCGGGTCGGTGCCTGCGCCCAGCTCGTCCAGCAGAATGAGGGTGCGGTCATCCGCCTCCTCCAGAATGCCCACAATGTTGGTCATGTGGGAGGAGAAGGTGGAGAGGGACTGGGCAATGGACTGCTCGTCACCGATGTCGGAGAGTACCCGGTCAAAGATCCGCACCGTGGAGTCGGCCCCGGCGGGGATGTGCAGGCCGCACTGGGCCATGAGAGTAATGAGGCCGATGGTTTTCAGGGTGACCGTCTTACCGCCGGTGTTGGGACCGGTGATCATCAGAGTATCGAAGGTGTCACCCAGCTCCAGGTCGTTGGGCACTGCTTTTTTCTTATCCAGCAGCGGGTGCCTGGCCTTGCGCAAGCGTAAATACTTGTCAGACAGTTTGGGCTGGGAGCCCTCCATTTTCAAAGACAGCTGGCCCCGGGCAAAGATACCGTCCAGCCACACCAGCAGCTGGTAGTCCTCCAGAATATCCTCTTTGTGGGCAGCACACTGGGCGGATAGTTCGGCCAGGATACGCTCAATCTCCTTTTTCTCCTTGGCCAGCAGTTCCCGCAGTTCGTTGTTGGCCTTTACCACGCCCATGGGCTCAATAAAGAAAGTGGAGCCGGAGGCCGACACATCGTGGACCAGGCCGGGAATGGCGTTTTTGTGCTCCGACTTCACCGGCACCACATACCGGTCGGAGCGGATGGTGATGATGGACTCCTGCAAATACTTGGACTGGTTGGAAGAGATCAGCTTTTGCAGGATATCCCGCACCTTGGCCTCAGTGGCACGCATGTGGCGGCGGATCGAGGCCAGCTCGCTGCTGGCCGAGTCGGCCAATTCGTCCTCTCCCACGATGGAGTTGGTGATGGTGTCCTCCAAAAAGCGGTTGGGGGTGAGGGCGTGGAAGAGGTGGGAGATGGGGGTCTTCTCCTCGCTGTCTCCGTACTCTTTGGCAGTACGGGCGCAGCGGAGCACCGCTGCCACCTCCAGCAGCTCCCGGGTGTTGAGGCTGCCCCCCATGTCCGCCCGGTGGAGGATGGCTCCCACCGGTTTAACTCCGGACAGGCCCGGACTGCCCCGGAGCACCAGCATCTTTACCGCCGCCGAGGTCTCCTCCTGGGCACGCTGCACATCGTCCAGGTCGGTCATGGGCCGCAGTTGGAGGGCCTTCTCCTTGCCCTCCTGGGTGGCAGCACAGGCAGAGAGCTGCTCCAGCACCCGGGGCAGCTCCAGTGTGATCATGGATTTTTCAAACAGGTCGGTCATGGTTTCCTCCCGTTTCACATTCAAAGGATGCTTTATTTTCTCACATTTCATGCCATTTGACAAGTGGACGCAAAAAAGCCCGGGATACCAGCGTTCCCGGGCCTATTTGCGTTAAAATCGTCTCACCACAGTCCCTCCTGGGCCCCGGTCAGATCCGGAGTGCCCAACATGGTCTCCCAGTCACTCATGCGCAAAAAAGTTCCGTCCCATGCACTGCACCAATAGCTCATTTTGTGCCACTTCCCTGTGGTATCCTTGGCCAGCAGGGCCATATCTCCGTCCTGTTCCACCCGCATCCAGCGCTCTACCGGCGTCCAGTCTCCCGAAAGCTCCACCTCCACTGCCGCCTGCTGCCAGTTTTGGACCACTTCCACAGGCAGGAAGGGAATGTCTCTGGGCCCGCCCAAAAAGAACAGGAACACCAGCGCAAAGACACACCGCCTGCCCAGCGCGATCCACCACGTTGGCCTGTGCCAAGCCAACGCCGCCTTCACCCGTGCCACCGCACCGCACTCCCCAAAGGCCAGAGGCTCGCCCCACAGCATCTTTCCCGAGGCCAGCTCTACCAGGGTCTGAGCATACTGTTTCCGCTTCTCTCCCATCTCCAGATCCTGCAGGGTCCTCTCGTCGCAGGCAAGCTCCATATCCCGACAGAAGTAGTAGTAAGCCACCCACAAAATGGGGTTCCACCACCAAGATACCAGAACAATATTGGCCCAGGACTTCATCCAGCTGTGGCGCATCCGCAGGTGGTTCCACTCATGGCGCAGCACTAGCTCCCGCCGCTGGGGCGGCAGCTCCGCCTGGAGGTAAATCATGTCGTACCGTTTCCCATCGATTTTTTCTCCGCCCTGGTACACAAAGCTGGTGGGCAGCCCCCGGCACAGCCGTACCGCTGTGTCCCGGTCCTCCTGGAGCCATTTCAGGCCGGAGTCTTTGGGGTCCAGTAGTTCCCCCTGCCGTCCCAAGGCTTTCAGCCGCCGGCTTCTGCGCCACATCCAAATACTCAGAGCCGCGATGCCCGCCAGCCACACCACAACTGCAGCCAGTAGCATCCCTTCGGTGAGTTCCACCCACACTGCCTTGCCTCCTGGCAGAGCAACCGCGTACTCCCCCGTGCCCCGGTAGGCGAACGGGAGATACGCAGGCCACTGGTATACGGTTCTGCTGGTGGTACGTGGGGTGATAAGATCCCGGAAGGTGACCGGCAGGATATGGACCCATGCCAGCAAACCGAAGATGTTGAGCATCCCCGTACCATACCATCCCAGCATCCCCAGCCACGTCCGCTGCCGGGCGGTCAGAAGCCGGAGTAGCACCGGGCGCAGCACCAGCATCCCGCCCAGCATCAGCCCGGCAACGATCCCCATGTTCCAAAGCATTAAAATACCGCTCATCCAACCGTTCATACTCTTACACCTCCTGGGTGCTCCCATGGAGTTTCCTCCCAGTTACCACAGCCCCTGCTGAAAGCCGGTGAGGTCGGGGGCCTCGTCCAGGGTCATCCATCGGTCGCTGGCCTTAAAATCTTTGTCCTGTTCGTCCCAAAGATAGCTGCTTTTATGCCAGGTCCCCTGAATGTCCTTGGCCAGCAGAATCACCAAACCGCGTCCATCCGCCCGCAACCAGCGCTCCTCAGGCGCCCAGCCGCTTGGCACCGTAACCTCAACAGCCTCCTGCTGCCAGTACCGGACCAGCTCCTGGGACAGATAGGGGATGTCCCGGGGGCCTCCCACAAAGAACAGGAATACCAGCACACAGGCGCACCACTTACCCGCCTTTTCCCACCCGGTGGGCTTATGCCAGGCCACCGCCGCCTTCACCCGGGGCACCGCGTCACACTCCCCAAAAGCCAGGGGAACATCCCACAGCATCTTTCCAGCTGCCAGCTCCACCAGGGTTTGGGCGTACTGTTTCCGCTCCTCCGGCCCCGCCAGATCACAAAGGGTCCTCTCGTCGCAGGCCAGCTCCAGATCCCGGCAGAAGTAGTAGTAAGCCACCCACAAGATGGGGTTCCACCAGTATAAAATCAGCGCTATATTGGCCCACCCCTTCATCCAGCCGTGATACAGGCGGATGTGGTTCCACTCGTGGCGCAGCACCAGCTCCCGCCGCTGGGGCGGCAGCTCCTCCTGGAGGTAGATCATATTGTGCTTTTTCCCGTCGATTCGTTCTCCGTTCTGGTACACAAAGCTGGTGGGCAGGCCCCGGCACAGCCGTACTCCCACCGGCTCGTCATCCGGCTGCCGGGACAGGCTGCGCAGCAGCAGGGGGTCATCGTCTGCCAACAGCTGTCCCTGCCGCCCCAAGGTTTTCAGTCTCCGGGTCCTCCGCCACAGCACAAATCCCAGTGCGGCGGCTCCGGCCAGCCAGACCAATACCAGCGCCAGCATCCTCTCGTCCGTCAGCTCCACCCAAAAGGCCTTACCTCCCGGCAGGGTCAGGGCGTACTCCCCTGCTCCATCATAGCTCACCGGCAGATAGGCCGGGGTACTGCTGCCCATCTCTGTCCGAGGCGTGATCAGGTCCTGGAATGTGACAGGCAAAACATGCAGCCAGTTCATCAGAGAATACAGAAACCCCAGTGAGGCTCCATACCACCCCATCACGCCAAACCAAGCCCGCTGCTGGGCCGTCAGAACCTTTACCAATACAGGCCTCAGCACCAGCATACAGCCCAGAATCAATCCTGCCGCCAGCCCCATGTTCCACACATTCAAAGCCACATTGATAAAAAACCATTCCATGGTCTCACTCCTCCCAGGTGTGCCGGTCGATGAGTTCCTTCAGTTCCTCCGCCTCCTTGGGGGTGAGCCGCCGCCCGCTGAAAAAGGCGTTGAAGAGGCTGAGCATTCCTCCCGCCTGGCTAAGCAGCTCGCTGCCCTGGTCCTGGAGCACCTCCTCCCGGGTGTACTGGGGGGTCACGGTGGCCTCGTGGTTCTCCGCCGCCCCCTTGTGCACCAGGCGGCGCAGGACGGTGTAGGTGGTACTCTTGCTCCAGCTCAGCCGCTCTTTGCAGGCAGCCACCAGCTGGGTGGAGTTGATGGGGGCCAGATCCCACAGCACTTCCATCAGCCGCAGCTCGCCATCGGTCAATCTTTCCATAATGTCACCTCCTTACAGATTATGGGTTTATCTAGATAAACCTCTTTCCCATTTGAAGTTTATCATGGTAAACCTTCGAAGTCAAGAAAAAGCGCGCTGCAAACTTGCAGCGCGCTTGCTTCAGACGGTGCGGGCGGCCTCGGTGCCCAATTTCCGGTAGACGATAAAGTACATGGTGAGGATACAGGCCATACCTCCCAGCAGCTGGGATACCGCCTCGGCGGTGAATACGCCGGTGGTCCCCATCCAGATAGGCAGAATGACCGTGAGCGGCGCGTTGATAATGGCCTTGCGCAGCAGGGAGAAAAATACTGCCTGCTTGGAGCGGCCCAGGCTGACGAACACACCCTGGCCTGCCATCTGCAAAGACATGGGAATAAACAAGCAGAAGTAGATACGCAGGGCCGGGATGCCGTGCTGAATCACATCGGGTTCGTTGTTGAAAATCCGGATCAAAAATCCAGGGAACAGCATGGCAATGGCCCAGAAGGCGGCGGCATACAGCACGGTACCTGTCACGCTGAACCGGATGGACTGACGTACCCGCTCATATTTCTTCGCCCCGTAGTTGAAGCCGGTCACCGGCTGTGCTCCGTTGGACAGGCCCTGTACCGGCATGGTGCACACCTCCCGCAGGGAGTTGATGATGGTCATGATACCCACGTACAGGTCGCCGCCGTAGGCCTGGAGGGTGGCGTTGCACACCACCTGCACCAGACTGTTGGTGAGATTCATGAAGAAACCAGACAGACCCAGGGTAATAATCCGCTTCACCCGGCTGGCCTTCAGTTTCATGCACCCCAGACGAAGTTTTAAAATGGCCTTTGGGCCGGTGAGAAAACGCAGCACCCATACCGCCGAGCACCCCTGGGCAATGACAGTTGCCAAGGCAGCTCCCTTTACACCCAGATTCAACCCAAAGATAAAGATCGGGTCCAGTACGATGTTGACTACTGCTCCCAGACCTACCGTCATCATCCCTACCCGGCCAAAGCCCTGGGAGTTGATAAAGGGATTCATCCCCAGACCAATCATGACAAAGAGAGTACCCAGCAGATAGATGGTCATGTAAGCGCTGGCGTAGGGGTAGGTGGCGTCACTGGCGCCGAAGAGGTAAAGAACAGGGCGGCGCAGAGCCAGGAAAAACACCGTCACCGCCGTACCGAAGATCAAAAGCAGTGTAAAGGCACTTCCCATCACACACTCCGCCTCTTCATTGTCACCCCTGCCCCGGTGGATGGAGCACAAAGGCGCGCCGCCGGTCCCACAGAGATTGGCAAATCCCATGATAATGGAGATAATCGGTATCGTCAGACCCAGTCCTGTGAGGGCCAGATGGCCGGGCAGCCGCCCCAGATACATCCGGTCCACCACGCTGTACAGCACATTGATGAGCTGTGCGGCCGTCATGGGCAGCGCCAGCGACATAATGTTTTTTGAAATCTTGCCTTGGGAAAAGTCGTGGGTCTGCGCCATCCTCCCGGGCCTCCTTCCAGTTATCCCTTTTTTAACACGATTTTAACATTTTACACCCATCCTTTCCTTCCCGCAAGAGTAAAATCAAGCCGCCCGACCCTGCAAAGGGTCAGGCGGCTTTTATTTCATGAACGATTCAGCTGTTGAGCAGCTCCAGAGTACAGGTCTTGGCGATGCTCTTGCGGATGGCGGCGCGCAGAGGCAGCACTGCCGTAGGGGTAACGCTCAGCTCGTCGATGCCCATGGCCAGGAAGGTGGGCAGCAGGCTCAGATCAGCGCCTAGCTCTCCGCAGATTCCGATCCAGATCCCGGCCTGATGGGCGGCATCCGCGGTCATCTTCAAGGCCCGGAGCAGGGCGGGATGGTGGGGGTCAAAGAACTTGCCCAGGTCGTTGCACTGCCGGTCGCAGGCCAGGGTGTACTGGGTCAGATCGTTGGTGCCCACGGAGAAAAAGTCTACCAGCTGGGCCAGCTCATCGGCGATAAATACCGCGGCGGGAGTCTCAATCATAATGCCGATCTCGGTATCCGGGTTGAAGGGGATTCCCTCGGCGGTAAGCTCGTCCATCACCCGCTGGCAGGCCCGGCGGCACTCCTTTACCTCCCACACGCTGGCAATCATGGGGAACATGATGGCGATCTTTCCGTAAGCGCTGGCCCGGTAGAGGGCGCGCAGCTGGGTACGGAACACCTCAGGGCGGTTGAGGCAAATGCGGATGGCCCGCAGACCCATGGCAGGGTTCTCCTCCTTGTGGAGATGGAAGTAGTCCACCTGCTTGTCCGCACCGATGTCCAGGGTGCGGATGATCACCCGCTTGCCGTTCATGGCGGCGGCGACCTCTTTATAGGCCCGGAACTGCTCCTCCTCGGTGGGATAATCCTCGCTGGCCAGATAGAGAAATTCCGAGCGGAACAGGCCGATGCCCTGGCCGTCGTTGGCCAGGACGGAGGCCACGTCCTCGGGAGAGCCGATGTTGCAGTACACGTTGACCTGCTTGCCGTCCAGAGTCACATCCTTCTGGCCCACCATACTGCGCATCAGCTCCCGGGTCTCCTCCTGCTTGGCGTGGCGGGCTTTCAGAGAGAGCAGCGTCTCCTCATCGGGCTCCAGGATGAGCTGGCCGGTCTCCCCTACAATATAGGCCTGCTTGCCATGAAAATCCTCGTTGAAGTCCTCTCCCAGGCCACACACGGCGGGGATGCCCATGGTGCGGGCCAGGATGGCGGTGTGGCTGTTGCCCGAGCCCTTTTGGGTGGCAATGGCCAGGATCTTTTTCTTATCCAGCTGGATGGTCTCGGAGGGTGCCAGATCGTCGGCACACAGGATGACGGGCACATCGGAGTCGATGCCTCCCGCCACCACCCCCATGAGGTTATTTAAAATGCGGCCGGTCACGTCCTTGATGTCGGCGGCACGAGCCTGCATGTATGGGTCGTCCATGGATGCCAGCATGGCGGCAAACTCCTGCCCCGCCTGGTCCACGGCGTACTCGGCGTTGAATCCCTGGGCCAGCAGCTCATCCATGGCCCCGGTGTAGTCCTCATCTTCCAAAAACATGGCGTGGGTCTCAAAGAGCACGGCCGCCTCGTCCCCGGCCTCTTCTCTGGCCTTCTCCGCCATATCGCTCAGCTGCTGGGCCGTGCGCTCTTTGGCCCGCTCCAGCCGGGCGCGCTCCTCCTGCTCGTCAGCGCCGGTACGCATCTCCACCTGGGCGGCGGCGCGATGATAGAAATAGATGGTCCCCTGCTCAATTCCCTTGGAGACCCCTTGCCCCTGAATGATCTTCATGTCTCGATCCCTTTCCATATCTTCTCAGAGGCGCCCGCTGTCTTTCTCCGGCAGCGGGCGCCTCTTTTCGTATATTTCTTACAGGTTCTCCTTGAAGAACTGCTCCATGGCGGCGATGGCGGCCTCCTCAGAGGGGCCCTCGGCGGTGACGGTGATCTCGTCTCCGGTCTTGACGCCCAGGCCCATCAGCTTCATCAGCTGGGTGGCCTTTACGCTCTTGTCGCCCTTGATCACCTGGATAGCGGTGTCAGCAAAGGGCTTTGCGGCCTTGACCAGCGCTCCGGCGGGACGGGCGTGGATGCCCAGGGGATCCTGAATCACATAGGCAAACTGCTTCATGGGTAAAACTTCCTTTCTATCATATACAATGGATTTTGAAACCGCTCAGACCGGCGAGGGCCAGTCCCTGCGGCGATCAGCACACGCTGGGCTCGGTGGAAAATACCCGCTGCACGTGCATGGCCAGGTATCCCACCTCTGCCTCGTCCACCTGCCGTCCCAGGCTGCGCTCCAGCTGGCGGCAGATCTCCTGGGCAATGTCGAAGGCCTTGGGGCAGGACTGGCGCATGATGGTATTGACATCCATGCTCAGTTTCTCCCCTTTGATAAGGCGGGCGGCCATATATTTGATGTGGCTCATCAGGCGGTTATAGGACAGGGAGGACACATCGATGACCACACCTGTCTCCTGCTGCACCAGGTCTACGCACTCCCGGATGATAGCGGCGGTCTGCATGGCCTGTGAGACCTGCATGGACTCCAGCGAGGAGTGAACGTGCAGGGCGATATAGCCCAGCTCGTCGTCGCTGAAGACCACGCCGGTCTGTTGGCGAATGAGTTCACCGCCCCGGGCAGCTACTTCGTACTCCTGGGGGAACAGAGCCTTGATGTCGGGGGTGAGAGGGTTGCTGAGGGGGGCATTTTTTGAGATGCGCCGGGCGGCAAAGGCAATGTGGTCGGCCATGGGTACCAGGATGCTGGTGTCCACCTGACCAAAGGTCTTCCGGGCGTCCAGAATGATGCTGTTGGCGATGCTCAGGTAGATGGGATCGATGCGCTTGACCAGCTCCCGGGGGTTACCCCGGTCGCATTTCTGGGAGAGCTGGTACACCGTCACCTCTCCGGAGAAGTCCACCCGCTCTCCGGGCTTTCTTCCGAAGCCGGCGCCCTTCCCTACCACCAGGTTTTCCTGGCGGTCGTCCAGGTTCTGGGCCAGCACCGCGTTATGGTTGAGCACTTTTGTAATTCGATACATGCTTCTCTCATCCCCCCGTCCAGGTCAAGATTCGTAGATATCCAGGGCCAGCAGGTCCTCTCCCGGCTTGACGTGGCCAGCCTTAATGAGGCGCAGCTGCTGGTTATCCTCCATAGTGGTAAACAGCACCGGCGAGGAGGTGGAAGAGGCGTTTTCCCGGATATAATCCAGATCGAACTCCAGGAGCTTATCGCCCTTCTTCACCTGGTCACCCTCCTGCACCAGGGCCTTGAAGCCCTGGCCCTTCAGGGCCACGGTATTGATGCCCACGTGGATGAGCATCTCCACCCCGTCCTCCAGCTCCAGGCCGATGGCGTGGTTGGTGTCAAAAACAAAGCTGATGGTAGCATCACAGGGAGCGGTGACCACACCCTCACAGGGCACCACAGTAGCGCCGTCGCCCATCATCTTCTCCGCAAAGGCCTCGTCAGGGGATGCGGTGATGGGGGCGGACTCCCCGTGGAAGGGGCTGCCGATGACGATGGTGCGCAGCAGAGCGCCGTGCTCTGGCTTGGCCTCCTCCTGGCTCTCGGGCTCAGTCTGGATGGCGGCTTGCTCCGCTCCGGCAGCGCCGGAACGCAGGTAGTCCTCCAGGTTGGCCTTGATGATATTGACCTGAGGACCATAGACCACCTGGACGCCCTGACCCTTCTGGATCACACCGGCCGCACCGGTGGATTTGAGCACCTGCTGGTTCACCTTGGATGCGTCATGGACAGTGCAGCGCAGGCGGGTGGCGCAGCAGTCCACATCGGAGATGTTGGCCGCGCCGCCCAAGCCCTGGGCAATGGCGGCGGACACCTGGTCCTCCCCGCCCTGCTCCTTGCGGGCGTTGTAGTCGGCCTTGGTGTACAGCTTGGTCTCCTGGTCGCCCTCCTCCCGGCCGGGAGTCTTGAAGTTAAACTTCTTAATGAGGAAGGAGAACACGAAGTAGTAGACCAGGAAGAACACAATGCCCAGGGGGATAATCAGCAGCCAGCTGGTTTTTTCATTGCCCTGGAGGATGCCGAACAGGGCCAGGTCAATAAAGCCGCCGGAGAAGGTCAGGCCTACGGTGATGTTGAGGATGTGGCAGAGCATATAGGCAAGGCCCGCAAACACGGAGCTGATGATAAACAGCACCGGGGCCACAAACAGGAAGGAGAACTCCAGAGGCTCGGTGATGCCGGTGAGGATGGAGGTGAGAGCGGCAGACAGGAGCAGGCCGCCCACCTGCTTTTTCCGTTCCGGCTTGGCACAGCGGTACATGGCCAGAGCCGCTCCGGGGAAACCGAAGATATACAGCACAAATTCACCGGTGAAGCACCAGGTGCCGGCCGTGGAGAAGTGAGTCACGGTGGGATCAGCCAGCTGGGCAAAGAAAATGTTCTGGGCTCCGGCCACCATGGTGCCCGCCACCTCCATGGTGCCGCCCACAGCGGTCTGCCAGAAGGGCAGATAGAACACGTGGTGCAGGCCGAAGGGAATGAGCAGGCGCTTGATCATGCCGAACAGGAAGGTGCCGAAGTAACCCGAGCTGTACACCACCATACCCAGGGCGTTGATGCCCTCCTGAATGGGCTGCCAGACAAAAAACATCAGAATGCCTACCAGGGCAAAGACCAGGGTGCTGATGATGGGCACAAACCGGGTGCCGCCGAAGAAGGAGAGCACCTGGGGCAGCTGGATCTTATAAAAGCGGTTGTGCAGGGCAGCGACTCCCAGACCTACGATGATGCCGCCGAAGGCGCCCATCTGCAGGGATGTGATGCCCAGCACGGTAGCGGTGGAGCCCTCCAGCAGGTTTTCCACCCCGCCGGTCAGGCTGATCATGGCGGAGATGCTGGAGTGCATCACCAAGAAGGAGACGGCAGCGGCCAGGGCGGCCACTTCCTTCTCCTGGCGGGCCATACCGATGGCTACGCCGATGGCGAAGATCAAGGGCAGGTTATCAAAGATCACGCCACCGCACTTGCTCAAAACGGAGAAAATAAAGTACGGGACCGTGCCGGGCCCCATCAGGCCCAGCAGGTTATAGGTGGCCAGGGTGGTCTCGTTAGTAAACGAGCTTCCCAGGCCCAGCAGCAGTCCTGCCACCGGCAGGATGGCGATGGGGAGCATAAAGGATCTGCCCACCCGCTGCAGCACGCCAAAAAACTTTTCCTTCATCGTGCAACCTCCTTATTCAAGCTCGCCGGCCAGTTGCTCAGATGAAAAAAGCACTAACCGACAACTATTACATTTTGTCTATGTAATAGCTAAGGTTAGTGCCTGACAGTACAGTAACACACCTATTTAACATGGATTCTGGCGGGAGTATAGCACACCCCTTCCTGCCTGTCAATCTACCCCTAAACATTTTCGCCCAAATAAACAATTATATACATTGTTTTTTGTGCGCAGTGCCGGTTTCTTTTGGCACTCACTGTTCCGGCGTCCCCATATCTTTCCCGGAAAAAGATTTGCTCCTCACCAAAAACAATGGTAAAATATAGGTCTCCAAGACAAGCAAAGGAGGTAGCGACCGGTGTCGAACGCTGCATTTACCAAACTGATGATCGCCCAGGGGCTCAAGCGGCTGCTGAAAACCACATCCTTTGTCAACGTCTCCGTGGGGGACATCGCCCGGGAGTGCAAAATCAGCCGCAACACCTTCTACTATCACTTCAAAGATAAGTATGATCTCATCTCCTGGATCTTTTATACCGAGATCACCTCCATCCTCAGCGATGACATCTCCCTGGGCCACTGGCGGGACAGCCTGCTTTCGCTGTGTAAGTACATGCAGGAAAACCGGGATTTCTATCTCAACGTCCTTGAGTTTCAGGGGCAGAACAGCTTTTCCGAGTGTCTGATGGACTTCTACCAGGGCCTGGTGGCCCACCTGCTCTTCCATGCTGACAGCCAGCCCGCCCTGTCCCAGGAGCAGATCCGGATGGTCTCCCGCTTTTACGCCCACGGCATCACCGGCGTGCTGCTGGACTGGGCACACAACGGCATGACCGCCGACCCGGAACCCGCCGTCACTATGCTGGAAAAGCTTCTCTCCAGCGACACAGTCCACCAGATCTTATCCACCCAGCCCAAGTCTCATTCCGCCTCCTCTTTTTAGGACAGATTATTAAATCTGTCCTATTTTTGCGCATTTGTCTGATTTTGTATCTACTCAAGTTCGAACAAGAACCATAAAATAATCTTAATATATCTTAAGGCATGTCCAGGTGCACCGTCCACCCGGCAGCATCGGCGTGCCCTTTATCTTCTGCAAAGTAGGAGAAATTTGGAATGAAGATCGCCATTATGACAGACAGCAACAGCGGCATCACCGCCCAGGAGGCTCAGCAGCTGGGCGTTGCCCTTCTGCCCATGCCCATTCAGATCGACGGTCAGATGTACCTGGAGGGAATCGACCTGTTCCCTTCTGAGTTCTACGCCCGCCTGGCCCAGGGGGCCGATGTGTCCACCTCCCAGCCCTCCCCTGCTGATACTATGGAGCTGTGGGACAAGCTGTTGGAGGAGTATGACCAGCTGGTCTACATCCCCATGACAAGCGGTCTGAGCGGCACCGCCGCCACCGCCGCCAGCCTGGCCTGCGACGATCCCTATGAGGGCCGGGTGTTTGTGGCCGACAACAAGCGCATCTCCGCCCCCCAGCGCCAGTCGGTGCTGGACGCGCTGGCTCTGCGGGAGCGGGGCAAGTCCGGCGCAGAGATCAAGCAGCGCCTGGAGGAGGCCTCTCTCCACTCCCAGATCTACATCATGGTAGACACCCTCCACTATCTGAAAAAAGGCGGCCGGATCACTCCCACCGCTGCTCTGCTGGGCAGCGCATTGAACCTCAAGCCTATTCTTCAGCTCCAGGCCGGCAAGCTGGACGCCTACAAGAAGGTGCGGGGCACCAAGGCCGCCAAGACCGAGCTGGTCCATGCACTGGAGGCCAAACTCCCCTGCCTAGAGGGAGAGGGCAAGCTCATCGTCCAGACCGCCTACTCCGGCTCTGACGAGCTGGGTGCGGAGTGGAACGAATTCGTCCAGCAGGCTTTCCCCCAGTTCCAGGTCTACTCCACCGTGCTCCCCATGAGCATTGCCTGCCACACTGGTCCGGGCGCGCTGGGCGTGGCCTGTGTCCGGGAGCTGCCCGTCGACTAACCGAACATAGAAAAAAACCGCGGTTTCGTTGGAAACCGCGGTTTTTTCATGCTGTTTTCAGTGTCGCTTGGCCGCTTTCAGTCGAGCCAGAGCACGGGCTAGGGCGGCCTTGGAATTGTAATAATCCCGCATGCTCAGCTTCTGGCGCAGGCGCTCCTCTGCCCGCTCCTTGGCAGCCTCGGCACGGACCCAGTCGATCTCCTCCGGTCGCTCAGCGGAAAAGACCAGCACCATCACCCGGTCGGGCATGATCTCCGCCAGGCCCTGGCTGACTACCGCCTCGTGCCACTCTCCGCCGGCGCGGTAGCGCAACTCGCCCGGCTCCAGGGCGGTGACCGCCGGCTCATGGCCGGCCAACACCCCAAGGGAACCGTCAATGGCGGGCACCGTCAGCTCCTGGGCCTCGCCGATAAAAAATTGCCGGTCCGGGGTCACGATCTCCAGGTGGAACTGCCGCTCCTCGGCCATGTTACAACACCCCCATGTCCTGAGCCTTCTTGCGCACCTCGTCCACGCTGCCCACCATGCTGAAGGCGGCCTCGGGCAGGTTATCCAGCTCGCCGCCCAGGATAGCCTCGAAGCTGCGCAGGGTGTCCTCCAGCTTTACGAAGCGGCCTTCCATGCCGGTAAAGGGCTCAGCCACCGAGAAGGGCTGGGAGAAGAACTGCTGGATACGGCGGGCACGCTCTACGGCCAGCTTGTCGTTCTCGCTCAGTTCCTCCATACCCAGGATGGCGATGATGTCCTGCAGCTCCCGGTAGCGCTGGAGCAGCTCCTGCACCGCACGGGCGGTCTT
The DNA here is from genome assembly GCF_041925195.1 of Flintibacter porci. NCBI lineage: Bacteria > Bacillati > Bacillota > Clostridia > Eubacteriales > Flintibacter > Flintibacter porci. The sequence goes on from NZ_JBHEVB010000002.1 coordinate 184,524, forward strand.
ATAGTGCCGCTCGCCCACCACGTCGGGCTCCAGGATACGGGAGGTGGACTCCAGGGGGTCCACCGCCGGATAGATGCCCTGCTCCACGATCTTACGGGAAAGCACCGTGGTGGCATCCAGGTGGGTGAAGGTGGTTGCCGGAGCGGGGTCGGTCAGGTCGTCGGCGGGGACGTAGACCGCCTGCACCGAGGTAACGGCTCCGTTTTTTGTAGAGGTGATGCGCTCCTGGAGCGCGCCCATCTCGTTAGCCAAGGTAGGCTGGTAGCCCACGGCGGAGGGCATACGGCCCATCAGGGCGGACACCTCGCTGCCTGCCTGGACATAACGGAAGATGTTGTCGATAAACAGCAGCACGTCCTGGTGCTGCTGGTCCCGGAAATACTCGGCCATGGTCAGGCCGGTGAGGGCCACACGCATACGGGCGCCGGGGGACTCATTCATCTGGCCAAAGACCAGAGCAGTCTTTTCAATGACCCCCGACTCATTCATCTCACGCCACAGGTCGCTGCCCTCACGGGTACGCTCGCCTACACCGGTGAAGATGGAGTAGCCGCCGTGCTGGGTGGCGATGTTGTGGATCAGCTCCTGAATGAGCACCGTTTTGCCTACGCCGGCGCCGCCGAACAGGCCGATCTTGCCGCCGCGGGCGTAGGGAGCCAGCAGGTCGATGACCTTGATGCCCGTCTCAAAGATGTCCACCACGGGGCTCTGGTCGGCAAAGGGCGGGGCCTGACGGTGGATGGACCACCGCTCGGAGGTCTTGACCGCTCCCTTGCCGTCGATGGGCTCACCCAACACGTTAAACATCCGGCCCAGCACCGGCTTGCCCACGGGAACGGCAATGGGGCCACCGGTGGAGATGACCTCCATGCCCCGGCCAATTCCTTCACTGGGGGCCAGCATGAAGCAGCGGGCGGTTTCATGCCCGATATGCTGGGCCACTTCCATGACCCGCTTCTCCTCCCCCACCATCACATACAGGGCGTCCTGGATGGAGGGCAGAGCGTCGGCGGGAAATTCCACGTCAACCACAGGTCCTTGGACCTGAACAATTTTTCCTTTACGCTCCTGCAATTGCGCCACACACCTTTCTCTGTGTCCGTCTGCCCATCAGCGGGCGTTCCTGGCTCCGCCGGCCACCTCGGTGATTTCCTGGGTAATGGCTGCCTGGCGGGCCCGGTGATAGGTCAGGGACAGCTTTTTCAGCATGTCCTTGGCGTTGTCGCTGGCCGACTCCATGGCGGTCATCCGGGCGCTCTGCTCCGAGCAGTAGGACTCCACCAGAGCGCCGAAGATCATGCCCTGGATGTAATTGGGCACGATGTTGTCCAGCACCGCCTCCTCCGAGGGGATATAGCGGATCTCCTGCCGGTATTCCGGCTCGTCCTCCTTGTCCCATGGGAAGTCCTCCCGGACCAGAGGCAGCAGCTTCTGCTCCCGCACCTCCAGGCGCAGGGCGGAGACCATCTCGGTGTAGATGATGTACACCTCGTCCAGCTCCCGGCTGAGGAACCGTGCCACCACCTCGTCGGTGATCTCGCCGGCCCGGCGCATGGTGGGATTCTGGACCACATAGTTAAAGTCTTCTACAAAGGGAATGTCCCGGTTCTGGCAGTAGACCCGGCCCACAATGCCCACCAGGAACAGGGAGAGGTTCTTTTCCCCCTCCACCCTCTGCTGGGCCAATTTGAGCACATTATGGCTGTATGCGCCGGCCAGTCCTTTGTCACCGGTGACCACGATATAACCCACCTTCCGCGCCTGGGGCTCCACATCGGGGCGCTGGTCGAAGAAATCGTGCTCCAGCTCCGGAGAGTGGTGGAGAATGTGGGCAATAGTTTTGAATATCTTGGTAAAATAGGGGACGGTATTGTCCAGCCGCCCCTTGGCTTTGCGCAGATTGGCCGAGGAGATCAAATACATGGCGTTGGTGATCTTCAGGGTCTGCTCCACGCTTTTGATCCGGGTGCGGATCTCTTTGATTCCAGCCAACGGGCCTCGCCTTCCTTTCTCCCCTTAGCTCTGAGCCTGGGGCAGCTTTTCCTTCTTATAGTCCGCCAGAGCGGCACGGATGGTCTCCACCGCCACGCCGGACAGATTGCCGGTGCGCTGCACCTCAGCGGTGAGCTCCCAGTGCTCCAGCTCCATACGCTTGGAGAAGTCCAGGGCAAACTCCCGCACCTGATCCAACGGCACCTCGTCCAGCAAGCCGTTGGTGGCAATGTAAAGGAGAATCGCCTGCTGGCTCACCTTCATGGGCTGGTAGAGAGGCTGCTTGAGCAGCTCCAGCAGCCGTTTGCCGTGGTCCAGGGTCTTCTGGGTTGCCTGATCCAGGTCGGAGGAGAACTGGGTAAACACTTCCAGCTCCCGGAACCGGGCCAGGTCGATACGCATGGTGCCCGCGGTACGCTTGATGGCCCGGGTCTGGGCCGCGCCGCCCACACGGGACACGGACAGTCCCACGTTCACTGCCGGCCGCTGTCCGGAGAAGAACAGGTCGGTCTCCAGGTAGATCTGGCCGTCGGTGATGGAGATGACGTTGGTGGGGATATAGGCGGACACGTCGCCCGCCTGGGTCTCAATGATGGGGATGGCGGTCATGGAACCGCCTCCATACTCCTCTGTCAGGCGGCAGGCCCGCTCCAGCAGGCGGGAGTGGAGGTAGAACACGTCGCCGGGGTAGGCCTCACGTCCGGGGGAGCGCTTGAGCAGCAGAGACAGGGCCCGGTAGGCCACGGCGTGCTTGCTCAGGTCATCGTAGACGATGAGCACGTCCCGTCCCTGTTCCATAAAATACTCTCCCATAGCCGCGCCGGCGTAGGGGGCGATATACTGCAAAGGAGCGGGATCGCTGGCGGTGGCCGAGACAATGATGGAGTATTCCATAGCCCCGTGCTTTTGCAGGGTGTCCCGCACATGGGCCACCGAGGAGGCCTTCTGGCCGATAGCCACGTAGATGCAGATCACATCCTGGTCCTTTTGGTTCAGGATGGTATCCACCGCGATGGCGGTCTTGCCGGTCTGGCGGTCGCCGATGAGCAGCTCACGCTGGCCCCGTCCGATGGGGATCATGGAGTCGATGGCCAGAATACCGGTCTGCAGAGGGACATTGACCGCCTGGCGGGAAATAACGCCGCTGGCCTCCCGCTCGATGGGGCGGGTATCGGCAGCATGGATGGGACCTAAGCCGTCGATGGGACGGCCCATGGCGTCCACCACCCGCCCCAGCAGAGCCCGGCCTACCGGCACGTCAGCGGGGTGTCCGGTACGGGTGACCCGGCTTCCCTCGCCCAGGCCCTCTTCCCGGCCCAGCAGCACACAGCCCACAGTCTCCCGGGACAGGTCCATGACCATACCCTTGACTCCGGTGTCAAATTCCACCAGCTCGCCATATACCGCCCGGTCCAGACCCCGTACCGTGGCGATACCATCGCCCACCTCCAGCACCCGTCCGGTCTCGCTGGTGTCCTGGCCGATCTGGAAGCCCTTCACGGTATCCCGCAGACTTCCCATCAGCTCTTCCATACTCTCGCTGACCGAGGCGCCCTTCTCCAGCCCCTTGGCCAGCCGCTCCAAACGGCCCTTGACACTGCGGTCGTAGGTCACACCCTGGACCTCCAGCACAAAGCCGCCCAGCAGTTCCGGGTCGATCTTCACCTGGAGAACCACCCGGTCCAGATTGCGCAGGCGGCACACCGCCCGGCGCACATCGTCCAGCGCCGCCTGGTCCGGCTTGTGGGCGCAGGTCATCACACAAACGGCGCCGCCGTCGGCCGCCAGCTCCAGCTGATGGACCTCCTCCAGAATGTCGGGGAACAGGTCCAGATGGCCCTCCTCCGCCAGCAGGCAGAGAAATGCCTTGAGAGGCTCCAGTCCGGCCAGCGGGGCAGCGGAGCGAATGAGCTCCTTCTTCTCCTCCACCTGTACCGCGGAGCTGGTGAGCACCTTCCACAGTTGCTCCTGTTCCAGCAGCTCCTGAGCTGCGCCGGTCAGTCCCATATTGTCGGTCTGGGCCAGATCATACAGGGCGGCGGCATAACGCTGAATCAGTTCTGTCATTTCTTTTCACCTGCCTCCGCCAGGAAATCATCCAGAATTGCCCGATCCGAATCGGAATCCAGGGCCTTCCGGGTCACCTTGGAGGCCGCCTCCATGGCCAGCTGGGCCACCTCACGCCGGGCAGTGCGCAGCATCTCGTCCCGCTCCGCCTGGGCACGGGCCTTGGACTGCTCCCGGGTCCGGGTCGCATCCTCCTGAGCCTGGGCCAGAATGGCCTGGTACTCCTTCTCACCACGGGTCTTGGCCTGGGCCAGAATACCGTTGGCCTCGCTGCGGGCCTGGGCCAGCCGGTCCTCATATTCTTGCTTGAGCTCATCGGCCTTCCGCTTCTCCCCCTTAGCCTCATCCAGAGTCTGCTGGATCAGGGCGGCCCGGTCATCCAGCACCTTATTGACCCGCCCAAACAGCAGCTTGCGCAGGATCACGTACAGGATCAGCAGATTGAGAACGGTGAGCGCAATGGTGGAAATTTGAAATTCCAACATGGCAGCTTTCCTCCTTCCGGTCTCAGCCCATGAACAAAATCAGCAGAGCAGTGATGAAACCAAAGATGGCGGTACCTTCCGCCAGAGCGCAGCCCAGCAGCAGGGCGCTGTTGATCTTACCGGAGGCCTCAGGCTGGCGGGCGATGGCCTCGCTGGCCTTACCGGTAGCAATTCCGATACCGATACCGGCGCCGATGCCGGTCATAACAGACATTCCGATCGCAAGCATTCCGATTTCCATGGTACAATTTCCTCCTTAAATTGGGAGCGGCGGCACGGAACCGTTCACTCCTCGTCCTGAATTCCTTCGCCGGTAAACAGCGCGGTCAAAAATACAAAGACAACTGCCTGGATGGTGCCGTCAAACAGGTCAAAGTAGATGCTGAAGGGCACAGGCACCACCGCCGGGCAAATGAGCTTGATGAGCTCCATGATAATAAAAGCACCCAAAATGTTGCCGAACAGTCGCATACACAGGGCCAGGGGCCGGATGATGATCTCCATCAGGTTGATGGGGAGCAGCAGGGGCATGGGCTTGGCAAACTGTTTGAGACCTCCCCGAAGTCCCCGGTACCGGAACTGGGCTCCGTAGATCAAAAACGCACTCATGACTGCCAGCGCCGCGGTGACGTTGATGTCCTTGGTGGGGGGCACCAGACCGAAGATGCCGATGATGTTGCTCAGCAGGATGTAGAGCGCAATGGTTCCCAAATAGGAAGCAAAGACCGCTCCATGCTTTCCGATGCTGCTGTCAGCAAAGTTATTTAAAAACTTCACCGCCTCTTCCAGGCCCACCTGAAGCTTGCTGGGGTTTTCCACCTTCAGGTTACTGGTCAGCAGCAGAGCCGCCAGAATCAGCACACCCATCACGATCCAGGACACCACCACAGATTCGGTAATGGGGATCCCTTTTCCTATGGGAATGGTAAACGCCGTGGGCGTTTGCAGCTCCTCCAGCAGCTTTTCTTTGATCTGTTCCAAATAACCACCTCCCGGATGATCCGGCGCGGCGTACCGCGCGTTACAAAACACCGTCCCTATTGTAAATCCTGCCGGTCTTTTTTGAGAAGTCTTTTTAAAGTAAAAAAAATGACTCTTCCCGCTCACCGCCCCGTTTTTTCGTCGTACTATCTATTTTTTCTCGCGCTTACTGTCTATTTTTGTTTATTTTTGTCTCCATATTTGACATTACTGTGATAAATCCTTATAATAAATTTTAAAGAAACCCTGCCAGGTCCATTTCACATTCAACCGGTCTGCACTCTGCCTGCCTTGCGTGCGGACATTGCATTTTTTGGAGGGGTATCGGAATGAAATTTTATAGCTCGAAGACCATACGCCAGAAGATCCAGTCCCTGAGTCTGTTCCTGGTTCTGACGACTGCCGTGCTGGGGATGACCACCACTCTGGCCTTCTCTCTGCGCATGGAGTATGACAACCTGGACCGGAATCTGATGAACTCCGCCCTGGTGCTGGCCCAGTCCCCCGATGTAGCCGATGTGCTGGCCGGCCGCTCCGACGGCGAGGTGCTCACCGATTACCTCAACGGCACCATCTCCCGGGTTCAGGACATCGACGCCATTGTGGTGGCCGATACCTCCGGTACCATCGTGTACAGCCCGGACCCCTCTTATGTGGGTACTACATATCCCGATCTGGATAATCTGACGGTTCTCCATGGCCAGGACAGCGAGGTCGATACCGGCGCGGGTATTTCCGGCGTAGAGCACCGGGCTCAGGCCGCCGTCCACGACACGGACGGCACCCTGCTTGGCTTTGTGTCCGTCGGCATCGGGGTGCGCAGCGTCAACCGGACGGTGATCGATACCGTAGCCTGCTTTTTGATTCTCTCGTTTATCGCCGCCAGCGTGGGTCTGGTCCTCTCCCGCCACCTCTCCTACTCCATTAAGGAGTCGCTCATGGGCTATGAACCGGATACCTTCCTGCGGATGTTCCACCAGCGCGAGGGCGTTTTGGACGCCCTGGAAGAAGGCATTCTGGCCATTGATACCGACTCCCGCATCGTCTATATGAATCAGGCCGGCCTGCGCATGGTCAATGCCAAAAACCTGGACGATGTGTTAGGTAAACCTCTGCATGACATCTACCCCGACTCCCACCTCTCCCGGCTGCTCACCACCGGCAAGTCGGAATACAACGTGCATCTCTCCCATATCCCCGGCCTGCGCTCGGCCATCTCTGACCGGATGCCCATTTGGGAAAACGGCAAGATCATGGGCGCGGTGGCCATCTTCCGGGACCGCAGCGAAGCTACCTCCCTGGCGGAGGAGCTCACCGGCGTGCGCCATCTGGTGGAGGCCATGCGGGCCTACACCCACGAGTTTGTCAACAAGCTGCATACCATCCTGGGCATGATCCAGCTGGGACAAACGGAAAAAGCAGAGCAGTACATCCTGGATATCTCTCAGGTCCACCATCAGTCGGTGAGCCGGGTGATGAACCAGATCCAGGACACCGCCGTAGCCGCCCTTCTGGTGGGCAAAACCAGCCGAGCCTCCGAACTGGGCATTCATCTTCATCTGGATCCCAAGAGCTCGCTGTCCGGCGACGAGCGGTTCCTCCCCTCCGGCGTGCTGGTGACCATTCTGGGGAACCTCATCGAAAACGCCACCGAGTGTCTCAACCGCTCCTCCTGGAAGCTTCGGGAGATCAACGTCAGCATCCGGGAAAAGGAGGACCATCTGCTCCTGTGCGTGGAAGATACCGGTCCCGGCATCGTACCCGAGCTGCTGCCCTACATCTTTGAGCCCAATGTTTCCACCAAGGGGAACGGCCATGGCATCGGCCTGGCCAGGATCAAGGAACTGGTGAACCTGTACCAGGGCGAGATCCGGGTGGAGAGCGAGCCGAAATCCGGTACGTCTTTCTTCCTCACCTTTTTTACTCAAGGGAGACGGAACTAATTCCCTCTCAATTAACTGGAGGCCTCTATGTACCAAACTGTGATTGTGGAGGATGACCCCACGATTTCTCTGCTCCACCGGACCTTTCTGGCCCGGGATAACCGCTTTGCATTGGTCCGCGCCTTTTCCAACGGCCACGAGGCCCTGGAGTGGCTACTCCATCATACGGCGGATCTCATCATTCTGGACGTCTATATGCCCCGCATGACCGGTCTGGAACTGCTGCGCACTCTCCGTATGGAGGGGATCGGCATCGATGTGATCATGGTCACCGCTGCCAACGACAGCAAAACGGTAGACGCTCTGCTGAAGCTGGGAGTCACCGACTATCTGGTCAAACCCTTTGCCGCCAGCCGCTTTCAGCAGGCCCTGGATACCTTCTGTCAGCACCGGGAAGCGGTCTCCCACGACAATGTGAGCCAGCAGGAACTGGACGCTCTCTTCCCCTCCGCAGCCCCCGCCGCTTCCATCCCCAAGGGCCTGCAGACCCGCACCCTGGACCGCATCCGCGCCTGTCTGCGCCAGATTCCTCAAGCTGGCGCCACCTGTGAGACCATTGCCGACTGCTCCGGCTTTTCCACTGTCACAGTACGGCGCTACCTCACCTATCTGGTCAGCCAAGGAGAGGCAGTCACCCAGGTCAACTACGACACCGGCGGCCGTCCCTGCATGCTCTACCGCCTCCCTCTCCCCTGATTCCTCAGCCCCGCTTCGGCGGGGCTTTTTTATGCTTGTTTTCCTTCTGTTTCTTCGATATAATGGATAAAACCCGACGGTTTCTTCCATTTCTCGACAGGAGTTACCTATGATGAAGCGAACGTTTCTTCCTTTCTGCGTCCTGCTGCTCACCCTTCTGTCCGCCTGCGCTCCATCCCCGGTTCAATCCTCATCGGATCCCCAGCACCCCCCCGCGGACACTTCCTCCAACACCCCCGACAGCGCCCTGAACTCATCGGAGACTCTCGCGCCTGCTCCCAGGCTGACCCAGGAAGATATGGACCAGGCCATCCAGCAGGTCATTGAAAACTACTCCGCCACCGCCCTCTCCGTGGCCGTGGTGGAGCGCGGCGAAGTGACACAGTGCGGCGCGTGGGGCTGGGCCGTGCAGGATCAGCGCCCTATGACCGCCGATACTGCGGTGCGCATCGCCTCCATCAGCAAAGTGGTTGAGGGAATGGCCGCCATGAAGCTCGCCCAGGATGGAGTTTTGGATCTGGACGCTCCTCTCAGCAGCTACTGGGGAGAACGCGTTCAAAACCCCTATTCCCTCCGGCTGCCCTCTCCCCGCTCCCTCATGACCCACAGCTCCACCTTGAAGGACCTGGAGATGACCCGTGGGCTGGACAGGCTGACAAGCATCCTCAGCCGCTCCTCCGCCTGGCGTGATCGTGAGCCGGACCGTGCCGACAGCTGGGCATACAGTAATTTCGGTATGTGCATCTTCGGCACTACCCTGGAGCTGGCCAGCGGACAACTGCTGGATGACTATCTCTAGGCCCAGTTTTTTGACTCCCTGGATATCAACGCCTCCTTCCATGCCGCCCGTTTAAGCCCGGAGCAGCTAGCCAATCTGTATGAGCCCAAAAGAGTGCTGTGCCGCAGCATCCAGACCCAAATCAGCCAGCCTGTTCCCACCGAGACCGGTATGGGCGCCACCTACTATGCCGGTGGTCTGACCATCAGCGCCCGGGATATGGCCAAGCTGCTGGCCGTGCTGGACGAGGCCGGACTGGCCCATGTGGGCACCTACCGCTCCCAAGTGGAGCGGGATGAGAACAGCGGCATCTACGTAGCCGATGTAGGCGGTATTTCGGTGGCCTTCCTCTCCTATACTTATGGGCTCAACGGCTTCCAGCTCAGCTCAGATACCATGTATGCCGCCAATCTGTTCAATCTGGACTACTACACCACCCTCTCTCAGCCTAACAAGGCCCTGATGGAGGCCGACCTGGCCGCCGCCCGGGCGTTGGACACCGATTTGATTGCGGTGATGATCCACTGGGGCGTGGAATATCAGAACACGCAGAACAGCTATCAGGAGACTCTGGCGGAGTTTTTGGTGGGACAGGGCGCTGATCTGGTGCTGGGCGGGCATCCCCATGTGCTCCAGCCCTATGAGACGGTTACCGCCATCGGCTGGGATGGAACGGAGCGCCAGGGCTTTGTGTGCTATTCTCTGGGTAATTTTCTCTCCAACCAGCAGGAGCTGGAGACCAAGACCACAGCCATTCTGGACCTGGAGCTGACCAAAGATGCTCAGGGTGAGACCACCGTCACCGGGGTAAGCTACACTCCCTACTATATGATCCATCGGGACGGTGCTCCGGTGGGCCAGCGGCGCTACTTGGTCAACATCCACGAGGCCATGGCCGAATATGAGGCCGGTACCTCGTCCATCGTCAGCGCCTCCGCCTACCAGGAGCTGCAAGATGCTCTTGCCCACTGTCACCAGATTCTCGGCTCTGCGGACGATTCCACGCTTTCTTGAAAGAAAGCGTGGCAAAGAACTTTCTGCGAAACTTCGTTTTGCCTCCACAAAGTTAAGGAGATGCCTCGTGGATTGGTTTTGCTCCGTTTATAGAAAGAAAAAACAGATCGCTCCCCGAAACGGGGAGCGATCTGTTTTTTTAAAGACTTTTTCCCTTTTCTTACAGAGCAGAGGGAATGTGGATAACGCCCATGGGGCATTCCTTGACGCACAGCTGGCAGCCCTTACACTTCTCCTGGTCGATGTAGGCCACATTGTTCTCCACCTTGATGGCGTCAAAATGACACACCTTGGTGCACTTCATGCAGCCAATACAACCAGCGGTACAGGCCTTGCGGGTCTGAGCGCCCTTATCCTTGTTCTGGCAGGCAACCACAGGCTTACGCTTGTGCTCGGGAATCACGCTGATCACGTGGTTGGGGCAGGCAGCCGCACAGGCGCCGCAGCCGGTGCACTTCTCCCGGTCCACCTTGGCGATACCGTCCACGATGTGGATGGCGTCGAAGGCGCAGGCGCGGGTACAATCGCCGTAGCCTAGGCAGCCGTACTGGCACATACCGTCGCCGCCGTACAGGCCCTTGACGGCCTGGCAGCTCTGGATGCCCTCAAACTCATACTTCTTGGAGGTCTTGTCGCAGGTGCCGGAGCAAGCCACGACCGCCTTCATAGGCACGGTAGCCTCGGCAGCCACACCCATGATCTCGGCAATGGCGGCCACGGTGGTGGCGCCGCCGGGGGTACACTTGTTGATGGCGTTGCCGTCCTCGACAATGCTCTTGGCATAGTCGGCGCAGCCCGCGCAGCCGCAGGCGCCGCAGTTGGCGCCGGCCAGCACGCCGGTGATCTTCTCCACCCGCTCATCCACGGGCACATACATGAAGATGGAGGCAGCCACCAGGATGATCGCGCCGATCAGGCCAATGACGGCAACCAGGACGATTGCCATGATAATCGGATTCATACTCTTCTCTCCCTCCTAATCAAGCACCGAAGATGGACTCGATGATACCGCCGAAGCCCATGAAGGACAGGGAGGTCACCGCAGCGGCCACCAGGGTGATGGGCAGGCCCTCAAAGCACTTGGGGGTCACAGCCTCTTCCACCTTGCGGCGCACGCCGGAGAACAGAACCATGGCCACCAGGAAGCCCAGGCCGGCGCCGGCAGCACACACGATGCTCTCCATAAAGTCATAACCGTTGTCGATGTTCAGCACGGTCACGCCCAAGATGGTGCAGTTGGTGGTGATCAGGGGCAGATACACGCCCAGAGCCTTGTACAGAGCGGGGATGAACTTCTTCAGGATGTTCTCCAGCAGCTGCACCAGGATGGCGATGATCAGAATGAAGACGATGGTCTGCAGATAGCCCAGATCCCAAGCGCCGCTCTCAGGAGTCAGCAGGAAGGTCTGGATGGGCCAGGTAGCGGCAGTAGCCAGCACCATGACGAAGGTAACGGCCAGGGACATACCTACGGCGCTGTCCAGCTTTTTGGACACGCCCAGGAAGGGGCAGATACCAAGGAACTTCACCAGAACGTAGTTATCCACCAGGATCATGGTGAAGAAGATGCTTGCAAGATGCATAGCGTTCATTACGCGTTCCCTCCTTCCGCAGTCTCAGCAGGAGCGGAGGCCTTCTCCTTCTTGGGGCGGGTGGTCAGCCAGGTAGCAGCAGCCATCATCACACCGAAGACAAAGAAGCCGCCGGGGGCGCTGGTCATGATGGTGAAGGGGTCGATGGACTCGGGCAGGACCTGAATGGCAAAGCCCTCGGGCAGAGAGGTGATCAGGCCGTCCAGACCGGACATCCAGGTGCCGGAGCCCAGGATCTCACGGATGGTGCCCATGATGGTCAGGGTGATGGTGAAGCCGATGCCCATGCCGATGCCGTCCAGAGCGGAGTCGATGACACCGTTCTTGGAAGCGAACATCTCAGCACGGCCCAGGATGATGCAGTTAACTACGATCAGAGGCAGGTACACGCCCAGAGCGGAGTCCAGGGCGGGCACGAAGGCCTTGACCAGCATCTGAACCACCGACACGAAGCCGGCGATGACGGTGATGTAGCAGGGAATGCGGACCTGATCAGGGATGATCTTCCGCAGGGCGGAAATAACGATGTTGGAACACAGCAGCACGAAGGTGGCGGCCAGGCCCATGCCAATGCCGTTGGAGGCCATGGTGGTGACAGCCAGGGTGGGACAGGTGCCCAAAACGAGCCGCAGTACCGGGTTTTCATTTAAGATACCGTTGGTCAGTATCTTAAGTTTACTGGGATTCTTACTCATCTTATACACCTGCCTTTCAAGGAATCGCGTTGTAGGCTTCGATGGCGGAGTTCACCGCGTTGATCAAAGCCGTGCTGGAGATGGTGGCGGAGGTCACCGCATCCACGTCCTCGTTCAGAACCAGAGCGTCGGAGGCGTCCAGGCCCATATAGTTCTCCCAATAGGAGGGAGTGGCCACGACCTTGCTGCCAATGCCCTTGGTCTCAGCCTGCTCGGTAACCTTGATCTGCTTGATGGTACCGTCAGGATTGAAAGCGGTCATAACCACCACATCGCCGCCGTAACCCTTGGCGGAGCTGGTGATAATCACACCCACATCGTTGGTGGAGGCATAGATATCGGAGACGTTCTCCACCTCCACACCGGTGACAGGCTCAAAGTCCTCGGCCTCCGGCAGCAGCTCGGTACGAGCCTTCTGCTGAGCGACACGGGTAGCCTCATCAATAATGGGGGCGGTCACACTGTTGGTGGCAGCCAGGGCACCGGTGATCACAATGCAGATGATTACCAGCACCACAATGGGCTTAAAGATCTTGTTCCAGTTACTCATTTCGCGGCACCCTCCTTGCTCTTCTTCACCTTGGCGATGCCCAGACGATCCTGACGGGTCAGGACCTCAATGTAGGGAACCATCAGGTTCATCAGCAGGATAGCGAAGGAAACGCCCTCGTTCATCCGGCCCAGGAAACGGATGGCGCAGGTGATGATACCCAGACCGATACCAAAAACCAGCTTGCCCTTGGTGGTGGTGGGGGAGGTGACATAGTCGGTAGCCATGAAGAAGGCGCCCAGCAGCAGACCGCCGGAGAGCAGCTGATAGATGGGATCCTTGCCGGCGATCAGGCTCAGCACAGCCACAGTGGCCAGGTAGGTCACAGGAATGGTGGGGCTGATGACCTTGGTGACGATGAGGTAGACACCACCGATGATCAGAGCGATGGCGCAGGTCTCACCCAGCACGCCGCCGTGAGTGCCCAGCAGCAAAGTGACATAGTCAATGCCTTCAGCCGCGGAGGACAGGGGGGTAGCAGCAGAGGTGGCGTCCACGCCCTGGGGGAAGCCGTAGGTGGACATGCGGCCGGCAAAGCCCATGGCCATGGCGATACGGCCCACGATAGCGGGGTTGGCAAAGTTGTAACCCAGGCCGCCGAAGAGCTGCTTCACAACCACGATGGCGATGAAGGCGCCCACAATGGGCATCCACCAGGGCAGCGTGGAGGGCAGGTTGAAGGCCAGCAGCAGGCCGGTGACCACAGCGGAGAAGTCGCCGATGGATACCTCACGGCCCACCAGCTTGCAGTACAGGTATTCAAAAATCACACAGGCAGCCACCGTCACAACGGTGATGATCAGGGCGTTGATGCCGAAAATGATCACGGAGGCTACCAGAGCGGGCAGCAGGGCGATGCACACCCGCTGCATGATCTTCTGGGTGCTGTCCGCGCTGGTAATGTGGGGCGCGGCAGTCACGATCAGTTTGTTGCCCATTACTTCTTACCTCCATTCTTCATCATGATCTTCGCCAGGGCAATGGAGGGGGCCAGAGGCCGCTTGGCGGGGCAGACGAAGGAACAGGTGCCGCAGCTCATGCACAGATCGGCATTGAGCGCCTGAAGCTGCTCCACATCGCCCTTCTCATAGGCCTTGACGATGTCCTTGGCCGCCAGACCCAGGGGGCAGGCGTTGACGCACCGGCCGCAGTGGATGCAGTTGGTGGCCTTAGGCATGTGGGCAAACTTCTTGGAGAAGGCCAGCACCGCGTTGTTGTTCTTCAGGATGGGCTGGTCCAGGCTGGCCACACAGGTGCCCATCATGGGGCCGCCGTAGAGCACCTTGCCGGGCTCCTCGGTCAGGCCGCCGCAGAAGTCAAACAGCTCCTGGATGGGAGTGCCGATGATGACTTCCACATTCTTGGGCTCCTTGACGATATCGCCGTCCACGGTGAGGCGCTTGGTGGTCAGAGGCATACCAGTCTCTAAGTACTTGCCCACGAAGGCGGTGGAGGTGACGTTCATCACGATCACGCCCACATCGGAGGGCAGGCCGGGGAAGGGAACCTCGCGGCCGGTGCAGTTCTCGATGAGCACCTTCTCAGCGCCCTGGGGGTAACGGCAGGGCAGCTCCTTAACCTCGATGCCGGCCACGTCGATGGCGGCCTTCATCTTGGCGATGGCCTCGGGCTTGTTGGCCTCGATACCGATAATGCACTTGGGGATATTCAGGTACTTCATCACAGCCTTGATACCGCTGAGAATGAAGTGGGTATCCTCGATGAAGCAGCGGTTATCCGAGGTGATATAGGGCTCACACTCAGCACCGTTGATCAGCAGGGTATCGATCTCGTCCAGATTCTTGGGTGCGAGCTTCACCGCGGTGGGGAAGCCGGCGCCGCCCAGACCCACCAGGCCGCTGGCACGAACGGCATCCTGGAAGGACTTCAGGTCAGTGACCTGAGGGGGGGCAATGGAGGGGTCCACCTTCTGCTCGCCGTCGGGCACGATGACCACGGCGGTCTGGATGGAACCGTTGGAGCCGGTGATGGTGGTGATCTCAGAGACCGTACCGGACACACCGGAGTGGATATCGGCGGAAACAAAGCCGCCGGCCTTACCCACGATGGTGCCTACGTACACCTGATCGCCCTTGGCCACCGCAGGCGCCGCGGGGGCGCCGATGTGCTGGTTCATGGACAGGACGATCTTTGACGGAAGCGGCATCGCTACCGTCTCAAGGTTGGAAGTTCTCTTGTCGTGGGGAACTCCCGCACCTTGCGCAGAGCGTTTGAGAAATTTACTCATTCGGATTTCAACCTCCCTATACTGCAGTTGCTGGGGATTATTCAACGATCTTCTCTGGTGCCGGCGCCCTGCGCCGACGTTATGCAGCCCTCCCTAAATCTCCTCACGATATTTTTGCGGCCCATAGTTTTGCATCACTTGACACGACAAAACCCGCCGGTCCCTTTTCTGTTTCAAAAAGAAACCGCCGGTCCTGTGTCAAAATCATCTGCAAACGCATCCGACGTCCCCTCCGGCCTGCAATGTCCTCCCCCGCCAGGGAGCAAACCGCTCCGCCGGGAAAAACTTCCCGTACTTTTCCGCGGGGATGGCAAATTGCCATTTCCGGGACGCGCGCCGTACCCAAAATATCCGCAAACTGCCCAAGAAAATCCAGGCAAAACGGCGGTACAGCAGCGGCCGCACATAAGCTGCGCCCTTGGTACGACATAAAATTCACACCAAAGCGGCTCACTTTACAGAGCATATCATACACCCTTTCCTGTAAAAATGCAACAATACTTTTCCTTTTTTGCACCATCCATCCCCAATCCCGGCCTTGCATTTTCGAAAAAGTTTTAGTAAAATGGGGAACCGGACTCTGTATAATTTGGAAGTGACTGTGTGTGAATCGTAACGCTCTTTCTGCCGCCTTTCCGGTGACTGTGCCTGTGCTGATGGGATACCTGGCCATCGGCATGGCCTTTGGTTTTATGCTCCAGGCCATCGGATATAACTACATCTGGGCCTTTTTCATGAGTTTGACTATTTATGCAGGCTCGGGCCAGTATCTTGGTGTGCAGCTGCTCAACACCCATGCCGCACTTGGTACCGTGGCCCTGATGACTCTGCTTATCAACTTCCGCCATCTGGTGTATGGATTGTCTATGCTGGAGAAATTCCGGGGCATGGGACTGCGAAAATTCTACATGATCTTCTCCCTGACCGATGAGACCTACGCCCTGCTCAGCTCGGTGCAGGTGCCTGCGGGTGTGGAGCCCCGCAGCTTCTACTTCTCCATCGCCCTGCTGGACCACTCCTACTGGATCCTGGGTTCTGTGATCGGTGCGGTGGCCGGAGCGCTGCTGCCCATCGACACCACCGGCATCGATTTTGCCATGACCGCCCTGTTTGTGGTCATCGCCGTAGACCAGTGGAAGGCTTATGAAAAACATCTGCCCGCTCTGCTGGGTGCCGCCGTCACTCTGGTGAGCCTCACCCTGGTGGGCGCGGACAACATGCTGCTGCCCGCCCTGGCTGTGATTGTAGGGGTTCTGCTTCTGCTGCGGGACCGTCTGGACGACACCCCGGAAGAGAAAAAACATGAGGAGGAGGAATCGGTATGCTGACTACTACCCAGGCCATCGCCGCCATCGCGGTCATGTCCATTGTCACCTTTTTGACCCGCGCCCTCCCCTTCCTGCTCTTTGACCATGGCGACCATCCCCCCAAGCTGGTGCTGTATCTGGGCCGGGTCCTCCCCCCCGCCGTGATCGCCATGCTCATTATCTACTGCCTGAAGAGCAACATCCTGGCGGTGGAGGCCAACCTCACCTCTCTGCTGGACCCGGCGGTGCTCAGCCAGTGGCTGTCCGCCCTGCTGGCGGTAGCGGTGGTGGTGATCCTCCACATCTGGAAGCACAACAACCTGCTGTCCATCTTTGGCGGCACCATTTTGTACATGGTCCTGGTGCAGGCGGTATTTGTTTCGTAAATTTTTAAGCAAAAAGGCTCCTCTGACTCACCGTCAGAGGAGCCTTTTATTTATCTTTATCCTATCTTATATCCAAACATTCTATATTATAAGGTAGTGTGGTGTTATTTTACCACCACGTTTTCCTCCCCCAGCCGCTCCTTCAGGTCCTGAATGAGCGCCGGATGGATGAGGCACCGGGCGCCGTAGCGCTTTTTTGTGTCCTCAAAATACAGCACCGCCTGCCCCTCTCCAGGGAAAAAGGACAGCACCAGCTCCACCTTCCGCATTCTGGGGTCCTGACGGCTGGGCATGCGGATGTAGAGCCGCGGCTCCTTTTCTTGCTGCTGGACCTCACCCTGATTCAGGGGAGAAATGGTGTCCACCATGATCTGGGGCTCCTTTTCATCCCGTACCGAGATCCGCCCGGTGACCAGCACTGCACTGTTTTCCCGGATATAGCCTCCGCTCTCCCCCAGCACCCGGGAAAAGCACAGCAGCTCCATGGAGGCCGTGTCGTCCTCCAGGTTCACATAGGCCATGAGGGTGTTGTTTCGGGTGGTGCGGGTTTTGTAGGTGGCGATCACACCGGCCACCGTCACCCGTTCCCCATCCCGAAAACGCTGGGGGCCCTCCTCCCCGTCAAAGTCGTTGAGGATGGAACCGATGGTCACCGCACCCCGCTTCCGGGCGATCTCCCGGTATGCGTCCATGGGATGGCCGGTGAGGTAGAGGCCAGTGACCTCCTTCTCCATGGTCATCAGCTCCTGGGGGGTGTACTCCGGAATGTCAGGCAGATGGAGGGTAGGCAGAGGTGTACTCTCCCCCTCTCCCCCGCCGAAGCCGAACAGGTCCATCTGGCCCTCCACGTTCCGCTTGCGGCTGGCAGCGATGCCGTCCAGCACCTGGCCGAACACCTGCATCAGCTGGGCGCGGCGGCACCCCATGCGGTCAAAGGCCCCCGCCTTAATGAGACTCTCCAGCACCCGCCGGTTCAGATCGTGGTCAAACATGCGGTCACAGAAGTCCATAAAGTCTGTAAAGGGACCATGCTTGACACGCTCTTCCAGCATGGCGTTCATCACATTCCGGCCCACTCCCTTCAGGGCAGCCAGGCCAAAGCGGATGCCCTGGGGTGAAACGGTGAAGTTGGTCTCCGACTCGTTCACATCGGGGGGCAGAAGCTGGATATCCCACTCTTTACACTCGGCAATGTACTCGGCCACCTTCTCGCTGGAGTCCAGCACCGAGGTGAGCAGAGCGGCCATATACTCCTTGGGATGGTGGCATTTGAACCACGCCGTCTGGTAGGCCACCAAGGCATAGCACACTGCGTGTGCCTTGTTAAAGGCGTAGTTAGCGAAGTCGTAGATTTCGTCGTAGATGCTCTGGGCTACATTTTCGGGAATCCCGTTGGCGGCACAGCCGGCGATATTTCGCTCCGGGTCGCCGTGGAGGAAGGTCTCCCGCTCCTTTTCAATGTCCTTGACCTTCTTTTTGGACATGGCCCGGCGCACCATATCGGCCTGACCCAGGGAGTAGCCGCCCAACTGCTGGAAAATCTGGATGACCTGCTCCTGGTAGACGATGCAGCCGTAGGTATTGGACAGGATGGGCACCAGAGAGGGGTGCTTGTAGGTCACCTTCTCCGGGTTGTTCTTGCAGGAGATGAACCGGGGAATCGATTCCATAGGGCCGGGACGGTAGAGGGCCACGATGGCGGTAAGGTCCTCAATGCTGTGGGGTTTTAAACCCACGCACACCCCCGTCATACCGGAGGACTCCATCTGGAACACGCCGGAGGTGCGCCCCTCCGAGATCATCCGGAAGGTGGCTTCATCGTCCTCGGGGATGTTGTGGATGTCAAAGTCCGGCTCCTTGCGCCGCACCAGCTTCACTGCGTCATCCAGCACGGTGAGGTTGCGCAGGCCCAGGAAGTCCATCTTTAAGAGGCCCAACTCTTCCAGAGTGGTCATAATATACTGGGTGACCACCAGGTCGTCGTTCTTGGCCAGAGGCACATAGTCGCTCACCGGGCGGCTAGTGATGACCACGCCGGCGGCGTGGGTGGAGGTGTTCCGGGGCATGCCCTCGATAGCCATGGCGGTATCGATGAGCTTTTTCACCTTGTAGTCGCTGTCGTAGGACTCCTTCAGTGGTTTGGAGAGCTTCAGAGCCTCCTCCAGGGTGATGTGCAGGGCTCCCGGGCCGCTGGGGATCTGCTTGGCGATGACGTCCACATCGGCGTAGGGCATGTTCAGCACCCGGCCTACATCCCGCACCGCTGCCCGGGCGGCCATGGTACCAAAGGTGACGATCTGAGCCACGTGGTCCGCGCCATACTTTCGGGCCACGTAGTCAATGACCTCCTGGCGGCGGCGGATACAGAAGTCGATGTCGATATCGGGCATGGTGACACGCTCGGGGTTGAGGAAGCGCTCGAAGTACAGGTTATATTTCATGGGGTCCAGGTCGGTGATGTTCAGACAGTAGGACACCATGGAGCCCGCCGCCGAGCCGCGCCCCGGTCCCACCGGGATGCCGTGGCCCTTGGCGTAGGCAATAAAGTCGGAGACGATGAGGAAGTAATCCACAAAGCCCATCTTTTGGATCATGGCCATCTCATAGTCCAGCTGCTTGCGGTACTCCGACGGCTCATCGGGATAGCGCCAGCGAAATCCGTCCAAACAGAGCTTTTCAAAGTAGGCGTAGCCGTCGCTCCACCCCTCGGGCAGCTGGAAGTGGGGCAGGTGGTACTTGCCGAAGGTAAAGTCCACGTTGCACAACTCCGCGATCTTTGCCGTGTTGTCCAGGGCCTCCCGGGGGAAGAGGGTGGCCATCTCCTCCTCGCTCTTGACGTAGAATTCCTGGGTCTCAAACTTCATGCGTCCCGGGTCATCCACCGTCTTGCCCATCTGGATGCACATGAGGATGTCCTGCATCTCCGCGTCCTCCCGGCGCAGGTAGTGGGCGTCGTTGGTGCACACCAACGGGATGCCGGTCTCCTCATGCAGGCGCAGGATGCCCTCATTTACCTTCTTCTGGGCGGGGATGTTGTGGTCCTGGAGTTCCAGGTAGTAGCCGTCCTCCCCAAAGAGCTCCCGCATTTCCAACGCAACTTCTTTGGCCTTGTCGTAGTCCCCGGCCATCAGCAGCTTGGGAATCTCGCCGCCCAGGCATGCAGACAGGGCGATCAGCCCACCGCAGTGCTCCCGCAGCAGGTCCAGGTCGATGCGGGGCTTGATGTAAAAGCCCTCCAGAAATCCCTGGGAGACCATGTAGGACAGGTTCCGGTAGCCCTCCTCGTTGCGGCACAGCAGCACCAGGTGGGAGAAGGCGGCGTCGTACTCGTGGACCTTCTGAAAGCGGGTGCGGCCACGGGGCGCCACGTAGACCTCACAGCCGATGATGGGCTTGATACCAGCTCCCTTGCAGGCCCGATAGAAGTCAATGACACCGTACATGACGCCGTGGTCGGTGATGGCTACCGCCTCCTGACCCAGGTCTTTGACCCGCTGCACCAGCTTTTGAATGCGGCAGGCTCCGTCCAGCAGGGAAAATTCCGTATGAAGATGCAGGTGGACAAAGGACATAGGATCCTCTCTTTCTCTATTGCGTGCGCTTTTTCTCCCAATGGGCATGGATGATCTGGCAGGTGCGGACAAAGATATAGCCCAGCACGCCGCCGATAAAGTTTAAAATGGCGTCGTCCACGTCGGCAGCCCCAGTGGCTGTGCGCCACTGAAGATACTCCACCGCCACAGGGATAACCGCCAGCAGCGGAATGGTCAGCCAGAACCGGCGCAGAGGCCGGAACAGGGCGGGCAGCAGCACCCCCATAGGCGCCATAATGACCACGTTGCCCAGGAGATTAAAGATACTCACATGGCTGCCGGTGTTACGGTAGTAGCGGATATAGTTGCGGATGGTGTGAAAGGGCTCCAGGTTGATATTGCCTCCCCAGCCACGGTCCATATGGAACAGGCCGCCGAAAAACAGCAGTACCGACAAAATGGCCAGGTAGTAAATCAAAAATACCCACAGCGCTCCCCGCAGATAGCGCCGCCGGGCCTCGCCCCGGGGCAGTTCCCACAGGCGCAGGGCCACCCCGATCCCCGCTACCAGTACGGTGATCACCGGCACCGACACCTGGGTCCATAACGTCAGGTGGTCGCCCAGCAGCAGCCAGACCAGGTTCAGGGCCACGGCAACGCCGTAGCAGATCAAATGGATCATGGCTCGGCCTTCTCTTTTCCGCCCAGCTCCACCAGCTTGCGCAACCGGTGGTTCAGGGCGGACTTGGTGATGGGGGGGTCACACAGCTGGGCCAGCTGGGACAGGGTGTCCTCCGGGTTGGCCATGCGCAGGCGGGCCGTCTCCTGGAGCTTGTCGGGCAGCTTATCCAGCAGCCCCTGACGCTCCAGATTCCGGATGGCCTCCAGCTGGCTCTGGGCGGCCTCCACCGCCTTGTCCAGGTTGGCCGCGTCGCAGTTGACCCGGCGGTTGACGCTCCCCCGCAGGTTTTTCTCCAGCTTGGTGTTCATGATCTCCATGGCGGCCACCGGTGCCCCCACAGCAGTAAGGAAATCCTCAATGTACTCGCTCTGTTTAAAGTAGATGACGCTGTTTCCCTTCCGCGCGGCGGCCTTGGGGGTAAAGTCGCACTCCCGCATGAGGGCCAGCATCTCCCGGCTCACATTCTGATGGGAGGTGGTCAGCTCCAGGTGGTACCCCTTTTTCGGGTCGGTCACCGAGCCCCCCGCCAGGAAGGCCCCACGGAAGAAGGACATGCGGCAGCAGGGCTCCTCCAGGACAGCAAAGTTGATGTGCAGGGCCACAGCCTCTCCCTCCGCTCCGTAGGTCTGGCGGATGGTCTGCAGCTTCTTCGGGTCCTGAATGGAGAAAATATGCTTTCCCTCCCCCTGGGGAAGGCGGTCAAAGGTGATTTTAAAGGCCTTTTTGAACAGCAGGGGCAGTCGCTGGGCAAAGGCGTCGTGTTCGGTGACGATCCGCACCTCCCCGCCGGTAAAGGTGTTGCAGTACAGCAGCACCCCGTAGGCCTCCGCCTGGGCGCAGCACTTGCGGTGCAGCTCCCCCCGGCACAGCTCGTTTTTTACCTCGCCTCCAAAGGTCATGGTGTTCACTCCTCGATGATATAGCGGTTCTTCCCCCGGAAAATGCGCATGGCCCGCTGGCGGTAGATATCCAGCACCGCCTCGGCCAGCTTATCCGGGTCATGGCGGGCGAAATCGCCCTTCTCCCGGGCCACCGGGCGCTCCACCAGCTCCAGGCCCATGGCGGCAATGCGCTCCCGGTCCACAACCAGGGGCACCGATCCTTCTTCTTCATAGCGGCCCAGCAGATTTTCGGGCACGGGGGCGCAGTTGGCAAGACACAGGTCCACCATCCCCGGCGCGCCGTGCTCCATGAGGGCCTGAACGTGGTCGGCGGCGGTGTACCCCTCCGTCTCGCCGTCCTGGGTCATGATATTGCAGATGTAAATTTTCAGGGCATCGGTCTCCGCGATGGCCTGGGGCACCCCTTCCACCAGCAGGTTGGGGATGACGCTGGTGTACAGACTTCCCGGCCCCAGCAAAATGAGGTCGGCATCCCGGATAGCCTCCAGGGCGGAGGGCAGGGGCTCGGGCTTTGCAGGGATCAGGTTCACATGGTGGATACGGCAGTCCTGCTGTTTTTTAAAGTCGCAGATCTTGGACTCTCCCACCACTTGGGTCCCGTTTTCAAACACCGCCTCCAGCTGCACGTCGGCGCTGGTGACGGGGATGACCTGGCCGGTGATGGCCAGAACCTGGCTCATCTGGCGTACCGCCTCCTCGAAAGAGCCGGTCACCCCGTTCAGCGCGGCCAGAATCAGGTTGCCGAAGGACTGCCCTGCCAGCACGCCCTCGGAAAAGCGGTAGGTGAGCAGGCGCTGCATGATGGGCTCCGTGTTGGCCAGGGACTCCATGCAGTGGCGGATGTCCCCCGGCGGAGGCATACCAATATCCCGCCGGAGCATGCCGGAGCCTCCCCCGTCGTCGGCCACCGTGACCACGGCGGTGAGGTTTTTGCTGTATTTTTTCAGTCCCCGCAGCATGGTGGAAAGGCCGGTACCGCCGCCGATGGCGACGATCTTGGGCCCCCGCTCCCACAGCTGGGTGTTGGGGATGGCGTCCAGCATAATAAATGCCTCCTTCTAGGACAAGATCAGTTGCGCCCCATGTCCCGATGGCTCTCGGTCACCGGGAAGCCCTGCCCGGCAACAAACTGGGCCAGTGCGTGGGCCACCGCCACCGAGCGGTGGTGTCCTCCGGTGCAGCCCACGGCAATGACCAGGGAGGTCTTCCCCTCCTCTGCATACCGGGGCAGCAGGTAGCTGACAAAATCGTTGAGGCGCTTAAGAAATTCATTGCTCTGCGGGTGGGAAAACACATAGTCCCGGACCCCCTGGTCCAGGCCGGTCAGCCCCCGCAGCTCAGGAACGTAGTAAGGATTGGGCAGAAAGCGCACGTCAAAGACCAGGTCGGCCTCCATAGGCACCCCGTGCTTGAAGCCGAAGGAAAGGACATGCACCTCCATCTTCCCCTCCTCTTTCTCCTTGGAAAAGAGGGACAGCAGCTTGCTGCGCAGCTGGCCCAGGGTCAGACCGGTGGTATCCACGATCCAGTCCGCCCGCTCCCGCAGGGGAGCCAGAACCTTCCGCTCCATCTGGATGGCCTGCTCCAGGGAGGCATATTCCTCCCCCAGGGGATGGACCCGCCTGGTCTCCTTATAGCGCTTGATAATCGTCCCGTCCGAGGCGTCCATGAACAGAATCCGGTAGCTGCACTTCATGGCCCTCAGACGGTCCAGGGCCTGGAATAGCCCCTCAAAATTGGTGCCGCCCCGGATATCGGTCACCAGTACCACCCGGTCGTACTCCCCGTTTCCCCCCATGCCCAACTCGGCAAATTTGGGGATCAGCGGGACAGGCAGGTTATCCACACAAAAGTAGCCCAGGTCCTCCATCACCGAGGCCGCCCGGCTCTTCCCTGCCCCGGACAGACCGGAAATAATCAAAAACTCCACAAACACACACCTCAAGTTTTCTCTCTAGGGACGCTCTCCCCTGCGCCGCCCGGCTCTCACCCCAGCCGACGCACCTCCATCTCCAGCTCCACGCCGGTCTGTTCCCGTACGCGGCGCTGGACCTCCCTCACCAGGGCCAGCACGTCGGCACAGGTGGCTCCTCCCCGGTTGATGACAAAGCCCGCGTGCTTCTCCGACACCTGGGCACCTCCCACCGTGAAGCCCTTCAGGCCGCACTGGTCGATGAGGGCGGCAGCGAAGTAGCCCTGGGGCCGCTTGAACATGGACCCGGCGCTGGGGTACTCCAGAGGCTGCTTGGACCTTCTCTTCTGAGCCAGCTCCGCCATCTGGGCGCGGATATTCTCCTCCTGTCCCGGCTCCAGCTCCAGCACCGAGGAGAGGATCACGTCCTTCCCCTGAGAAAAGACACTGTGGCGGTAGGAGAAGTCATGCTCCTCCCCTATGATCTCCTTCACGGTCCCCTCGGGGGTGAGGCACCGGGTACGGCGCACGACCTGCACCATCTCGCCTCCATAGGCTCCGGCATTCATCATGACGGCGCCTCCCAGAGTGCCGGGAATTCCACCGGCAAACTCCAGGCCGGTCAGTCCCTCTCCGGCGGCAAAAGAGGCCAGCCGGGCCAGGGTAACGCCTGCCCCGACGGTGATCTCCCGCTCTCCGGTGCGCTCCAGACGGCTCAGTCCTGTCATATCCAGCACAAAAGCCTGCACGCCTTCATCGGCCACCAGCAGGTTGGAGCCGTTGCCCAGCACCACCAGAGGAATCTGATTCTCCCGGGTAAGCCGGACGCACGCCAGCACCTGCTCCTCGTTTGTGGGCCGGGCCATGAGGGGCACCGGGCCGCCGATACGGAAGGTGGTGTGGCGGGCCATGGGCTCCTGTTTCAGCAGCTCCATGTCGGGGCAGCACTTTTGTAATTGATCAAACAACTGGTCAAATTGATCCATTGTGACCTCCAAATTCCTTGCGGATTTCAAATATAACAAGTGGAATTATGCGGCCGCTGCCGCGAGAACAAGCTGATTTGCAGTTTATTCAGTAGACATTATATTATAGCAAATTTCACCGTCAAATAAAATAGTACACCCGCAACTTTACCCAATATAAATTCCCCCGGCCGGAGCGCTTCCTCTGGCCGGGGGAATCCCATTTGGTTCACGCGGAAAAATCAGAACATATTGCACAGCATGGCGGCACCCACCACACCTGCGTCGTTGCCCAGGCTGGCCCGCTCAATGCGGGGCAGGTGGTCCTTGTCGAAGCTGCCCCGGTGGACCAGCTCACGCAGGGGGTTGAGCAGCAGGTCGTCGTCGGCATTGCTGATACCGCCGCCCAGACAGACGATCTCGGGGAACAGCACGTTCACCAGGTTAATAAGGCCCATGGACAGGCCCTCCAGGTAACGGTCCAGCGCCTTGCGGGCCGTGGCGTCGCCCTCACGCACCGCCTGGAAGGTGGTACGGCCCTCCAGCTTGCGGGTATCCCCGTCGCACAGCTGCCACAGCATGCTGTCCCGGTTGTACTCCATCTCCTCCCGGGTCAGACGAACCAGAGCGGTGGCGGAGCCGTACTGCTCCCAGCAGCCCAGGTTGCCGCAGCCGCAGCGCACCCCGTTGGGATGGATGATCATGTGGCCAGCCTCCATACCGGCGCCGCCGTGGCCGATGTAGAGCTTTCCGCCCCGGACCATGCCGCTGCCGATACCGGTACCCAAAGTGATGACCAGAGCAGGGTCAAAGCCCTTGGCAGAGCCCGCCCAGTACTCGCCCACCGCGGCACAGTCGGCGTCGTTGCCCAGGTAGACGGGGATCTTCAGGTCCTCCTGGAAAATTTCCCGGAAGGGGGTGTTGTAGAAGGGCATATTGGTGGTCTTGATCACCATGCCTGTCTTATTGCTCACCAGACCGGGCAGGCCCACGCCCGCCGCCTGGATCTCAGAGAGCGGACAGTCGGCCTCTTTGGCCGCCTGGAGAGACAGCTTGGCCAGCTGGCGGGTCAGCTCCTCCGCCGTCATGCTCTTATCCACCGGGCAGGACGCCTTGTGCAGGATCTTACCGTTCTCATCTACCAGTCCGGCCACCAGGTTGGTGCCGCCTACGTCAATTCCGATATACATGGTTTACCGCTCTCCCTCTTCCATGAGTTTTTTAAAGTGTTCATCCATTTTCCGGGTCAGCTCCAGAGCCGCGTTATGGCCCATCTTCCGGTTACGGTTGTTGATGGCCGCCACCTCCACGATGCTGGCCAGATTCCGTCCGGGCTTGACCGGGATGGTCAGACAGGGCACCGAGACGCCCAGGATCTGAGTCACCGCTCCCTCCAGGCCCAGGCGGTCATAGACCGCGCTGTCGTCCCAGGGCTCCAGCTTGATGACCATATCGATCTCCTGCTCCGTCTTGATGGCGCTCATACCAAACAGCCGCCGCACGTCCACCACGCCGATGCCGCGAAGCTCCATATAGTGGCGGATGAGTTCCGGGGCTGTGGCCATAAGGGTACCGTGGTTGGTCTCCTTGATCTCCACCGCGTCATCGGCAATGATGCGGTGTCCCCGCTGAATGAGCTCAATGGCAACCTCACTCTTGCCCACGCCAGACTCACCCTGAATGAGCACGCCCTCGCCGTAGATCTCCATCATCACGCCGGAGCGGGTAATCTGAGGCGCCAGGTGATTAAAGAGGCTGCCGATGAGGCGGCTCATAAAGGCAGAAGTATGTTCTTGTGTGCGCAGCACAGTGCGCTCATGCTTAATGGCCATCTCCATACACTCGGGGAAGGGCTCCAGCTCCCGGGTGATGATCAGCGCGGGCACCGGATGGGCCAGTAGCCGGTCAAAACTCTCCCGGCGGGCCTGAGGCTCCATGCCGGAGAGATAGGTGTGCTCGGTCAGGCCGATGACCAGCAGGCGGCGGGCATCAAAATGCTCAAAAAAACCGCTCAGGGGCAGGCCGGGCCGGTTCACGTCCAAAGTGGTCAGAGGCATATCCTCGTAATTGGGACCTTTATTTAAAATCTCCAGTTGGAACTCCCGGATGATCTCTCCCAGTTTTACGCTTTTTCCACGCTCTGCCATAGCGTCTCCTCCTTGCGTTCCAGGCTGTCATGCCGATTTGGTTTTAGTATAGCTTATTTGTCTTTCCGGCGCAAGCACAGGGTTTAATTTCTTCCTTCCGTTTCACACTTTTTTCCATTTAGAACCCTCTCAGAAAAAAATTCAAGTTTTTTTAAAAACCTCTTGCATTCCCGAAAATTATCTGGTAAAATACCAGTCGATGCTTCATCGAAAGCGTACTCTCATAGCGAGGAGGTAAGCAACATGGCCAAATGTGAATTCTGCGACAAGGGCGTCACCTTCGGTATCAAGGTCTCCCACTCCCACCGCCGCTCCAACCGCACCTGGAAGCCCAACGTGAAGCGCGTGAAGGCGATTGTGAATGGGACTCCCACTCACGTGTACGTCTGCACCAGATGCCTCCGTTCCGGTAAGGTCACCCGCGCTGTGTAATTGGTATATGGCAAGATAAAATGTCCTGCGTCGCTTGGCGCAGGGCATTTTCTTTTTTCCC
Source organism: Flintibacter porci (assembly GCF_041925195.1). NCBI lineage: Bacteria > Bacillati > Bacillota > Clostridia > Eubacteriales > Flintibacter > Flintibacter porci. Next base: position 211,892 of record NZ_JBHEVB010000002.1, read on the forward strand.
AAAATCCGCCATATGCCCCTTCTTTTGTCCCAAGACATTCCCTTTTTCCCCATTTTATGATATGATATCCTTAAAAAGGCGGCGCTAAGCGGCCCGTTCCCTTTCGCAGCCCAACAGGAGGCCCGTTATGTTTGTCAAAAATCCGGAATACTTTTTGGCCATCGTCAAGGAGCGCAGCATCTCCAAGGCGGCGGACCGTCTCTATCTCTCCCAGCCCTACCTCAGCCAGTATCTCGCTAAGCTGGAGGCCAATCTGGGTGTCACCCTGCTGGACCGCTCCCACACCCCTCTGCGTCTGACCGCCGCTGGAGAGCTTTTCCACGCCTATCTGGAACGCCAGGGCTATCTGGACCGGCAGCTGGAGAGCGACCTGCAGCAGCTGCAGGAGAAGAAGCGCCAGCAGCTGCACATCGGCGTGTCCACCTGGCGAGGCTCCACCCTGCTGCCCGATATCCTGCCCCGCTTTGCCGCCAAGTACCCCGACGTACAGGTGGTCCTCCACGAGGCGCCGGTGCCTCAGCTGGGCAATCTGGCCGCCAGCAGCGTCACAGACTTCTGTCTGATGCACACACCGGGCAACCTCACCGACCTGAGCTATGAACTGGTGATGCACGAGCGCATCCTCCTCATCTCCCACAAGGACCATCCCCTGGTCAAGGGTCTGGACAGCCCCTGCTCTGCTCCCCTCCCCTTCGGGGACCTGCGGCAGCTGGAGCACGAGCGCCTGATGATGCTGCCCGAGGACTGGCGTCTGTCCCGCCTGCTCTATAACACCTTCAACGTTCAGAACGTGGAGCCGGTGAATATCCTCACCACCACCAACAACACCACCGCCATCAATCTGGTGGCGGAGAACATGGGCTTCACTTTCCTGCCGGAGAGCGGCATCCACCGCACCCCCTATATGGACCGTCTGTCCTTCTTCACCGTGGGTGATCCCCCTCTCACCTGTCCGATGGCAGTGGTTTATAAGAAAAACAGCTTCCTCTCCCCCGCCACCCGGGCCTTTATCGCCCTCATCAAGGACTTTTACCGGCAGTTTGACCGGGGCTCTGCTCTTTCGGACACTTGACGTGCCGAAAGAGGTGTGATACACTCACTACATAAGCTATACAACTGACGGAAGTGGAGTACCACATGAAGTATAGCGGACGCGTTCAGCGTCTTAATGCCGACCGTCTGGGCGCACGGAGTAAAAAACCGGTGCGCCCTTTTTTTGTGAAAAGGGCGCGGACAAAGGAGAAATTGTGTTATGTTGACCGATATTGAAATTGCGCAGAGCACCCCTATGAAGCCCATTGGCGACATCGCCAAGACTGCCGGCGTGGCCGAGGAGTACCTGGAGTACTACGGCCGCTACAAGGCTAAGATCGACTACCGCCTGCTCAATGAGACGCAGGCTCCCAACGGCAAGCTGATCCTGGTCACCGCCATCAACCCCACCCCCGCCGGCGAGGGTAAGACCACCACCACGGTGGGTCTGGCCGATGCTCTGCGCCGTATGGGCAAGAACGCTCTGGTGGCTCTGCGTGAGCCCTCTCTGGGCCCGGTCTTCGGCGTCAAGGGCGGCGCTGCCGGCGGCGGATACGCTCAGGTGGTACCTATGGAGGATATCAATCTCCACTTTACCGGCGACTTCCACGCCATCGGTGCGGCCAACAACCTGCTGGCCGCTATGCTGGACAACCACATCCAGCAGGGCAACGCCCTGGGGATCGACGTCAAGCGCATCACCTGGAAGCGGTGCGTGGACATGAACGACCGCCAGCTGCGCAACGTGGTGGACGGTCTGGGCGGACGGATGCAGGGCGTTCCCCGGGAGGACGGCTTTGACATCACCGTAGCCAGCGAGGTCATGGCAGTTCTCTGCCTGGCCACCTCCATCACCGATCTGAAGGAGCGTCTGAGCCGCATTATTGTTGGCTATACCTACGACGAGAAGCCCGTCACCGCCGGCGATCTGAAGGCCGCCGGTGCCATGGCCGCTCTTCTGAAGGACGCCCTCAAGCCCAACCTGGTCCAGACCCTGGAGGGCACTCCCGCCTTTATCCACGGCGGTCCTTTCGCCAACATCGCCCACGGCTGCAACTCCATTATGGCCACTCGTATGGCTCTGAAGCTGGGCGACTACGCCATCACCGAGGCCGGCTTCGGCGCTGACCTGGGTGCGGAGAAGTTCCTGGACATCAAGTGCCGCATGGCGGGCCTCACCCCCGATGCGGTGGTTGTGGTAGCCACGGTCCGCGCCCTGAAGCACCACGGCGGTGTGGCCAAGGCCGACCTGAATGCCGAGAATCTGGAGGCTCTGGAGCGCGGCCTGCCCAACCTGCTGCGCCACGTGGAGAACATCACCAAGGTCTACGGTCTGCCCTGTGTGGTGGCCATCAACCGCTTCCCCACTGACACGGAGGCCGAGCTGAAGCTGGTGGAGGACAAGTGCCGGGCTTTGGGTGTCAACGTGGCCCTCAGCGAGGTCTGGGGCAAGGGCGGCGAGGGCGGCCTTGCTCTGGCCGAGGAAGTGGTGCGTCTGTGTGAGCAGCCCAACGACTTCCACTTTGCCTACAACGCTGAGGCCTCCATTGAGGAAAAGCTCAACGCCATTGTCACCAAGGTGTACCACGGCGACGGCGTGGTCCTCACCCCCAACGCCCGCAAGCAGATGGCCCAGCTCACCGACCTGGGCTACGGCAACCTCCCCATCTGCATGGCCAAGACCCAGTACTCCTTCTCCGACGACCAGAAGCTGCTGGGCGCTCCCGATGGCTTCACCGTCACCGTACGCAACATCAAGGTGTCCGCCGGCGCCGGCTTCCTGGTGGCCCTGACGGGCGACATCATGACCATGCCTGGTCTGCCCAAGGTTCCCGCCGCCGAGAAAATCGATGTGGACGAGAACGGCAAAATCACCGGTCTCTTCTGATTGTAAACATAGAAAAACGGCGCGCCGAAGTTTTCTTCGGCGCGCCGTTTTATTTGTTATTCTTCTTTGGATTCCGGTTTTGCTGGCTCTTTCTTTCGCAGCCGCCGCACCACATCCTGCTTCAGCAGGGCATACAGCACCGAGGCCACCGGCACGCTGAGCAGCACACCCAGCAGGCCGAACAGGCCGCCGCCCACCGTCACCGCCGTCAGCACCCAGATGCCCGGCAGGCCGATGGAGGTACCCACTACACGGGGATAGATCACATTGCCCTCGATCTGCTGGAGAATGGACAAAAAGATCAGGAAGATGATGGCCCGCACCGGGGACACCATCACCAGCAGGAAGGCAGAAAGGATTGCCCCGATATAAGCACCAGCCACTGGAATCAGAGCGGACACACCTACAATAACGCCAATGAGAGCGGCGTAGTCAGGTTGGATAAAGAAGGTACCCAACGCACACAGTCCGCCCAGAATACAGGCCTCAATGGCCTGACCGGAGACAAAGTTGGTAAAGGTCTCGGCAGTAAGGCGGATCACATCGCTGACCCAGGTCACATGCCGGTCGGGCAGATAGGCCCGCAGCAGTCTGCGGCCCTGGTCCAGCAGCTTTTCCCGTCCGGCCAGCATGTAGATAGAGAACACGATGGCCAGTACCAGGGTAACGAACATGGACAAAATACTGCTGGTGACCACCATCACCTGGGAGGCAGCCGTGGTGACACTGGAGAGCACCCCCTCCAAGAAGCTGCGCAGATAGCTGCTCAGGGAACTCAGGTCCAGAGAAGACAGATCCAGATACTCAGCGATCTTATTGATAATGGCCTGCAGATTGACCATATAGCCGCTGACACTGGCAGCAAACAGCTGAATACTGTCCACCACCTGAGGCAGTACAAAGGAAAACAGAGCCACAATGATCGCAATCATGGCCACATAGGAGGTAAGCACCGCCAACGGACGGCCCAGTTTCTTGAACCGCTCCCCCAGATTGCGTTCATAGTGGCGGCAGAAGAAGGCACAGGGCCGGTTGAGCACAAAGGCGATGGCAAAGCCCAGAAACAGCGGTCGGCAGCTGGTCAGGACCTGTCCTGCCAGATCCAGGATCACATCAAATTTGATCACCGCCAGCACTAGAAATACCGCATAGGTAATAATCAGCATCACGCTGCGCATCCATTTAATTGGCATAGAAAACCCCTTTCCCCGGGATAATACCCAGGCACATGCAAAACGCGATACCACTATACCATGCCCGCCCTTTGCCGTCAACATACCCTTCCGTTTCTCCCCAGGCAAAAAAATCCCCAGCCGCGTGTATGCCCACGGCTGGGGGTTCCCCAAGGGTGATGCCTGTCCCTTTGGGTATTCTGGTGGCCAGAGAGATCTGAAAAGCCTGAGTGTGGGGAAGAAAGCAGGGAGGTGTGAGGAGGGGAGGCTTTTGTTCTCTCATCTCTAACCACCCATAGATTAGCATATGCTAACCATTTTGTCAACACTTTTTTAATCTGGCCAAACAGGCATATAAAAAGGGCCCGTCTCCACCAGGAGCGGGCCCCAATAATCGCTTATTTTTTGCCCAGCCGGTTCAGCGCCGCCTTGGCGGCCATCTGCTCGGCCACTCCCAGAAAAGCTGTGCTTTTCCGGGAACCCCATCATTTTAAATCCTCGGGCGGAATCAATCCGCCCTCCGGCAAGAAAATTCCCGGCCTCTGGCCGGGAATTTTGCTTGGACGCGCCCAAGGCGCGGCTCACTTTCGTTCGCAAGAGGCCCTGCTGTCACGCCTTCGGCTTCGACAGCTTCGCCATGGCCGCCTTGGCGGCCATCTGCTCGGCCTCTTTTTTACTGTGTCCCTCGCCGGAGCCCACAGGCTCCCCGTTCAGATCCACGTCCACGAAGAAGCGCTTGGCGTGGTCGGGCCCCTGAGAGCCCACCAGCCGGTACTTGAGCACCTGTCCGCTCTCCCGCTGGACCAGCTCCTGGAGGGCAGTCTTGTAGTCCCGGGGACTGGTGATGCCCTCGATCTCCCGGCAGAGGATATACTTCTGGATGATCTTCCGGGCCGAGCCAATACCCCCGTCCAGATAGACCGCTGCCAGCACGGCCTCCACTGCATCCGCCTGAATGGAGGGACGGGTACGGCCGCCGCCGGCCTCCTCCCCCTTGCCCAGCAGCAGGTAGGAACCCAGATCCAGGGCCTGCGCCACCTCTACCAGGCTCTCCTCACACACCAGGGCGGCCCGCACCCGGGTCAGCTCTCCCTCGGGCAGATCGGGATGGCCCCGGTACAGGTGGTCGGCCACTACCATGCCCAGGATGGAGTCTCCCAAAAATTCCAGCCGCTCATTGCTCTGCAGCTTGCCCCGGCTCTCATTGGCGCAGGAGCTGTGGGTCAGAGCGTTTTCCAGCAGCTCCCGGTTTTGAAACTGGTAGCCCAGCTTTTCTTCTAAGGTGGTCATTGGTCGTTCCTCACTTTTTTCAAGGTAAGATAAGCAAAACTCCGCCCCAAGGCGGAGTTTCTGCTTATAATGTCTGGGAAATTAGTCGATCTTATTCTGCAGGAAGCGGACCAGATCGCCCACGGTCTTGATAGCAGAAGCTTCTTCCTCGGACATCTCGTCGATATCAAATTCCTCTTCCAGCGCCATAGACAAGTCCACAATATCCACAGAGTCCGCGTTCAGATCATCTTCAAAGGAGGTTTCCATGGTGATGGAATCCGCATCCACATTGAACTGCTCCGCGATCAGTGCGCATACCTTTTCAAAAATCATAGTAGCCTGCTCCTTTTGCTGTGCCCCAGGCACGTTTTTCTTTCCTTACTATATGCACATTCCCTCTGCCTGTCAATAGGGAATTGGAAATTTTTATGCAGGTGGGCAAAAGTGCCCAAGCGAGCATGTCTCCCTTACAGCTGAGTGACCTCCAGACGCATCACGTCCACATTGTCGGTAATGCTCTCGATAATGCCGGAGGAGGCAAACTGTTTGGCCTGCCGCACGGCGTTCTTGATGGCGTAGGCATCGGAGGAGCCGTGGGCCTTGATCACCGGCTTGGAGATACCCAGCAGCGCGGTGCCGCCCACCTCGCTGGAGTCCATCATTTTCTTGAACTGCTTGAGTCCGCCGGAGACCATCACAGCAGCCAGCTTGGTCAGCAGGCTCTTCATAAACATCTTCTTGATCTCCCGGGCCAGGAACAGTCCGGTGCCCTCCATGGTTTTCAGGAAGATGTTGCCCGAGTAGCCGTCACTGACGATCACGTCCACCGAGCCCTCAACCGCTTCCCGGGCCTCCACATTGCCCACAAAGTTGATGCGGCCGGCCTTGGCGGCCTCCTGGAGCATGGGGTAGACGGTAGTCTGGAGGGTGGTACCCTTGGAGGGCTCCGCGCCGATGTTCAGCAGACCCACCTTAGGCTCGGGACGGCCCAGCACGTGCTCGGCGTAGTAGGAGCCCATGTAGGCAAACTGCAGCAGATACTCCGGGGGACACTCGGCGTTGGCGCCGCAGTCGATGAGCACCGCGCCCCCGTTGCCCGTAGGCACCACAGGAGCCAGAGCGGCCCGGCGGATGCCCTTGATGCGCTTGACCAGCAGGGTGGCCGCAGAGAGCAGAGCTCCGGTAGAACCAGCGGAGACAAAGGCGTCCCCGGCTCCGGATTTGAGCAGGTTCAGTCCCACCGTCAGAGAGGAGTCCTTCTTCTCCCGGAAGGCATTGGCAGGATTGTCGCAGATCTCCACCACCTCAGAGGCGTGGGCGATCTCCACCCCGGCGGGCAGCTCCTGGATGCCGTTGCTCTCCAGCACCTTGAGGATCTCCTCCCCCCGGCCTACCAGCACGATGTCCACACCGTACTCCTTGTTGGCTTGGATAGCTCCCATTACAGGAGCCTGAGGGGCATTGTCCCCTCCCATGGCGTCAACGATGATCTTCATAAAACATCCTTCTTTCTTCCTCAGAGAGTCTCAGGCTCGTCTGTCTCAGCAGCGGTCACAGTTGCTGAGGATGCAGTTAAGTGAGATCCAGCCCGTCCAGTGCTTCCAGCGCTCGTTTGGACAGCTCCGCATTTTTGTTCCGCTTTCCCTTCACCCGGTAGCCCAGGGCAGGAATGAGGCCGAAGTTGATATTCATCGGTTGAAAGTGTACCACAGATTCGTCGCTGATGTAAAGAGCCAGCGCGCCCATGGCGGTCTCCCGTGGGAAGTTGATGGGCTCCTTGCCCTCCAGCTCCCGGGCCAGTTCCATGGCGGCCAGACAGCCCGAGGCGGTGGACTCCACATACCCCTCCACGCCAGTGATCTGTCCGGCAAAGCGGACCCGGGGCTCGGTGCGCACCCGGTAGTAGCGGTCCAGCAGCCGGGGCGAGTCCAGGAAGGTGTTGCGGTGCATCACGCCGTAGCGGACAAACTCCGCATTTTTCAGGGCGGGGATCATAGAGAACACTCGCTTCTGCTCCGGCCATTTCAGGTGGGTCTGGAAGCCTACGATGTTATAAATGCTGCCCTGGGCGTTGTCCTTGCGCAGCTGCACCACAGCAAAGGGCTCCTTGCCCGTCTTGGGGTCCCGGAGCCCCACCGGCTTGAGGGGACCATAGCACAGGGTATCCCGGCCACGGCGGGCCATGACCTCCACCGGCATACAGCCCTCAAACACCCCTGAGTCCTCAAAGCCGTGGACCTCCGCCTCCTGGGCGGTGGTGAGCTCCTTCCAGAAGGCGTCGTACTCCTCCTCGGTCATGGGACAGTTGATATAGTCGGGGGTACCCCGGTCATACCGGGAGGCAAACCAGGCGCTTTCCATGTCCACGCTCTCAAAGGTCACCAGAGGGGCGGCAGCGTCAAAGAAGTGGAGGTAGCCGTTCTGGGGGTAGCGGCGGCCAATGGCCTCGGCCAGCGGCTCAGCCGTCAAGGGACCGGAAGCCACAATGACCTGTCCCTCCTCGGGGATGTCCAGTACCTCCTCCTCCACCACAGTGATGTTGGGGTGGGTCTTGATCTTCTCGGTAATAGCGGCGGAGAAGGTGTGGCGGTCCACCGCCAGGGCGCCGCCCGCCTCCACCCGGTGCTCATCGGCGCAGGCCATGATGAGGGAGTTGCAGCGGCGCAGTTCCTCCTTCAAAAGTCCCACCGCGTTCTCCAGCTGGTCGGAGCGCAGGGAGTTGGAGCACACCAGCTCTCCAAAATCGGTGCTGTGGTGGGCAGGAGTCATTTTGTTGGGTTTCATCTCATGCAGGCGCACCGGGATGCCCCGGTTGGCCAGCTGCCAGGCCGCCTCGCTTCCTGCGAGGCCGGCTCCAATGACAATAACAGGTTCCATAGTACCTCCTGAGAGTCTCGTGTGTCCGTCTTATTCTGTAAGGCGTTTTTGCCTTACACCTCTGTTTCCTCCGACTTGGCCTTCTTGGCCGCGGTCTTAGTGGTTTTCTTGGTGGTCGTCTTCTTTGTGGTAGTTTTTGCGGATTTCTTCGCAGAATCCGCCTTTTTGGTCGTTTTCTTGGCAACAGTGCTCTTCTTGGCTGCCGGCTTCTTGGTGCTCTCCTCCCCTTCCTGAGCGGGAGCGTCGGCCTCCTCAGTCTTCTTTTTCCAGCCGCCGCGCTTTTCCTCAGGTGTAAAGTTAGAACACTGTTCATTGATACAGAATGGCTTCTTGAAGCCACGGCCCGACTTCTTGAACATGGTCCAGCCGCAGACAGGACAATTGTCCTTTACGGGCACATCCCAGGTCATAAAATCGCAGCGGCGGCTCTCGTCCTTGCTGTTCAAATGCTCACAGCAGTAGTAGGTATACTGCTTGCCTGTCTTCTTGCTCTTGCCGGTACGCTTGAGCAGGCGGCCGCCGCACTTGGGACACTTGCCGGGCATCTCCACCACCAGAGGCATGGTGAAATCGCACTCCGGCCAGCCGGGGCAGGCCAGGAAGCGCCCAAACCGTCCAGACTTGATGACCAGGTTCCGGCCGCACTGGGGGCAGATCTCCTCGGAAACCTCGTCAGGCACCTTGATGCGCTCGCCGTCCAACTCCTGCTCAGCTTTGTGAAGCTCCGCCTCAAAGTCATCATAGAATGCAGAGAGCACCTTCTTCCAGTCCACGCTGCCCTCTTCCACCTTGTCCAGCTCTTCCTCCATCTGGGCGGTGAAGGTGGGGTCCACGATGTCCTGGAACTTGTCCTTCATCAGGCCGGTGACCACCTCGCCCAGGGGGGTAGGACGGAGGGCACGGCCCTCCTTCACCACATACTCCCGGTTGAGGATGGTGGAGATGGTGGGGGCGTAGGTGGAGGGGCGGCCAATGCCCTTCTCTTCCAGCGCCCGGATGAGGGTGGCCTCGGAATAGCGGGCAGGAGGCTGGGTGAAGTGCTGCTGCTTGTCCGCCTTCTTGAGGTCCAGGTCCTCCCCCTCCTTCAAATCGGGCAGAGGGGACTGGGGAGCCTCATCCTCATCGTCCTTACCCTCCTCGTAGACAGCGGTAAAGCCGGAGAATTTCAGCTCCGAGTGGCTGGCCCGGAAGGTATAGCCCGCCGACTGGGCCTCAATGGATACGCTGTCGTAGACGGCAGAAGCCATCTGGCAGGCCAGGAAACGGCTCCAAATGAGCTTGTAGAGCTTATACTGCTCGCTGGTCAGATCCTTCTTGATCTCGTCGGGCACCAGGTTCACGTCGGAGGGACGAATGGCCTCGTGGGCGTCCTGAGCGCTTCCCTTGGTCTTGTAGTGCCTGGCCTGGGGTGGATAGTACTGCTTGCCGTAGCGGGTCTCAATAAAACCCTTGGCAGCGGCAATGGCCTCTTCGGAGAGGCGCAGGGAGTCGGTACGCATATAGGTGATAAGACCCACGGTGCCCTCGCCGGTGATGTCTACGCCCTCATAGAGCTGCTGGGCGATAGACATAGTGCGGGCGGGGGTCATGTTCAGCTTGCGGCTGGCCTCCTGCTGGAGGGTGGAGGTGGTGAAGGGAGGCGCGGGATTGCGAAGCTTCTCCTGGCGTTTCACCTTGGACACGGAGAAGGGAGCGGCGGACACTTCGGCCACGATAGCCTCGGCCTCCTCCTGGCTGTGCAGCTCCATTTTCTTCTCCCGGCCGTAGAACATGGCCTGGAAGCCGCCCAGATTAGGGCGTACCCGCTCCAGGTCCACCTGGATGGACCAGTACTCCTGGGGCTGGAAGGCACGGATCTCCTCCTCCCGCTCCACCACCAGGCGGGTTGCCACCGACTGCACACGGCCGGCCGACAGTCCCCGGCGGATCTTCTTCCACAGCAGAGGAGACAGCTCATAGCCCACGATGCGGTCCAGAATACGCCGGGCCTGCTGAGCATCCACCAGGTTCTGGTCGATGGCCCGGGGGGCGGCAATGGACTCGTTGACCACCTTTTTGGTGATCTCGTTGAAGGTGACCCGGTAGGTCTTTTCATCGGGGATGTTCAGAAGCTCCTTCAAGTGCCAGGAGATGGCCTCGCCCTCACGGTCCGGGTCGGTAGCCAGATACACCTTTCCGCTCTTCTTGGCCGCTTTTTTCAGGGCGGTGATGGTCTCCTCCTTTCCCTTGATGGGCTGGTAGTCGGGCTGGAATCCGTGTTCCACGTCCACGCCCAGTTTGCTCTTGGGCAGGTCCCGGACGTGGCCCATGGACGCCACCACCTCATAACCCGGTCCAAGGTACTTGCCGATGGTCTTGGCCTTGGACGGGGACTCTACAATGACCAGATCTGTCTTTGTTGCCATGTGACAACCTCCAATTCGCTTGATATGGTAACAGGCACGAAGGGTGCCTGAATTATTCCTGTTCTAGTTCCACCAGGGGCGTGTAGCGGCCTCCCGGGCGCTGCTCGGCTGCGCCGTCCACCTGGAGCATGGTCAGCGCCGACAGCACCCGCCGGGCCGGAATCTGCGTGCGGTCCACCAGCACGTCGGCGGTGTCTGCCCCCTCCAGCATAGCATGAAGTACCACCAACTGATCATCAGTGAAGCGCTCCCGCTGCTGTGACAGGGAGATCTTAGGACGGCCAGGCTTCTCCTTGGGCTCCTCCTGCTGAGGCTCCGGCTTTGGCTCTTCCTTTTGCGCCTTGGCAGGCGGTTCCAGCCGCTGCCGCAGATGCTCGGGCTCCAGGGCTTTGGCATGGGCCAGTTTCTGGGGAAACTGGTCCCAGTAGTCGGCTAAAATATCCTCTCCGCAGGTCACCGGACGGGCTCCCTGCTGGATGAGCCAGTTAGGCCCCTGGCTCATAGGCGCGTCAATGTTTCCCGGTACGGCAAACACGTCCCGGTTCTGATCCAGTGCGTGGTCAATGGTGCGCATGGTCCCGCTGAACCGGGCGCACTCCACTGCGACTACTCCCAGAGACAGTCCGCTGATCAGGCGGTTTCGGATGGGAAACTGCTCAGCCCGGTGGGGTGTCCCCGGCGGATACTCGCTGATCAGGGCTCCCACCGCCGCCACATCCTGATAGAGGAAGCGGTTTTCTTTGGGATAGGGCACATCCACCCCGCCTGCCAGCACAGATACCACGCTGCCGCCGCCCTTCAGGGCGCCCCGCAGGGCCAGACTGTCAATTCCCTGGGCAATCCCGGACACCAGCAGCGCTCCACATCGGGCCAGCTCCAGCCCCAGCCTGGGAGCCACCTGCTGGCCGTAAGCGGAGGGCTTGCGGCTGCCCACCACGCCAATGGCCGCCTCTTCGTCAAAGCGGATGCGGCGGCCCAGGATATACAGAACTGCCGGTGGATCGCTGAGCTGGCGCAGACGCTCGGGGTAGTCGGCATCCTGGATGGTCATGATCTGCACGCCCAGCCGGTCACACCGCCCCAGGATGGCCTCGCTCTCCTCCATATTTTTGTCCAGAAGGCCTCGGATCGCCTGGGGAGCAAGACCTGGAATCATCTCCAGATCCTCCTGCTGCGCAAAGTATACCCGCTCCGGCGTGCCGAAGTACTCCAGCACCCGCAGCACGCCTCGCTGCCCCACCCCTTTCCGGGTGGTCAGCCAGAGCCAGTAGTTCAGCGCCGCCATGGGCCTTCTCCTTTCTCCCCAGGGGATTTTCTTTACAAGCCCATCCGGGCTGTGTTACAGTATTTTTACAAACCAGCGGGCTCAGGCCCGCGGTAATAATCTTGGAAACGGGGAATGGTCATGACTCAGCTTCGTACCCGGCCTCACCGGGCCTGGGCCGTCTGCCTGGGCTGCTCCCTGGCCCTGTTCACGGTGATGGGCCTGGGAGTCAACGTCTTTACCATCTATCAGCCCTGGATCATCCAGGTCCACCAGTTTTCCAATGCCCAGGGCTCCTGGATCACCACCGTGCGCAGTCTGTTTGCCCTGCTGGCCATGCTCTCGGTGGATACCCTGTGCCGCCGACTGGGACTGCGGTACACCATGACCGTGGGGATGGCCTGCTTTGCCGCCTCCTACGCCCTGTTTGGAGCCGCCAGCACCTTTCCGGTCTACTGTGCCGCCGCCGCCCTCTCCGGACTGGCCTATGGCTACGGCGGAATGATCCCCCTTACCCTGGTCATCTCCAACTGGTTTGATTCCCGGCGGGGTCTGGCCTTGGGTCTGGCGGCCGCAGGCAGCGGCCTGCCCACCATTTTGTTTCCCCCTCTGGTCACCCAAGTCATCAAACTCTGGGGGCCGAAAACCGCCCTGTACGGAGAGGCCGTGCTGGGTGTTCTGCTCACCCTGGGCGTCTTTCTTCTGGTACGCAGCCACCCTTCCCAGGTAGGGCTTGCCCCCTACGCCGGAACAAAAGCCGCGCCAGCCGCTCAGCCGCAGGCAGTCCGCCTCCCCCCTGCCGGACTGCGCCCCATCCACTGGTGGGCAGCAGCGGTGGCCGCCTTTCTCATCGGCGCACCCTCCGGTCCGGGTTTCTCGCATCTGACGGTGCTGTATACCAGCTGCGGCTATGACTCCCTGCTGGTGGCCTTTCTTATGTCCTACTTGGGCGTGGTGCTCATGGCAGCCAAGGTACTCTATGGCCAAATCAGCGACAAGCTGGGCAGCCGTACCGCCAACTTTTTGGTCTTTGCCGTTATGTTGGCAGGCTTCCTGCTGTGCGCCCTGGCCCCTCTTGGCAGCGTTCCCCTGGCCTTTGCCGCCATCACCCTTACCGCCCTGGGCATGCCCATCTCTTCTGTGACTCTGTCCGTTTGGGCGGGAGATCTCAGCGGCGCAGATACCTATCAGTGCACGGTAAAGTGGTTTACCAGCGCCTATATGCTGGGCTCTCTGGTCACCGGACCTCTGCCCGGGCTGTCGGCTGACCGGCTGGGCAGCTATGTGCCCGCCTATCTGCTCTTTGCCCTGATGCTCTTGATCGCTGCTGTACTGGTTCAGGGGGTATATCGCCGTCTGGACCTGGGGAAGCGTCCTCAATAATCGTTCTTGATCTGCGGGCTGGATTCCGGCCCGCTTTTTTATTTCCCCATCTCCCACAAAACTACCACCGCCGCACTGGCAGCGTTGAGAGATTCACACCGCTCCCGCATCGGGATCTTTACGGTCTGTTCAGCCCGGTCTAACAGAGCCTGGGACACCCCGCGGCCCTCGCTGCCGATGACCACGGCGGCCCGACCAAGGTCCGCCTGGCGCACATCCACCGTGTCCTCCCGCAGGGCCGTGGCATACAAAGGGATCTGAGAGGCCTTCAGCAGCTTCTCCAGTCCCTCCACCGAGGTCTCCCACACCGGCAGGCGGAAGCAGGCCCCCATGGTGGCCCGCACTACCTTGGCGCTGTACGGGTCGGCACAGCCATGGACCAGAAACAGTCCGTCCGCTCCCAAGGCATCGGCGGAGCGCCAGATGGTCCCCACATTACCCGGATCCTGGACTCCGTCCAGCACCAAGTAATGTTTCCCTTCCAGCCGCTGGGGCGGGGTCGTGGCGGGCAGCTGAGCCAAAAACAGTGCACCCTGGGGCGTCTTCATGGGGGAGATGGTCTCCATCACGTCCCGGGGCACCTGGACGAGCCGGACGCCGGCGGGCAGGGCCGGCGGCGTCACTTCCGGGGTCACCACCACCGTGGTCAGAGGCACGTCCCATTTCAGGGCCTCCTCCAGCAGCTTTATGCCGTCGCCCAGGTACTCCCCCGCCTTCTCCCGCACGCTTCGTCCTCCTGAGGAGAGCTGCCGGATCTTTTGCAGCAGGGGATTCTTTCGGCTGGTAATGATCTCCATCATGCCCGCTCCAATCGCTCAATATCGCTGTTGCGTCCCAGCACCACCAGGCAATCCTCCGGACTCTGGAAGACAAAATCTCCGCCCGGGGCGATGGTCATTGCATCCCCGCGGCGCACCGCAATGACGGTGAGCTTCCATTTTGCCCGGATGTTCAGATCCACGATGGATTTGCCCACCCAGCTCTCAGGCAGAGTACGCTCCACAATGGAGTATTCGTTGGACAGCTCAATAAAGTTAACGATGTCGCCGTTGATGAGACGGCGGGCCAGACTCAGTGCCATCTCCTGCTCCGGGAAGACCACCAGATCCGCCCCGATCTTCTCCAGCACCTTGCGGTGAACCGAGCTGTTGGCCTTTCCAACCACCCGGGGCCCATTCAGCTCCTTCAGATTCAGAGTAATCAGAGCGCTGGTGCCCACATCGCTGCCGGCAGCTACCACGGCACAGTCAAAGTTCCGCGCTCCCACGCCGGAGAGCACCTCCGGGTCCCGGGCATCACCCACCACCGCATGGGTCACATGGTCGGCCACTGCCTGTACCCGCTCAGGAAGGACATCAAGGGCCAGTACTTCATGGCCCTGCTCACACAACTCCTGGGCCAGCGAGGCACCAAACCGTCCCAGTCCCACAATCAGAAAGCTTTTCATATATTCCTCCTAATACTCAGCCTATCATAACCTCTGTAGAAGGATAGAGGATCTTGTTCTCCCCCCGTCCCCGGGTCAAGAAGGCAATGGAGAAGGACAGGATTCCTACCCGTCCTAAAAACATCAGTGCAATCACCAGCAGTGCGCTGGGCACGCTCAGTCCGGGGGTAATACCCATGGTCACACCCACCGTACCCATAGCAGATGCCGTTTCAAAGGCCGCCTGCACATAGGGCACCCGTTCCATCAGGGACAGGAGCATAGACGCGCTCAAAAACAGCAGCAGTACGGTCAGCGCCAGGGTCATGGCGTCCAGGACCTTTCGGCCGGGAATCCGTCTGCCCCGGAAGACGACCTGATCCCGTCCCCGCAGACCGTCCCGCAGGGCCAGCAGTAACACACCCACCGTCACCGTCTTCAATCCGCCCGCTGTGGAGCCGGAGGAGCCGCCGATGAGCATCAGCAGAATGGACATGACCGCCGAGCCTTCCAGCAGTTTTCCCTGATCAAAGGTGGCATAGCCCGCCGTGCGCAGGGTAACCGACTGGAATAAGGCGTTGAGAGGCCGCTGCCACAGGGGCATGCTCCCCAACGTGTCGGGGTTTTCCCACTCTGCGCAGGCAAAATAGACCGCGCCAAAAACAATGAGGCAGGCGGTGATGCCCAGTACCATTTTACTATAAAGAGTTAATTTTTTCCAGCAGCGCTTCTGGATCACATCTTCCCACACGAAGAAGCCCAAACCGCCTATCACAATGAGGGCCATGATGGTGCCCAGCACCAACGGGTCGCCCTGATAGGCCGCCAAACTGGAGTAGGGGCCGCTGTAAAGGCCCAGAATATCAAAGCCACCGTTACAGAAGGCAGAGATGCTGTGAAAAATGGAAAACCAAATACCCAGCAGTCCAAACTGAGGCACAAACCGAATGGCCAGCAGGACCGCTCCGATCCCCTCCACAAGCATTGTGCCCAGCAGGGCGTGGCGCACCACTCGCACCACTCCGGCTACCCGGTCCAGGTTCATGGCCGAGGCCATCACCAGGCGCTGAGACAAGCCGATACGACGGTGCAGAGCAAAGGGGATGATGGAGATCAGGGTAACAAACCCCAATCCGCCTAACTGAAGCAGCAGCAAAATAACTGCCTGACCAAATACCGACCAGTGTATCGCCGTATCCACCAAAACCAGTCCAGTCACGCAGGTGGCGGAGGTTGCGGTGAACAGACAGGTCAGCCATGGAGTCATCTGTCCGTCCTGGGCGGAGATGGGCAGATGCAGCAGCAGTGTGCCCAACAGAATAATGGCCCCAAAACCCAATACGATGTAACGGGTGGGGTTAATACTCTTTCGCTTATTTCTATGAAGTTGCATCGCTGCACACGTCTCCCTTTTGGGCTTGTTCCTTCGGCCTCAATTTGGCCGATATCCCTGTACGCCCCAGCTTTTCCAAGAAAAAACGGCAAAAAAGGGCTGTTTTTCAACAAAATATCCCATTGACGCAGGGTATCCCTTCCCGGGGCCGATTCGGCAGACCTTAATATAGCATACCCTCCCAGGATATTCAAGTCAACGATTTTCTCCCGGCAGTGAGTTCCGCCCAACCAATTGGGAAGGAATTTTTATCGTTCTCACGGCTCTTTTTTCCCTGAACGCCGCTTCAAAAGACGCTTCAGGCTCTATCAGGCTCTATTATATATAATGTATCCCCCGCCACAAGTCAAGCGCCGAGCAAGAAAAGTCCTTCATCCAGTCCCTGCCTTTTCCCGCTCTTTTTTAGCTGACAGGGAAGAAAAACCGGCCGGCGGACAATGCCGCCGGCCGGTAAGGCAGGTTTTTGGGTTGGATGCTTGGTGCGCTCCGGACGATCCGGCTTTACGCCTCAATAGCGGTACGGATCTGGTCAAACACCGTATCGGAGCCTTCACACATCACCATCAGCACCGTGCCGTCCTCCAGAGTCTCCAGGCGGGCATTCTCTGCCACAGCATACTGGTCCGCCAGGTAGGTCTCAAAGTTCGTCTTCTGCTTGTCAATGAAGCCCTGAAGGCCCTCTTTCACGGCCTCCTCCTTGCCCTCAGCGGGCATGACGGCAGCAATGCCATAGGCCTTCACACTCATCATGGAACCGCTGACGCCAAAGGCGGTCATATCCTCTGCCTTAAGGCCCATGGATTCCAGGATCATACCATTGATCTCATTCTCGTCGTCGATCTGGGTAATGACGGGGTTATATTCCACCATCTCGCCCCCGCTCTCTGTGATGGCCTGGCTGTACAGCTGGGTCAGCTCCTCCGGGGTACGGGTGCTGCCGGTCTTCTGTCCGCAGCCGGTCAGAGCAGTGATCAAAAGCGCGGCGCAAGCCAAACTGGCAAACAATTTTTTCATGGGTGGTCTCCTTTTTTCTTGTTCTGAACGGACTAATTATCGGCCCGTTTCATCTTCTTTGACGCCTTCCAAGAAAAAAGGTTCCCAGGAAATTCAATTTTATGCGCTCAGCCCTGGGGCAGCAGCAAAGTCACTGTGGTGCCCTTGCCCGGAGTACTCTCCAGACGAATCTGTCCGTCATGGAGGGCCGCGCCGTGCTTTACAATGGACAGGCCCAATCCAGTGCCGCTGATGTCCTTGGAGTGGCTCTTATCCACCCGGTAGAACCGTTCAAATACCCGGTTCTGATTCTCAGCGGGGATACCGATGCCGTTATCCTCCACTGAAACCTCTACGCCGCCCTCTACCGGGCCTACCGTGACGGCTACCGTGCCGCCCCGGCGGTTATACTTGATGGCGTTGTCACACAGGTTGTAGATCATCTCATCCAGCACCCGGCGCACACCGTGGACCTGGACGGAACGCCCCATGGTCTTGATGGTCACATCATTTTTCTGAGCGGCGCTCTCCAGGCGTTTTGTCACCTCCAGAGAGAGCTGGAACAGGTCCACATCCTCCCGTTCCATGTTCACCGCACCCTCGTCCAGTTGGGACAGACGGATGATATCTTCCACCAGGGCAATGAGACGCTGGGCCTCCTGGTAGATGTCGCTGGCAAAGCCCTGTACGTCCTCCGCCTTTACCATGCCGCTCTGCATGATCTCCGCAATGCCGGAGATGGAGGTCAGCGGGGTCTTCAGCTCATGGGAGACGTTGGCGGTAAACTCCCGCCGCAGGTCCTCCCGCTGTTCCTGCTCAGTGACATCCAACAGGACCATCACCGCGCCCATCTGCTCCTCACCCTGCATGACCGGGTTGGCCAGCAGTTGGCAGCAACGGCCATTCAGACGCAGCATCTGCTGGCTGCGGTGGCCGGAAAGCACCTCATCCACCGCCTGGCGGAAGCTTTCGCTGCGGTTGAGCACCAGGGCATTCACCTCTCCCTGCGGCGCCTGAGCACCCAGCTGGTTCAGGGCGCCCTTATTGTAGGAGAGCACATGGCCATGCCGGTCCATCAGCAGAAAGCCTTCGGACATATTTTCCGTCAAAGCGGCAAACTCCTGCTGCTTCTGCTGCAGCTGAAGCAGCTGCTGCTGGATGGTATCGTTCTGGTGCTTAATGCGGGAGAGCAGGGGGGTCAGCTCCTCATAGGTGTCGCAGTCCTCCGGGTGCTCCAAGTCCAGATTGACAATGGGGCGAATGATTCGCTTGGCCATTCGGGAGGCCAGCACGGCCGAAATCAGCAGCGACAGAGCCAGAATGATCAAAATCGGCTGTACCATGGACAGCAGCAGGGTCACCACCGTCTGCTGCGCGCTGGCCACACGGATCACGGTGCCGTCATTGAGCCGTCGGGCGGCATACAGGGTCTGCTGGGCCAGGGTGGAGGAGTAGCGCCGGGCGGTACCGGACTGACCGGTCATCGCCTGCTGGATCTCCTCCCGGTCGGCATGGTTCTCCATGGCAGTTTCGTCGGCCTGGCTGTCATAGAGCACAGTACCGTCTGTATCCACCCAGGTCACCCGGTTTTCCGTGTTGAGCCCGGTGAGATAGTCCATCCCGTTGAGCTCCACGCCCTGGGCTACCAGCCAGGTCTCCGTCTCCAGCTCGGTCATCAGCTGGTTGCTGAAGTACTGGTACAGCATCCCCAAAAACAGGGCAATGGACAGCACCATCACAGAGACGGCTACTGCCGTGGAATTTCGAAATAATTTGGCGGTCATATTCTTCAACTTCTATCCCTCCGCCGGTCAGTCGGCACTGATCTTGTAGCCGATGCCCCGCACCGTCTCAATGCAGTCGCCGGATTTGCCCAACTTCTGACGCAGGGTACGGATATGTACGTCCACGGTCCGGCTGGCGCCGTCAAACTCATAGCCCCAGATGGTGTTGAGCAGCTGATCCCGGGTAAATACGGTACCGGCCCGCTCCAACAGCAGGCACAAAACCTGAAACTCCTTCAGCGTCAGGGTGACATCCCGATCCCCGTCCCGGACGATGTGCCGCTCGGGGTCCACAAAGAGGCTTCCCAGGGAGTAGGTCTTTTCCTTGGGCTGGTTTTGCCCTGCGTGGCGCAGGGCGGTGCGTACACGGGCCATCAGTTCCATCATGCCGAAGGGCTTGGCCACATAGTCATCCGCCCCCTCATCCAGTCCCAGCACCTTGTCATACTCCGTGCTCTTGGCCGTGAGCATAATAACAGGCAGGGTCTTGGTGGCGGGCATGGAGCGCAGGCGTTTGAGCACCTGCAGGCCATCCTCCTCAGGCAGCATGATATCCAGCAGCACCAGCTCAGGACTGCCCTTCTCCATGGCCTCCCAAAACTGGGAGGGGCGGTCAAAGCCCTGGGCCTCCATGCCCTGGCTCTGTAAGGTATAGACCACCAGCTTACGGATGCTGGCGTCATCCTCTAAAATATAGATCACGTGCGTTTACCTCTCCTCCGCTCCCCTTCCGGGAAGCTCACATATCGCCGTGCTGTCCGGTGAGGGAGTACTCCACCCACTCAGCAATGTTGCAGGCGTGGTCGCCGATGCGCTCAAAGTATTTGGCGATCATCAGCAGGTCCATACAGGTCTCCCCGCTGTCTCCCTGGCCGATGCGGCGAATGAGTTCGTCCTTGACTTCCAGGAACATGCGGTCGATCTCGTCATCCTTGCGAATGACCTCCTGAGCCAGGCCCAGGTTCTTGCGCACAAAGGAGTCGATGCTGTCGGTGACCATGCCGATGGTGCTGCGGGCCATCTCAGCGATGGGCACATGGGAAATCACAGGGCTATCCTCAATGTCCCGGGTAATCTCGGCAATATCGCTGGCCTGGTCGCCGATGCGCTCCATGTCGGAGATCATCTTCAGCGCTGCGGAGATGGTGCGCAGGTCCCGGGCCACCGGCTGCTGCTGGAGCAGCAGCTTCATGCACAGGCTCTCGATGTCCCGCTCCTTCTGGTCGATCTCCCGCTCAGCAACGCAGGCAGTCTCCCGCAGGGCGGCGTCTCCTTCCAGCAGAGCCTTGGCGGCGGCGGAAATGGCCTCCTCGCACAAAGCTCCCATTTTGATCAGCTCTACATTCAGCTGTTCCAGCTGTTCGTTGAATCTGTCCCGCATTATCCGAACCTCCCGGTGATGTAATCTTCCGTCTTCTTGTTCTGAGGCATGGAGAACATCTGCTCCGTGTCGCCGTACTCGATGAGTTCACCCAGCAGGAAGAAGGCGGTCTTGTCGGAGATACGGGCGGCCTGCTGCATATTGTGGGTGACCATGATGATAGTGTAATCCTTTTTCAGCTCGGTGGCAAGGTCCTCGATTTTGGAGGTAGAAATGGGATCCAGAGCGGAGGTGGACTCGTCCATGAGCAGCACGTCGGGCTTAACTGCCAGCGCGCGGGCGATGCACAGACGCTGCTGCTGGCCGCCGGAGAGGCCCAGGGCGGGCTTTTTCAGCCGGTCCTTTACCTCATCCCAGATGGCTGCGCCCTTCAAAGACTCCTCCACGATCTCATCCAGCTTCACCTTGCTGCGGATGCCGTGGGTACGGGGGCCGTAGGCCACGTTGTCGTAGATGGACATGGGGAAGGGATTGGCCTTCTGGAAGACCATACCGATGCGCTTGCGCAGATCAGTGACATCCTGGCCAGGCGCGTAGATATCCTCCCCCCGGTACAGCAGAGAGCCGTTGATCTTCACAATGGGAATAAGGTCGTTCATCCGATTGAGGCAGCGCAGGAAGGTGGACTTGCCGCAGCCGGAAGGACCAATGAGAGCGGTGATCTGGTGCTCAGGGATCTCGATGTTGATATCCTTCAGCGCGTGGTTTTCTCCGTAATACAGGTTGAGGTTTTCGGCCTGTAAAATGACATTTTCGTTCATATTGTATCTCCCTATCCAAGTTCAGAAGGTTTATTTCTTTCTCAAATATCCGCCGGCAAATTTTGCGGCCAGATTGATGACAAAGGTGATGATCAGCAGCACCACCGCCACCGAGAAGGCCAGATCAAATTCGGCGCGCTCTTTGGCGTAGACGTACAAAGCCACAGTCAGGGTCGCACCGGAGCTGTCCAGCAGGCCGCCGGAACTGAAGAAGTTCTGCAGGGTAGTGCCCATGCCGGCGGTAAACATCAGTACGGCGGACTCACCGACCACGCGGCCGATGGACAGGATACAGCCCGTTACAATGCCGTCCACAGAGGAGGGCAGCACCACGGTACGGATCATGTGCCACTTACCCGCACCCAGGCCCAGGGAGCCTTCCCGGTAGCTCTGGGGGACAGTCTTCAGGGACTCCTGGGTGGTTCGAATGATGGTGGGCAGGGTCATAATGACCAAGGTGAGCGCGCCGGCCAGCAGGGTCTTGCCCAGATTCATAACCTGGCAGAACACCAGCATACCCACCAGGGCGTACAGGATGGAGGGAATGCCGGCCAGAGTCTCGGTAGCAAACTCAATGGCCGCTACCAGCTTGTGGTTGGTGGCGTACTCGGTGAGGTAGATGGCCGCACCTACACCCAGAGGCAGGATAAAAATCAGAGTCACGATGATAACGTAAATGGTATTCTGAATGGCGGGGAGGATACCGTCAGTACCCCGTAGCACACTCTCCTGACTGGTTAAAAATGTCCAGTTCAGGTTGGGCAGGCCCCGATAGAAGATGTACCCGATGAGAAAGAGCAGCAGCAGAACCGTCGCTCCGGCAGACAGATAGAGAAGGGTCCGCATCCCCACCTCATAAACACGGCGGCGGGGAGAGAGCTTACTTTTGGCCTTACTGGCCGTCTGAGTGGCAGAAGTCGTAGTCATAGTATTCGTCATCCTTTACGCCTCCTTGTCCCGTTTCAGGAACACATTGAGGATCACATTGATACACATAATGAACAGGAACAGCACCAGACCGATGGAGTACAGAGCATTTCGCTGCAGGCTTCCCACAGCAGCATAGCTCATCTCACTGGCGATGGCCGTGGTGAGGAACTTGACGCTGGAGAGCATGGAGGGCATGTTAGCCACATTGCCGGCTACCATCAGGATGGCCATGGCCTCGCCAATGGCACGGCCCACGCCCAGCACTACCGCCGCAGCAATGCCGCTTTTGGCAGCAGGAGCGGTGACCCGGAAGTAGGTCTCCAGCTCGGTGGCCCCCAGAGCCAGGCTGGCCTCCTCGTACTCCTTGGGCACCGCCTTCAGGGCGGTCTCAGACACCGAGATGATGGAGGGCAGGATCATAACAGCCAGCACAATGATAGCAGCCAGCAGGCTGTCGCCGGCGGGAATATGGAAGAACTCCCGGATGGCGGGCAGCAGGATCATCATACCCACCAGACCGTACACCACCGAAGGGATACCAGCCAGCAGATCCACCGCCGGACGGATCACCGATGCCACCTTGGGAGGCGCTACCTTGGCCAGAAATACTGCGGTCATAAATCCGATGGGCACGCCGATGATAATGGCGCCGGCGGTGCCGTAAATGGAGGTCAGGATAAAGGGCAGAATGCCGTAGGCCGGATCGGTCTTGTCGGTGGAGGCCCAACGGGTGCCAAACAGGAAGTCAATAAGACCGACCTCTTTGATAGCAGGCAGACCGGAAATGATCAGATAAACGGTAATCAGCAGCACAAAGGCAATGGCAATAAATCCGCAGATCATAAAAAGAGTCTTCATGATCCATTCCATGGCGTCTTTCGCCCGGCGCACACCGCCCTGATTTCCAATGACTTGCTCTTTTTTCATATCACTCAACCTTTTCTTTTCGTTTGTCTCCTCAGCTGACACTGAGACACGAGCTATGTCATGTCCCCGTGTCAACTGAGGAATATGGCAGAGGGGAGACATTGATTTAAAACAAGCCCCCGGGGACCGGGGGCTTGTTTTCATGTTTCTCAGGAATTAGCCCTTGGGAGACACAGCACCGGCAGCAGCAATGATGTCGGCAGCATCCGCGCTCATGGCGAAGTCCAGGAAAGCCTGGGTAGCCTCGGAGAGCTCAGCACCCTCCTTGGTGACCATCACGAAGGGACGCTGGATCTCATAGGAGCCGTCCTTCACGGTGTCCTCGGAAGGAGCCACACCGTTGACCTTCACAGCCTTCACAGTGTCATTCACAGCGGACAGGGAAGCGTAGCCGATGGCGTTGGGGTTGGAGGCCACGTTACCGATCACGTCGCCGGTGGAGGAGTACTCGTTGGTGTACTTGCAGGTATCCTCTACGCCCACGATCTCCTCGAAGGCGCCGCGGGTGCCGGAACCAGCCTCACGGCCGAACACAGCGATCTCGCCGTCGGTGCCGCCCAGCTCGGACCAGTTGGTGATCTCACCGGTGAAGATCTGAGCGATCTGCTCCACAGTCAGGTCCTCCACGCCGTTGGCGGGGTTGATGACCACGGCCACACCGTCCAGAGCCACGATATTCTCTACCGCGCCGTTCTGCTTCTCCTCATCCTTCAGAGCACGGGAGGACAGGCCCAGGTCACAGGTGCCGTCGATGGTGGACTGGATGCCGGTGCCGGAACCGGTGCCGGAGTAGTTCACGGTCACACCAGGATTGAGCTCCATGAAAGCTTCACCCAGGGCCTTGACCACGCTCTCCATGGAGGTGGAACCGTCGGTATTCACGGTGCCGCTGAGCTCCACGGTGGAGGAGCCGTTGGTGTTGCTCTGAGAACCGGAGCCGCTGCCCTGATCCTGATTGCTGCTGCCGCAGCCGGTGAACAGCCCCAGGGCCAGAGCAAGGGATAGGCCCAGGCAAGTAAGCTTCTTCATATTCATCATTCTCCTTTGGTTCGTTTTCGTTTAAGTACTGTGCAATCCGTTTCCCGTTTTGCGTGTCTCAGTATAAAAAAACCATGTAAAATGAAAAAGCCCCTTTGTGTTAAATCCACGTAAAATCTCATATTTACCAGGAATTTGGTCACTTTTCATCAAAAGAACCCCATCCTATCTGGTTTCAATGTAAAATCAGCCCGTTTTTTCTTCTCTTCATACTGCCGCAGGCAAAAAAGATCCGGGACGGTTTCCTAATGGGAACCGCCCCGGTTTTACATTTCCTTTTGTGATTTTACAAGCCGCCCCGCTCTACCAGCCGTTCCAGCCCCTTCCGGTCCCGGATACGCACACCGCCCCGAAACAGCTCCACCGTCTCCGCAGCGGACAGTTTCTTTAAGGTACGAGTCACCGCCTCCCGGGCACTGCCGATGGCCTGGGCCAGCTGCTCCTGGGTAACTTGAATGGTATCGGTCTCCAGCCGCCGGGACTCCTCCAGCAAATAGGAGGCCACCCGCTGCTCCAGGGTATAAAAGAGCATCTGTTCCACGGCCCGGATGGCGTGGGAGAACCGCTGGGCCGCCGCCTTGTAGATGAAATTCTCTACATAGATATTCTCCCTCATCAAAACGGACAGATACTGAATGGGGATGACCAGCACCTCCACCGCTGTCTCGGCCTGGATCTGTACATCAAAGGTGATGGCATTGAGCATACAGGAGGCGGACAGCACACACACCTCCCCTTCCGTCATGCGGGAGATGGTGGCCTCCCGGCCGTCCTCTGAGAGCAGGTAGATGCGCACCACACCGCTCTGGATCAGGAGAGCTCCCAGGCAGTCGGTATCCGGGGAGCGGATGATCTGTCCGGGAGCATAGGACGCCCGCTGCACACAGCTCAGCAAGGTCTCCTGCTGCTGCCGGGTGAGGTGATGCCAAAAGGACAGGGATTCAGGGGTCAGGGTATTCATAGCGGGCTCCTCTCTCCGGGGATCGTTTGTTTCTCCTTTATTATACTGTTTTTTCTTCCTGGGGCAAGAGGTTTGTGACCCTGTCACAGAGGGAACGATTTCACTGTGGTATGGTTACCCTATCCAAACCGATTTTTCTTGACAAACCCACAGGAGGTTTTTATCATGAAGCAAGTTCTTTCGTTTCTGCGCTCCAACGCCGCCGGGCTCATCTTTATCGCCCTTGGCCTGGCAGGGGGATACCTTTATTACCGTCTCACCCTGTGTGCCACCGGGACCTGCCCTCTCACCTCCACCCCCTATTACTCCATGCTGGTGGGAGGGCTGCTTGGCGCGCTGGCCGGAGACCTGCTGTCCGCCCTGCGGCAGCGCCTGACTTCCCGCTCATCTCAGTAATCAAACCGGAGGAATTCCATGGTCTATCTTGTCACCTTTCTGGAAGGTCTCATCACCTTCATCTCCCCTTGTCTGCTCCCCATGCTGCCCATTTACCTGTCCTACTTTGCCGGCGGACAGCCGGATGCCTCCCGGGGACGGGTGCTGAAAAATGCTCTGGGCTTTGTGCTGGGCTTTACGCTGCTGTTTGTGGCCATGGGCGCTTTTGCCGGTTCCATCGGCGCGCTGCTCACCCGGCACCAGCAGGCGGTAAACATCGCCAGCGGTCTGATCGTCATCTTCTTCGGCCTTAACTTCCTTGGTGTGTTCCGCCTGTCCCTGTTCCGGGGCTCCAAGGGCTATTCCGTGGGCCATGATATGGGCTTTTTCTCCGCTCTGATATTCGGCGCGGTCTTTGCCGTGGGCTGGACTCCCTGCGTAGGGGCTTTCCTGGGCTCGGCCCTGGTACTGGCCTCCCAGCAGGGCTCTACCCTGCGGGGGATCCTCCTGCTGCTGTGCTACTCCGCCGGCCTGGGCATCCCGTTTTTGGCCAGCGCCCTGCTCATCCAGTCCCTGAAAACTGCCTTTGACTGGATCAAGCGCCACTATTCTATTATCAATGTCGTCTCGGGCGGACTGCTCATCGTAGTGGGTATCCTCATGGCCACCGGCACCATGGGCACGCTGCTCTCCCGCCTTGTCTAAGGAGGTACTTCATTATGGGTAAAAAATCCACTGTCATCTTAGGCATCGCCCTGGTGGTAATTCTGGCCGCCGCCGGATTTCTCTACACCCGCCTGGCTCCCGGCGTGCAGAACAGCCAGCTAGCCAATGAGCCCAGCCAGTCGGAGGGCCCCGCCTCCTCTTCTTCCTCTTCCTCCTCTTCCCAGCAGACGAACCCCGCTCCCTCCTTTCCCATGGAGGATTCCCAGGGCAATACGGTACAGCTGTCCGACTTTTTAGGGGATAAACCTGTTTTCCTCAACTTCTGGGCCTCTACCTGTTCCCCCTGCAAGCAGGAGATGCCCGACATCCAGGCTCTGTATGAGCAGTACGGGGACCAGATCCACTTCGTGCTGGTCAATGTGGGCGCGGCCATGAACGACACCCGGGAAAAGGCGGAGAACTACCTGAAGGAGGCGGGTTTTACCTTCCCGGTGTACTACGACGTAGACTACCAGGCCATTTCAACTTACGGTATCAACTCCTTCCCCTTCTCTATCTTTATTGACGCCCCGGGCAATCTGATCACCTACGGTCAGGGGAAGCTTTCGGCTGAACTGCTGCAAAAGGGCCTGAACCTGATGGCCCCCGATGTGGTCCCCGCCCCTTAGTTCTCCTTTTTGGCAAATCATTCACAAAAGCTCCCCTTTTTTCTACACGATTGGCTCTTGCGTCCCGAAAAAAAAGGAAGTATAATATGGTTGTTGCGTTATGAGCCGGATAAGGCAAATCCGTTTTTCGGTTGCGAATCCCGGTTCACGGAGGTAACATTATGGTAAAAGCGATCGTAGGCGCCAACTGGGGCGACGAGGGCAAGGGCAAGATCACCGACATGCTGGCGGAGACCTCTGATGTGGTCATCCGGTTCCAGGGCGGTGCCAATGCCGGCCACACCATCATCAATGATTATGGCCGTTTTGCTCTGCACATCCTCCCCTCCGGCACCTTCTACCCCCACATCACCAATATCATCGGCAACGGTGTGGCACTGGACATCCGCAAGCTGGTGGACGAGCTGAAATCCCTCACCGATCAGGGCGTGCCTGCGCCCAACCTGATCGTGTCGGAGCGCTGCCAGATTCTCATGCCCTACCACACCCTGCAGGACGCCTATGAAGAGGAGCGTCTGGCCGGCAAGGCCTTCGGCTCCACCAAGAGCGGCATTGCCCCTTTCTACTCCGACAAGTACGCCAAGATCGGCATCCAGGTGTGCGACCTGTTTGACGAGGCGCGGCTGAAGGAGCGTCTGACTGCCGCTGTTTCCCTGAAAAACGTACTCTTCGAGCACCTCTACCACAAGCCCGCGCTGAATGTGGACGAGCTGTTCCAGGAGCTGATCACGCTGCGCGAGGAGATCCGTCCCTACGTGGGCGACGCGGTGGGCTTTGTCCACCAGGCCCTGAAGGAGGGCAAGACCATCCTGCTGGAGGGTCAGCTGGGCTCCATGAAGGACCCCGACCTGGGCATCTTCCCCATGACCACCTCCTCCCACACGCTGGCCGGCTTTGGCTGTGTGGGCGCTGCGGTACCCCCCACTGCGGTGGAGGATGTTATCTGCGTCACCAAGGCCTACTCCTCCTCCGTGGGCTCCCACACCGAGCCCTTCGTCAGCGAGCTGCTGGGCGAGGAGGGTGACGAGCTGCGCCGCCGCGGCGGTGACAAGGGCGAGTTCGGCGCCACCACCGGCCGTCCCCGCCGTGTGGGCTGGTTTGATGCCGTAGCCACCAAGTACGGCTGCATGGTGCAGGGCGCCACCAAGGTGGCTCTCACCTGCCTGGACGTGCTGGGCTACCTGGACGAGATCAAGGTCTGCACCGGCTACGAGATCGACGGCAAGGTCACCGACGTCTTCCCTGTCACTCCCCTGCTGATGAAGGCCAAGCCCGTCTTCACCACTCTGCCCGGCTGGAAGTGCGACATCCGCGGCTGCAAGGACTACGAGTCCCTGCCCCAGCAGGCCAAGGACTATGTGGACTTTTTGGAGGCCCACATCGGCGCCCCCATCACCATGGTCTCCTCCGGCCCCAAGCGTGATGAAATGACCTACCGCACCCCCAAAATCTAACCGATCCATCGCGCCGGATGCCACCCCCTTGTGGCATCCGGCGTGCCATTTCTACGGACCAGGAGTTTTACCTATGAAACGTATCTTTTCTGCCGGCCTGTCTGTGGCTCTGGCGTGTTCCCTGTGCCTGACTCCCGTCTCCGCCCTTACCGTCCAACAGGCCGGTGCTCTTCTGGAACAATTCTATGTGGACCAGATTCCCGACTCCGTTCTGGCCCAGGAGGATCTGGACTCCATGCTGGAGGCCCTGGGTGACCCCTACACCGTCTACATGACCAAGGAGGAGTACAGTGCCTTCCTGAACTCGGTCAACGGGGAAACTCTGGTGGGGATCGGCGTGTCCATTCAAAAGGAAGTCACGGAACACGGTTTTCTGATTCTGTCCATTCTCCCCGACTCCCCGGCGGAGCAGGCCGGACTGGAGGAGGGCGACTGCATCCAGTCCATTGACGGAGTGCCCGTCACCGCCTCGGAGCAGTCCTCTGCCCTGACCGGTCAGGAGGGCTCCCGGGTCACGCTGACCGTCCTCTCCGGCAAAACGGGTTCCACCCGGGAGCTGACCCTCACCCGCCGGAAGGTACAGGTGCCCATCGTCACCTACTCTCTGGTGGACGGGGTGGCCGTGATCGAGTGCATCAGCTTCGGTGACACCACCGCAGAAACCATCTCCCAGGCGCTGGCCCAATACGACAATCTGGACCGCCCCATTCTTCTGGACCTGCGCTCCAATCCCGGCGGCTCCACCAATGCCGCCGCAGACAGCGTTGGCAGCTTTATTGGCCGACACAATATCACCTATTTCCGGGACAGCGATGGGAAATACACTCAGGTCTACAGCAGCAGCGACTATGCTGACCGGACCGACCAGCCGCTCATCATCCTTACCGACGGCAATTCTGCCAGCGCTTCTGAGCTGTTTTCCGCCGCCATCCGGGACTACCGCGCCGGAATCGCTGTGGGCGGCCGCACCTATGGCAAGGGTATCGCCCAGATCGTGCTGGATGAGGAGTCTGCTCCCGGCCTTTTTGACGGGGACGCTCTGAAGATCACCTCCTACCGCTTTTTCTCTCCCGACGGTGCCACCAACGACACCATCGGCGTACTGCCCACCCTCATGATCTCCCAGGAGTATGCTCCAGCTGCGGCGCTGCTGCTCACGGCTGCGCAGCCCCAGAACAGCCAGGAATACTGGAAGCTGGAGCTTGCCGGCTGTACCTTCTACATCTCCGGCGAGCAGGCCGCCCAAGAGGAATACCGGGATGCCTTTGACCAGCTGCTGGAGGCCCTGCCTCCCTCCGCCCAGCTCAGCCAGGGTGACGGAGGCAGTCAGTGGACCGCCGTCACCCCCGCTCAGGCCGCTCAGGCTTCTGGGCTGAGCTACGACTGCCGCTGGGACTATACCGATCTGGATCAGTGCGACTATGCCAACGATGTGGCCACCCTGTCCGCCTATGGGCTGCTGGGCGGCTTCCCGGACGGCTCTTTCCGGCCGGAGCAGTCCATCACCCGGGGCGAATTTGCTGTTTTGCTGGCCTCTGCCCTGAATCTGCGTCAGAGCGGCTCGGCAGGCTTTACCGACGTCCCCTCCGACGCCTGGTACACCAAGGCGGTGGATGCCATGGTGGCCAAAGGATTTTTGGCCGGACGGAGCAGCACCAGCTTTGCTCCCCAGGACAGCCTCACCTATGAGGAGCTGGTCACTATTCTCTCGGCTGTCTCCTCCTGGGCCTGTATGGACGGCTACGCTATGGCCGACCAGCCCATTTTCTCCGGCCAGCAGGCTGCCTATGCCGGTCTGAGCGACTGGGCTCAGGCCCCCGCCTGGCGTCTGTCCGCTCTGGGGGTGGAGCTGGATCTCAGCGCTCCTCAGGCTCCCGCCACCCGGGACCAGGCCGCCCACCTGATCTGCCAATTTCTGCGGGCTTCCGGCCTGCTTTGGAATGTATAATTTTTATCGTTTTACAGTAGAAAGGACGAATTCACCATGACAAAAATCGACATTGTCTCCGGCTTTTTGGGCGCCGGCAAGACCACTCTCATCAAGAAGCTGCTGGACGAGGTGTTCCGCGGCGAGAAGATCGTGCTCATTGAGAACGAGTTTGGCCAGATCGGCATTGACGGCGGCTTTCTGAAGGACGCCGGAGTGGAGATCACCGAGATGAACTCCGGCTGCATCTGCTGCTCTCTGGTGGGTGACTTCGGCGCAGCCCTCAAGCAGGTTCTGGCCGACTACGCCCCCGACCGCATCGTCATCGAGCCCTCCGGCGTGGGCAAGCTGTCCGACGTCATTGCCGCTGTGGAGCGCGTCCAGGCCGAGGCCCCTGATCTGCACCTCAACAGCTTTGTCACCGTGGTGGACGCCACCAAGGCCAAGATCTATATGAAGAACTTCGGCGAGTTCTTCAACAACCAGGTGGAGCACGCCAGCGCCATTCTCCTCTCCCGTACTCAGAAGATGGACGAGGCCAAACTGAACACCGCCGTGAAGCTGCTGCGGGACAAAAACGCCAAGGCTGCCATCCTCACCACCCCCTGGGACCAGCTCACCGGTGCTCAGATCCTCTCCGCCATGGAGGGCGGCCACTCTCTGGCCCAGGAGCTGATGGAGGAGATCGCCCACCAGCATCACCACCATGAGCATGATGAGCACTGCGACTGCGGCTGCCATGATCACGACCACGAGCATCATCACCATGATCATGAGCAAGAGGACGAACATCACCACCATGACCACGACGAGCACTGCGACTGCGGCTGCCACGATCATGACCATGACCACCATCACCACGACCACGAGCATGACCACGACCACAGCTGCGACGAGGCTGCCTGTGACGCCTGCCTGGCCTGCGATATGGGCCATGAGCACCACCATCACCACCACGACCACGACGCCGACGAGGTGTTCACCTCCTGGGGCCGCGAGACGCCCCGGAAGTACAGCCGCGAAGATCTCCAGGACGCCCTGTCCGCCCTGGCCATGGGCGAGGATTATGGCGTGATCCTCCGTGCCAAGGGCATCCTGCCCTGCGACGACGGCCAGACCTGGCTGCACTTCGACCTGGTGCCCGGCGAGTTCCAGATCCGGGAGGGCGCTGCCGACTATACCGGCCGTCTGTGCGTCATCGGCTCCGATCTCAAGGAGGAGCAGCTGGAGAAGCTGTTCCTCCTGGCGTGAGGTGACGGAACATGCCTGATTCCCGAATTCCTCTCTATTTGATCACCGGCTTTCTGGACAGCGGCAAGACCACCCTGCTCATCGACACCCTGAATATGGACTACTTCAACGACGGCCAGCGCACCGTGCTCATCCGCTGTGAGGACGGCGAGGAGGAGTACGACCAGGAGAAGCTGTCCAAGCGCAACTGCCGTCTGGTGCCGGTGGAGGACCAGTCCCAGCTCACCCGCGACTTTCTGGACGAGGTGGAGCGGCGCTACCAGCCCGAGCGCGTCCTGCTGGAGTATAACGGCATGTGGCCCATCCAGATCCTCCGGGACCTGAAGCTGCCCCGGGAGTGGGGACTGTACCAGGCCATCCACGTCATCGACGCCACCACCTTTGAGATGTACCGCACCAACATGCAGTCCATGATCGTGGACCAGGTGTCCGAGGCAGACATGGTGCTCTTCAACCGCTGCACCCCGGACATGCCTCTGTCGGGCTGGAAGCGGTCCATCCGGGCGGTCAACCGCATGTGCGAGATCGTCTTTGAGGACGAGCGGGGCGAGGAGCTGGAGGTGGAGGACATCCTCCCCTACTCTCTGGACAGCGACCACCTGGAGCTGGAGGACGACGACTACGGCATCTGGTATATTGACATCCAGGACCACCCCGAGCGCTACGAGGGCAAGACCGTCACCTTCAAGGCCCAGGCCATGACCAGCATGAAGCTGCCCAAGGGCACCTTCATTCCCGGCCGCAACGCCATGACCTGCTGTGTGGACGACATCCGTTTCTTCGGTTTCCTGTGCAAATATGACCGCAGCCGCTCCCTGCGCAAAGGGGAGTGGGTCACCGTCACCGCTCAGATCCGCTGGGAGCACGCCGCCGTCTACGAGGGTGAGGGCGTGGTGCTCTATGCCCAGTCCGTGGAAAAGGCCGAGCCCCCCAAAGATCCCCTGGTTTATTTCCGTTAACTGCCATCCCCCGGTGAGGTATTTTGCCCTGCCGGGGGATTTTTCTGCCTCTTAGGCCACCTCAAGGTTGACACCACTCTCCGTCACGCACTATAATAAACCCAGAAACTTATCATACATTCCATCTGTTCGGAGCATTCCGTGGGGGCTTGGTGCCCTTTTGTTTCGGACCCTGCGGGACTGGCCCTCCAGTCCACTTTTTATGCAACGGAAGCCAATGCGTATGAAAGGAGCGATCTACTTGACCGCAGCAGAAAAAAAGCAACTGATGGCCACCGCCTGTAAGGTGCGCATGGGTGTTATTGAGGGAACCCACGCCGCCAAGGCCGGTCATCC
Source organism: Flintibacter porci (assembly GCF_041925195.1). Classification (NCBI taxonomy): domain Bacteria; kingdom Bacillati; phylum Bacillota; class Clostridia; order Eubacteriales; genus Flintibacter; species Flintibacter porci. The sequence goes on from NZ_JBHEVB010000002.1 coordinate 244,415, forward strand.
CGGCGGCAGCCTGTCCGCCGCTGACCTGTTTACCTACCTGTACTTTAAAGAGATGAACGTGGATCCCAAGAACCCCAAGTGGGAGGACCGGGACCGCTTTGTCCTGTCCAAGGGTCACACTGCCCCCGGCCTGTACGCCGCCCTGGCGCTGCGGGGATTCTTCCCTGAGAGCGACCTGCTCACCCTGCGCCACATCGGCAGCCACCTCCAGGGCCACCCCAACATGAACGAGACCCCCGGCGTGGACATGTCCACCGGCTCTCTGGGCCAGGGTGTCTCCGCTGCCGCCGGCATGGCTCTGGCCGCCAAGTACCAGGGCAAGGACTGCCGGGTATACACCCTGCTGGGTGACGGCGAGATCCAGGAGGGCCAGGTTTGGGAGGCCTTTATGCTGGCCCACCACTACAAGCTGGACAACCTGTGCGTCATCATCGATAACAACGGCCTGCAGATCGACGGCAACATCGCCGACGTCATGAGCCCCTACCCCATCCCCGAGAAGCTGAAGGCCTTCGGTTTTGAAGTGGCTGAGATTGACGGCCACGACTTTGACCAGATGGAGACCGCCTTTGCCAAGGCCAAGGAGACCAAGGGCATGCCCTTCGCCATCGTGATGAAGACCACCAAGGGCAAGGGCGTCAGCTACATGGAGAACCAGGCTGGCTGGCACGGCAAGGCCCCCAATGACGAGGAATACGAGAAGGCCATGACGGAGCTGAAGGCTCAGCTGGCAGAAGTGGAGGCGATGTAAGATGGCAGACGTGAAAAAGATCGCAACCCGTGACAGCTACGGCAACGCTCTGAAGGAGCTGGGTGCCGAGCACGACAACCTGATCGTCTTTGACGCTGACCTGGCCGGCGCCACCAAGACCGCCACCTTCCAGAAGGCTTTCCCCGGCCGTCACTTTGACTGCGGCATCGCCGAGGGCAACATGATCGCTGTGGCCGCCGGTGCCTCCACCATGGGACTGGTGCCTTTCGCCTCCAGCTTTGCCATGTTCGCTGCCGGCCGCGCCTTTGAGCAGGTGCGCAACTCCATCGGCTATCCCCACCTGAACGTGAAGATCGGCGCCACCCACGGCGGCATCTCCGTGGGCGAAGACGGCGCGTCCCACCAGTGCTGTGAGGACTTCGCCCTCATGCGCTCCATCCCCGGCATGGTGGTCATGTCCCCCGCCGACGATGTGGAGGCCCGTGCCATGGTGAAGGCCGCCTACGAGTATGTGGGCCCTGTCTATATCCGCTTTGGCCGCGCCGCTGTCCCCGTGTTCCACGAGGAAGAGGGCTACACCTTTGAGATCGGCAAGGGCGAGGTGCTCCAGGACGGCACCGATGTGGCCATCATCGCCAACGGCCTGATGGTCGCCGAGGCCATTGAGGCGGGCAAGATCCTCGCCGAGGCCGGCATCTCCGCCCGGATCATCAACATGGCTACCATCAAGCCCCTGGACGAGGAACTGGTGCTGAAGGCCGCCAAGGAGTGCGGCAAGATCATCACCTGTGAGGAGCACAACATCCTCGGCGGCCTGGGTGAGGCTGTCTGTGGTGTTCTGGCCGAGAAGTGCCCCACCCCTGTGCGCCGAATCGGCGTCAACGACGAGTTTGGCCACTCCGGTCCCGCTGCCGCTCTGCTCAAGCAGTTCGGTCTCTCCGCGGAGCACATCGTGGAGGTCGCCAAGGACTTCTGCGGCAAGTAATTTATGTATAAAAAGTGCCCCAGGCAATAGCCTGGGGCACTTTTTTGCGTTATTTTGATGTTACTGAGCCAGGATCTCGTCCTTACGCTCCAGCAGCTCATCGGACATCAGCATCTTCTTGACCTCGTCAAAGCCCAGACGGGTGACGGTATCGGCAAAGCGCTCCTTGGGCTCGCCGTAGGCCTTGAAGAGCAGCATGCACTTCTCCACCATGTTCAGCACTTCTTCCTCGCTGGTGAAGATCACATCCAGGCAGCGGCCCATAGCGGTGCGCTTACCCCAGCGGCCGCCCAGATAGACCTGATAACCGGTGGTCTGGGCCTCAATGGCGTGGAAGGGGCACTTGCGGATGCAGCGGCCGCAGTGGTTGCAGGTGTTGGGGTCGATGGTAGCCTTGCCCTCCACGACCTTGGCCACGTGCATGGGGCACTCCTTCTCGCACATCTTACAGCCCTTACACAGTTCAGGGTGGATCAGGGGGATCCGCTGACCCACGATGCCCACGTCGTTCAGGTCGGGCTTGACGCAGTTGTTGGGACAGCCGCCCACGGCGATCTTGAACTTGTGGGGCAGTTTCACCTGATTGTAGCCCACAAAGAAACGCTCATGGATCTTTTGGGACAGAGCGTAGGTGTCAATGAGGCCGTACTGGCAGGTGGTACCCTTACAGGAGACCACCGGGCGCACCTTGGCGCCGGTACCGCCGGTCTCCAGACCGGCCTGCTCCTTCAGATACTGACGCAGGGGCTCGATGTTCTCAAAGGGAACACCCTGGATCTCCATGGTCAGGCGGGTGGTCATGGCGATCTCGCCGCTGCCGAACTTCTTGGCGGCCTCAGCTACCACCGCGCACTCCTCGGCTGTAATCTTTCCGTTGCGGGTGATGACCCGGCCATTAAAGCGGTCGGCAGTCCGCTTGTCCCACAAAAAGCCCAGGCCCTTGACCCGGGTGATCTCACTCTGAGGAATCTTGTTTTCACTCATAGATAATATAACCTCCCTGTTTTCCGTACCGCAATTTCATGCAGCACCGGGCATAAAATCTGCCGCATGTCCAAAGGACCCGGAAGGCTTCCCCACCTTCCTCTGCTGTACAGCCGATCCTGGACATTCTTTTACAGATACTAGCATACAGGAATCCCTTTCCCCTGTCAATCACCTGCTGCACACGATTCTCCCTCTATGTCCTGGGGAGAGAGCAGTTCAAACAGCTGCCGGTACCTCTGGGCGAAGACGCTGCCTTTGCGCCACAGGAAGGTGATATCATGGCTCTCCTGAAAATCCTCCAAGGGAATAGCCCGCAAAAGCCCCTGTCCCAGCTGAGGCTGAGCCGCAGCCTGATAGAGAAATCCCACCCCGCAGCCCAGCAGCAGCAGTTTTTTCAATACATTCATGTCGCTGACCTGAATGACACTGCGAAAATCCTCCACCGACCGGTTCTCCCGACTCAGCGCCCGGCGGATGATCTCCCGGTTGCCGGAACCCGGCTCCCGCACCACCAGAGTCTCCCCCAGAAGGTCGGAGAGCACTTTAGGCTCCCGCTCAAATTGATACTCTGCCCCGAACACCGCAAGATAGGGTTCCCGCCGGTAGAGAAGGGAATCGTAGTCGCTTTTACAGAAATAGCCCTCCACGATGGCAAAATCCAGCTCTCCCTGGTCCAGGGCGGCGCACAGACTTTCCGTATTAGACACCCGTATGGAGATGGGCGCGTCGGGATACAGCCGGTGGTACCGGGCCAGAGGCTCCGGGATCAGCGACATACCTACGGTAGGCGTCACGCCGAAAACCAGGCGGTGGGCTCCAGGTCCCGGATCGTGAAGGCGGCGGCGCAGCATCTGCTCATCATGCTTTACCGTCAGCGCCATGCTCCGCAGCAGCTCTCCTTCCCGGGTCAGGGAGAGGCGCTTGTTGGCATAGGTGAACAGCGGCGCCTCATACTGCTCCTCCAGCCAGCGGATATGCTGGGAGACGGCAGGCTGGGTGATGTTCAGCGCTTCGGCAGCCCGGGTATAGTTCATATATTGGCACACAGCCAGAAAAGTATCCATTCGAAAATCCAGCATGGGTATCCCTCCTGCTTTTATCATAACATAGATTTATATATAAATAAAGATAAACAATTTTTCATTATGGAAAAAGTATGTTATGATAAGGCCACCTCAGAAAAAGAGAGTACGAAAGGGGAAACAACTTGTTATGAAAACGAAAGAGAACCCGGCACGGATGCTGTGGCAGCTGTTTAAGGCCACCTTCCTGCTCAGCGCTTTCACCTTCGGCGGCGGCTTTGTCATCGTATCCCTGATGAAGAAGAAATTCGTGGAAGATCTTCAGTGGCTGGAGGAGGAGGAGATGCTGGACATCACCGCCATCGCCCAGTCCTCTCCCGGTCCTATTCCTATCAACGCCTCGGTGATCCTCGGGTACCGGATGTACGGAGTGATCGGGTCCCTGGTTGCCATTCTGGGCACCGCCCTCCCCCCCATGATCATCATCTCGGTCATCTCTGTTTTCTACACCCAGTTCCGCTCCAACCGCATTATCGCCATCGCTCTGCAGGTCATGCGAGCCGGTGTGGCGGCGGTCATCTTCGACGTGGTCATCAACCTGGCCAAGAACGTGATCGCCACCAAGCGTACCCTCTACATTATCCTCATGGCCACCGCTTTTGTGGGTAAGGTCATCCTGGACGTGGACGCCATGATCGTGATCCTGTGCTGCCTGGTAGTCGGCCTGGTGGATCTGGCCATGGAGCTGCGCAGCAATCGAAAGGTGGTGGCGTAAATGAACATCCTCACCCAGTTGTTCTTCGCCTTCATTCAGGTAGGCATGTTCAGTGTGGGCGGCGGCTACGCCGCCATCCCCCTCATCCAGAACCAGATCGTAGACATCCACGGCCTGATGACCCTGGCTGAGTTTACCGACCTCATCACCATCGCGGAGATGACCCCCGGTCCCATCTCCATCAACTCCGCCACCTTCGTAGGCATGCGCCTGGCAGGCATCCCCGGCGTGCTGCTGTGCACCCTGGGCTGCATCATCCCCTCCTTCTGCATCTGCCTGGCTCTGGCCCACTTCTACTACAAGTACCGCAGCTTCAGCGGCGTGCAGACCGTTCTGTCCGCCCTGCGCCCCGCGGTGGTCGCCCTTATCGCCTCCGCCGGACTGTCCATCCTGCTGCTGGGTGTGTTCCAGTCCGACCTGGCCCACGTGGCTCTCTCCAATTTCCGCTGGATCGAGGCCGTGATCTTTGCGGGCGCCCTGTTTATCCTGCGCAAGTTCCGCCCCAGCGCCATCGCCGTCATCTTCGGCTCTGGCGTGGTAGGCACCGCAGCCTATCTGCTGCTGGGCCTGGCGTGAGCCTCTCTCCTTTCCACCCGGAACGGGATCTCCCGTTCCGGGCATTTTTTCTTGTCTTTGACACCCCGCCCTGCTATCATGAAATCACCATCCAACAAGGAGGAGTTTTGTGGGTACCATCTTTGACTACCTGGACTGGCGGGGAGACATCCCCTTTGCCCAAGTTCCTTTGAATCCGGTGGACGCGCTGATTTTATCCACCCTGGCCTACGTCCATTTTCAGGACCTGGTCCCCCAGCGGCCCGGTCCCGGTGTGCCTCTGGCCCAGGCCGCCCAGGCTTTCCTCTCCCTTCCGGAATCTTCTACGGAGGATCGGGTACGGTGTGACAACGACCGCAAGCTCCTCCGTGCCCTGATAGACGCTCCCCGTTTTTCCGGGCTGACGCTCACCTTTCACCAGGATATCTTCTCTCCCCAGCGGGAGACTCAGTTTGCCGCACTGGCCATCCGGGTGAGCCAGTCAGAGACCTTTCTGGCCTTCCGGGGTACCGACTCCACTCTGGTAGGCTGGAAAGAGGACTTCAACATGAGCTTTCTGGACACTGTCCCAGCTCAGCAGGCTGCGCTGGACTACCTCACCGCCTGGGGCGCCCACAGCCCCGGTCCTGTTATTCTGGGCGGCCATTCCAAGGGCGGTAATCTGGCTGTCTACGCCGCCGCCCTGGCCTCCCCCACAGTACGGGACCGGGTCAAAGCGGTGTACAACAACGACGGCCCCGGATTTACCAAAAAGGTGCTCACTGCGCCCGGCTATCTGGAACTCATCCCCCGTATCCACTCCTTTGTTCCCCAGTCCTCGGTGGTGGGGATGCTGCTGGAGCATGAGGACCCCTACACCGTCATCAAGAGCCGCCAGCTTGGCATTTTCCAGCACGATCCCTACTCCTGGGAGGTGCAGGGCGGCGGCTTTGTGGTGGTGGATCAGGTGACGCAGGGCAGCCGAAAACTGGACCAGGCGGTAAAAACCTGGCTGGACGCCCTCACTCCAACGGACCGGGAAGTTTTCCTGGACGGCCTGTATCAGGCTCTGGCGGGCACACAAGCCCGCTCCCTGGATGACCTGGCCCAGCCCAAAAATCTGTACACCGTCTTTCAGGGCCTCACCCGCCTGGACGAGGGCACCCGCACCAGCATCGCCCGCACGCTGGGACTGCTGGCCAAATCCGCCGCAGGCGTGCTATTGGACGACGATTCCTGACGTTCTCTCTTTACATCCCCCTGAAACCTGCTATACTAAATGATTAGTGCAGCAGATTTTGGGGGTGTTTTTATGGTGGGCATGGGTACCATCGCCAACGTGCTGGCCATCGTGGTGGGCGGCTGCATCGGTCTGCTGGCCAAAGGCGGGCTGAAGCAGTCTGTTCAGGACAGCGTCATCCGCTCCCTGGGGCTGGCCACCCTGTTTATTGGCGCAGGCGGAGCCCTGTGCGGGATGCTGGTAATTTCCGACGGGGGACTGTCCACCGTCAGCACCCGGGACACTCTGTTTATGATCCTCTCTCTGGCACTGGGTACTTTGGTCGGCGAATTTTGTGATTTTGACGGCAAGATGGAGCGGCTGGGCGTGTGGCTGAAAGCCCGGGCCGACCGCAAGGGAGGCGACAACCAGTTTGTCCAGGGTTTTGTTACCGCCTCTCTGGTGGTATGCATCGGTGCCATGGCCATTGTGGGCTCTATCCAGGACGGCCTGTCCGGCGACCCCTCCACCCTGTACACCAAGTCCATTCTGGACTTTCTCATTGTGATGATTTTTGCCTCTACCTACGGCAAGGGGGCCATCTTCTCCGCTCTGCCGGTGGGAGTGCTCCAGGGAACGGTCACTCTGTGCGCCGGGCTCCTCTCCCCCGTGTTCAGCCAGCCCGTTATCGACAATCTGTCCTTCCTGGGCAGCATGCTCATCTTCTGTGTGGGCGTCAACCTGTGCTTCGGCACCAAGTTCAAGGTGGCCAATATGCTGCCCGCTCTGGTCTTTGGTGCGGTGTTTACCGCCGCCGGACCGCTTCTCCCCTTTTAATTTCCTTTGCCCCGAGCTGAGATCATCGGCCGGGGCAAATTTTTTCGTGGGATTTCCCGTCAATCCGCGTATATACCAATAGAAACAACAACCAGGAGGTGAGGACATGGACCTATGGGCATGGATGGAGCGTCTGGGCCAGGACGACCACGAGGCTCTGGAGCATCTGCTGGCCCACTACGACGGCATGCTGCGCTACATCATCAGCGGCATGCTCTCCGATCCTCAGGACCAGGAGGACTGCCTGGCCCAGGTCCGCGCCAAGCTGTGGGAGGGCCGTCACCAGTATGACCGGGAGAAGGCCAGCCCCACCACCTGGCTCACTGCCCTGTGCCGCAACACCGCCTACGACCACCTCCGTGCCCAGCACCGCCGCGGATTTCTGGAAGAGCTGGACCCCCGCCGTCCCGATCCCACACCCGGACCGGAGGAGAAGGTGCTTCAAAAGGAGCGGATCCAGCGTCTGCAGGAGGCACTGGACAAGCTGTCCGCCCGGGACCGCGCCCTCTTCTACCGCAAGTACTACTATCTCCAGTCCACCGCCCGCATCGCCGCCGAGCTGGGCACCACGGAGCGAGCCGTGGAGGGGAAGCTCTACCGCATCCGCAAACGCCTGCAAACCTTGTTAGGAGGTGACGCCACATGAAGCCGGATGAATTTGACCTCCAGCTGATGGACGAGATGTCCCAACTCCCTCCCCCTGCTCCGGAGGTGCACGACTATACCCCCTGGCAGGCCTCCATCCGTAAGATCATCTGGGGCATAGTGCTGATCACCTTTCGCTTTGAATTCTTCTCCCTCCAGTACCTGTTGCCCCTGCTGGGAGCCACCCTCCTCTATCTGGGCTACCGTTCCCTGCGGAAAAGCGACCCTTGGTTTACTCTGTGCTGGGGCCTGTCTGCCTTTCTGCTGGTTATCCACATAGCCTATGACATTCTGACAGCCACCCCAATCATGGCACAAGTCACGCAAAATACAGTCCTCAACAACTCCCTGACAGCCCTGATGGTGGTTGCCAACGCGGTGATTCTCTTCGCCCTGCGTGCCGGTATCCGCCGCCGCTTCGTCTCGATCACGGGAGAAAAGCCTAAGGACTGGCTGGGCCGGGGACTGGTCGCCTACCTTCTGTCTCTGGCCATTGCCCTGTGGTCCACCCTGGCGCCTGCCACAGAACCCAGTCTTTTCTTCGGTCAGACCATTACCGACCCCCTTCTCCACTATGGCCGAGGTATTACCGTCATCGTGCTCCAGATCTACTTGCTGGTCTGTATCTTCCGCCAAAGTGAGTCCCTGGTCGGCCAGGGCTATGACATCGTACCCGCGCCGGTGCGGGTGCCGGGCAAGCGCTTCGTGCTGGGCGTTTTTCTTCTGGTGCTGCTGGCCAGCCTCCCCGCCCTATGGCTGAGCAGCCGTCTGCCCACCGGAGAGGCCCGGGAAGTCACCGCCTCCCTGGCCGGGGAACAGACTGCGGTGCGGGACCATCTGATAGAGCTGGGCCTGCCCCAGGAACTGGCCGACACTCTGGACGAGGCAGAGCTTACCCGCTGCAAGGACGCCTACGCCGTGGAGACCGGGTCCTGGAGCGACCTGAATCTCACCGATAACATAGTCCCCCAGACCGAAGGAAATGATCTTCTTGTCCAGTTGGACGACGCCCAGGCCCGCTTCTCCGTGTGGCTGGTCTTTCTCCCCCAGGGGCAGGTGCGTTGGTACTCCTTCTTCCGGTACAACACCCTGCCCTCCCTGCGGCTCCAGGAACAGTTCTCCCTGGATGTGTCGGGCAACGATGCTCACGACGACTACACCGCCGCCCTGTTCTGGCAGGAAGGGGAGACTGCCTACCTCTCCCATCCCCAGGTACAGCTGGCCGGCGGACAGACCGCAGAGGAACTCAACGAGGCGCAGCAGTGGTGGTATGAGGAAGAGCTGGAGCGGCTGGGACACCTCCACTACTCCCCTTACTTCTCCTTCTCCATCCCCCAAAAGGCTACCACGCTAGGCGGCTATCTGGCCTATACCGCAGATGCCAGCGAACACTTAGAGCGAGGAAACGACTATCCTTACTACGACTTCACCCATCTCTTTCTCCGCCGCCAGACCTCTTTACTCCACTACCCCTTCCGCTCCATCGACGACCTGGGAGGTTTGGGCTCTTTGGGCGCTTACGGCCCCATCCGCTCCGCCTACGGAACCTTTGACTACTCCGCTCCCTTCCCACAATGATCGAAAATCCCGCCGGAACTCCCGGCGGGATTTTTTTGCCCTCTGCTGGTGTACGGGGACAACGTAATTGAGAAACACGGGATAAACCGGGACAGGACGGGAGACCGCGAGAAAACCCGCTATTTGTGCGGGAAACAGGGCATTTTCACCCGGGACAGGGCATTGATCCGGCCCGGCTTTATCAGACAACTTGAGACGAGGGCGTCGACGCGGTCGGCGTCCTTTTTTCACGCCCTGGGGAGCCCTGGAAGGCCCCACAACGGCGGCGGCGCGGCTGGGACATATTGACCAGTAACGGGGCGAAACCCTTGAAACAAGGGCATTTGAGGGCAAAAAGAGGGCCGCTCGGCCCGTCCCGGAAGTCACAGCAGCAGACAAAGAGGACGGGCTTCGCGGCCCATGGTCACAGTATAGCAGAGACGGCCCCGGAAGGCAAGCGGGCGAGCCGTGCAAACGGGGCGTTAAACCGTGCAAAAATTAACGGCTGGGGTCAAAAACAGGGGTTCGGCGGCTCGGATCGGCGGCGCGGAGGCGTTACGAGCTGTTATTCCAGGCGTTACGACGACGGCGGCGATCGGGCCCAGGCACGGCAAAACCCGCCCTTTTCAAAGTGACATTTTGAGCGAAATCGTGTCACCCTGTCACTTTGCCAGAAATACCGGGGTTTCCGGGCGTTCTGGGCGGTTTATCCATGCTCGGGCAAAGTGACAGCATTTTGATTTAGTTTTTAATCATAGCAGGGCAAAAAATTAGGCGGTTCCGTCGCGGGCCTCACGGCTCCCAGCGGGGCCGCTTTTTTCGTCCTCGCTCCCGTCGAAATATGTCGAGTAAATAGATTCTTCTTTCTCCTCGACTTCCCTCTTGTATTTGAAATGCACCAGCTCAAAAACCTCCTCGCGGTGCGCCGGAGGGAGGAGTCGAAACATGGCGAGGAGGTCGGTCTCCATTTGGGACAGGGGGACACCGTCACACGTCAAAGGGGACTCGTTACTCCGAGCGCTTGCTTCTTCCCCTGTGAGCAGCCAATCCAGAGATCGACGAAGGGCTCTCCCCAGGGCGACAAGCGAGGAGACCGAGGGAGTGTTTCGATCGTTCTCAATATCGCTTATATTGCCGGTAGAAAGGCCCGTTTGTTCGTGCAGTTGCTTCATTGTTAGACCGAGTTCTTGACGCGCAGCGCGAACCCGTTTTCCGATAGTTTCCATAAGTACCTCCGTTCGGATAATCGAGTTTTTTACTCGGATAGCCGAATAAATCCTTGACTTACTCGGACTTCCGAGTTATACTTTTTGTAGATTAAAAATTTAAGCAAATCAAGCATAGCACACCACCCACCAAAAGGAAAGACCAAAGGAGGCGGCGGTAGAGTAAAAGCGAGCGGCGAGGGCCTTCACCCCCTTTACACGCTCAATTTATTCAAGGCGTCCACGTCATCGGGACGGCGGATCGAGATATGAGAACGGAACCCAGGAGGCCCGACTTCGGCGGCAAGGCAGAAGACAAGGCCCGGCTCCCCAGCAGGGGAGACGAACTCGGCGCGGCAGCTCTCCCCCTCGCAAGAGGCGGAGACGAGCTCCCACCGGATGTAGGTATTCGCTCTAAGGACTTCGGAAACAAGGCCCTTGAGGGAGGTGCGACTCCCCAGGGTCTCGGCGAGGATATTCTTTTTCATAATAGGCGACCCTCGCCGCCCGCTTTCGCTCTACCGCAACCCCCCGGGGCCGGAGGTTTTGGCGAACCTCCGCCTCGGGACGTGAACACCGCAAAGCGGCATCAATCAAAGCCTCGGGGATCGGTGGCACGCCCCCGAAGCGGCTCATTTTCTTGCGAATGGAAATCCCTCTCATTGTTTGCGGCTCTCGCCGCCCGCTTTTACTCTACCACATGCCACGTCAAAACGCAAAGGAGGCCGACCATGAGGAACGGCAGGAAGCCGACCAGGAAGCAGAAGATCAGGCTCGGGCGAGCGGGCCTCTCGCCGGAGAACTGGCTCGTCGTGAAGCAGAAGCAGAACGGGGAGCTCATCCTCCTCCACAAGCACACAAACACGATCCGGGTCGTCCCCGCGCTGGGACAGTGACCCCCACACAGAAAGGAAGGAACAGCAGCATGAGAAAGATGAAGAAGATCAACGGCTACCTCGTCGTCAAGTTCAACGCCCGGGAGCTCCGGGAGTATGAGGGCACGGCCCTCGGCGAGTATGGCGTCATCGACGCCGAGCTCTACACCGGCATCCTGGACATCGACCGGGGCGCGATGGAGTACGACAACGCGGGCAGCATGGAGGAGGCCGTGGAGCTGGCCCGGGGCCTCGAGTCGGAGCTCGACGCCGAGGAGCCCGAGGTCAAGGTCACGATCGTCAAGGAGACCGACGAGACCACCGAGGAGGAAGAAGTCGACGCGCAGCAGATGATCGCCGGATGGGAGAACGTCCTCCGGGGGCAGGTCGCGAGCGCCCACTATAAGGACGTGGACGAGCGCACGGCAGCGCATGAGCTTTACGGCTACAAGGTCGCCCTCCGCGACCTGGGCCTTCTGGATCGGGAAGACTGCTACGTCCTCCCGGACACCTTCGGGGAGGCCCCGGGGCCGCTCCCCAAGAAGCCGGAGGAGCTCCTCGCCTATGTGTGCGACGAGCTTTGTCGGCACCGCCGCCCGGAGATGCCGCAAGAGGAGCTCGACGCGGTTTGTGAGAAGTGCTCCCTCGAGCGGCTGGCGAACGAGGCCGACGGGCGAGATCTCCGGGCTCGGGAGAAAGCCCTCGGGGCGCTCTATGGGCTCGTCGACCGTATCCGAGACCGAGAGAGCAGCGTCGAGGCCGACCGGGTCGGCGCAGAGGCCCGGGCCTATGAGGCGCTCCGGCAGAAGCGGGCGGCGGGAGAACCCCGCGCCCCTATGCGGGCCCGGCCTGGGCAGGAGGCGGCGTTCTGGAAGGCGGAAGCCGACCTCGCGGCGCTGGATCTTATTCTCAAATTGCTTGAGAGAGAGGCCCGGCTCGAACGGCTCCTCGCGGGCGGTCGGCGGCTCGCCCGGGCCCGGCGCTTCGCGGCGGACTATCTGGCGACGCTGCTCGCCTCCATGGCGGCGGTGGGGCTGGGTTTCCTGGCGGCGGCTGGATTCTGGATCGCCGCCGACTGGGTAGGCCCGCCGGGCCTCCTGCTGGCCCTGCTGGCCGTGGGAGCGCTGGCCGTGACCGCATGGAGGAACCGGAAGTAAATCCAAGAACCACTACACAGGAAGGAGGACAGCGGTGAAAAGCAACGGTAAACTTTGCCCCCTGGGGAAGCTCGTCGTCAAGGCGCTCACCGACCAGGACAAGACGAAGACGCAGCTCGCCGCCGAGATCGGCACGTCGCCGCAGTATCTAAGCTACATTCTCTACGGCGTCCGGTCGGGCGAGAAGTACCTCACGGCGATCATCGCGGCCCTCAACCTCGACCCCCGGAAGGTCGAGAAGGTAACGGCAGCGTAACACCAGGAAGGGAGGGACAGGAGTGCCGGACGTATTCATCGGGCTCAAGGAGGCCGCAGCCTTCGAGGGTATCAGCTACGACACCATTAAAAAGCGGGTTCAGAGAAACCCCCAGCAGTACAAGACCAAAATGCAGCCCCAGGAGAACGGCGGCAAGGAGCAGGTGCTCGTCTCCGTCGACTCCCTCACAGCCAAGGGCCGAAAGGCGTGGCGGGCGGCACAGAAGATAGACGGGAGGGATGTCGTCATAGAGAAGCGAACAGAGTCCGCGCCCTGGTATGTGGGCGTCGACCTCAACCACTACACCGAGCAGCACAAGAAGGCGTTCTACGAGGCCGTCGAGCTGGCGGCGAGGGTGCAAGACTTCATCGACTACGACGGCCCCGACCGCACGGCCTACGCCGAGCGGTACGCGCTGGGCCTGGGAGTGAGTCTCCCGACCCTCTACCGCTACGTCGACAACATCCTCAAGGCGAACGCCTGGGCCCTCAAGATGGAGAAGGAGGACGGCCAGAGCCGGGACTATTTCCGGGCGCTGTCCTTGTGTCGGAAGCCGAAGGCGACCGCCACCTTCCCGAGCCTCACGGACGAGCAAAAGGCGCTCATTCAAAATATATGGTTCGACCGGCGCTTCGCGTCCAACCTGGGCACGATCGAAATGCTCTACGAGAAGTTCGAGGAGGTCGCCGAGGGCCGGGGCTGGGAGAACTACCCCAGCATCAAGACGGTCGCCCGGTACATCAAGCACCTCATGGACAGCCGGGGCGGAGAGTCGGCCCGCTAACCTAACCCACAAGAGGGCAAAAAGCACGGGAGGGGCGGCTATTCGTCGCTCCTCTCGTATGCTTTGAGCCCGCCCTCTTGCGTGTGCCGCTCCCGTGCTTCTGGGGGGCGGTTGACGCAAGCGAGCAGGCTCGGAAATGCTTCTAAGATTGGCCCGTTTTTTCTCAAGTATGCTGTCCTAATTTCTCAAAAAACTTGTCGCGCTACAGCTGGAAAAGCAGTCACAGTTTTGATACAATGGAGAAAACGCGAAGAAAGAGGGAATGTGTATGCGTACCATCCAAGCCGCCGCCATCACGGAAGCGGTGGCTCGCCTGTGCATCCAGGCCAACACCTACCTGCCCGCCGATATCGTCGCCGCTCTGGACCGGCAGCGCAAGGCGGAGCCCTGGCCCCTGGCTAAGGAGACCCTGGGCCTGCTGTGGGACAACATGAAGCTGGCCGAGGAGACCCACATGCCCGTCTGCCAGGACACCGGCATGGCCTGCGTATTTGTGGAACTGGGCCAGGATGTGCACATTGAGGGCGACTTTGAGGCCGCCATTCACGAGGGCGTGCGCCAGGGCTACGGCGAAGGGTATCTCCGCAAGTCCATTGTGGGCGATCCCCTGCGCCGGGTAAACACCGAGGACAACACCCCCGCCGCCATCACCGTGCGCCTGGTCCCTGGAGACCGGTGTACTCTCACTGTGGCTCCCAAGGGCTTCGGCAGCGAGAATATGAGCCGTCTCGGGATGCTCAAGCCCGCCGACGGCGTGGAGGGCGTAAAGAACTTTGTCATCGAGACCGTACGTCTGGCCGGCTCCAACCCCTGCCCCCCCATCGTGCTGGGCATCGGCATCGGCGGCAGCTTTGACAAGGTGGCCTATTTGGCCAAGCACGCCCTGCTGCGTCCCATCGACCAGCCCAATCCCGACCCCTACTATGCCCAGCTGGAGAACGAGCTGCTGGAGGCCGTCAACGCTCTGGGCGTCGGTCCTCAGGGCTTCGGCGGGCAGACCACCTGCCTGGGGCTGTCCATTGAGACCGCGCCCACCCATGTGGCCGGACTGCCGGTGGCCGTCAATGTGAGCTGCCATGTGACCCGCCGGGCCACGGAAGAGCTGTAAAGGAGGTCCATGTCATGCAATATAAACTGACCACTCCCGTCACCCGGGAGGATCTGGCTCCCCTGCGGGCCGGAGATACGGTTCTGCTCTCTGGGGTGGTGTACACCGCCCGGGACGCCGCTCACAAGCGGCTCATGGAGCGGCTGGACGCCGGGGAGCCCCTGCCCTTCCCTCTGGAGGGCAGTGCCATCTATTACGTAGGTCCTACTCCTGAGAAGCCCGGGCAGGTCATCGGCTCCGCCGGTCCCACCACCAGCGGACGGATGGACGCCTACTCCCCCCGCCTGCTGGACCTGGGCCAGTCCATTATGATCGGCAAGGGCAAGCGCAACCAGGCGGTCAAAGACGCAGTGGTGCGCAACGGTGCGGTGTACCTGGCTGCCCTGGGCGGCGCGGGCGCACTCATGGCGGGGAGCGTCAAAGAACTGGAGGTCATCTGCTGGGAGGATCTGGGCTGTGAGGCCGTCCGCCGTTTGGAGGTAAAGGACTTCCCCCTTACGGTAATTCTGGATTCCCAGGGCGGCGACCTGTACGAGAGCGGCCCGGCTGCCTATCTGGCTTCTCTTGAGAAAAAGGAGGGGTAAAGGATGTTCACCTGCGCCCAATGTGCCATCGAGGCCTGCCGCTCCGGACAGCTGGACAAGATGCCCAAGAACTGTCCTATGCAGGATCCGGCCTTTTTTGAGCAGCTTTTAGAGGAATACTTTAAGCCGGAGAACCACGATTTCTTTGTCACCAGCGCCGTCATCGAAGCGGCGGGCTACTGCCGCTGGCCCCGTCTGCGGGAGACGGTGGAGTTTGCCAAGCGGATGGGCTACACCAAGCTGGGCCTGGCCTTCTGCGCGGGACTTCATAAGGAGGCCGCCATTGTGGACCGCATCTTAAGACAGAACGGCTTCGAGGTCTCCTCGGTGATCTGCAAGACCGGCTCCATCCCCAAGGACCGTGCCGGAGTACCGGCTGAGTACCGGGTACGCCCGGGCACCTATGAGGTGATGTGCAACCCCATCGCCCAGGCGGAGCTGCTCAACAAGGAGGGCACCCAGTTCAACATCTGCCTGGGCCTGTGTGTAGGCCACGACTCCCTCTTTTATAAATACTCCAAAGCCCTGGTCACCACCCTGGTGGCCAAGGACCGGGCCACAGGCAATAACCCCGCCGCCGCCATCTACTGCGCCGACGGATATTTCAAATCCCGGCTGGATCTCAACAACCCTTAATTCTTTTCATTTTTTAAGACCGGAGCAGTCGCTCCGGTCTTTTTTCTTCTTGACCGGGGCACTCCACCGTGGTATGATCATTCTGTCTCAAATAAGACAGTTTGGAGGTGTCCCCTGTGACGGAGCTTACCGCGGCCGAGCGTTCCCTGCTGAGCCGCTGCCCCCTGCTTCTGGGCGGGGATGAGGCACTGGTGCTGCGCGTTGCCGGGTCGGAAGATGCCTGGGTCCAGGATTTTTCCGCTGGTGAGGTACTCTACCAGCCACACCGTTTTCTCCGCTGTCTGGGGGTACTGCTCTCCGGGCAGGTCAGGGTGACCAATGGTGCGCTGTCAGTCAGCACCCTGGAGGCTGGAGAACTCTTCGGAGCCGCCGCTCTCTATAACGACGCCCCCGACTACGCCACTACTCTCACTGCTCACACCCCCTGCCGGGCCATCTTCTTTCCCCAGGCCACGGTGGACCGTCTGCTGGGGGAAGAACCTCTGCTGCGCCGCAACTACCTGCGCTATCTCTCCGGCCGCATCCGGTTTCTCTCCGGGCGGCTCCAGTCGGTGACCCAGTCGGGATCGGAAGGCAAGCTGGCCCGCTATCTGCTGGCCAATGCCGTGGACGGTCCGGTCAACATCTCTGCCACCGATCTTGCCCGGCAGCTGGGACTCAGCCGCGCTTCCCTCTACCGGGCCTTTGACGCACTGGAACAGGCGGATCTCATCCGCCGCTCAGGGAAGACCATTGAAGTTCCCAGCCTCCCCGCCCTCCAGTCCGTCCTGTAACCTTGTAGTTTCAAAACGAAAGGAAGATATTATGAAACGCAAACTCTCTCTGCTCCTGTGCGCTGCACTCACCCTGTCCCTTCTGGCAGGCTGCGGTCCTAAAAATACCGGCAACGGCTCCGCTTCCGGTTCGGACAGCACCTCCCAGTCCACCAGTCAGAACACCGAGGACCGCACCCAGGTAGACTTCATGGTCCTCTCCGGCCCCACCGGTGTGGGTGCGGCCAAGCTGCTCTCTGACAACGACGCGGGTACCACCCTCAACGACTACAATGCCGAGGTGGTCACCGAGAATGGCCAGATCCAGACCGCTCTCACCTCCGGCGAGGTGGACATCGCCGCCATCGCCACCAATGTGGCCGCCAATCTTGCCGCACAAAGCGACGGCTCCATCCAGATGCTGGCGGTGAACACCCTGGGTGTGCTGTATATCCTGGACAAGAATGTAGGCGTCACCTCCCTGGCCGACCTGTCCGGCAAGACCATCTACGCCACCGGTAAGGGCGCCAATCCTGAGTACATTCTCAACTATCTGCTCACCCAGAACGGCGTGGACCCCGCCACGGACGTGACCATTGAGTGGCTCACCGCCGAAGAGGTTTCCGCCAAAATGATCTCCTCCGACAGCGCCGTGTGTATGCTCCCCGTTCCCGCTGCCACCGCTCTGATGGCCAAGGACTCCGCGATCAAGCAGGCCATCTCCCTGTCCGACGCCTGGGACGAGCTGGGCAACGGTTCCCTGGCCATGGGCTGCGTGGTGGCCCGCACCGAGTTTATCGAGGAGAATCCTCAGGCTGTGGCCGACTTCCTCACCGAGTATGAGGCCTCCATCAACTACATGAAGGACGAGGCCAATGTGGATACTGCCAGTGAACTGGTGGCCCAGTATAAGATCACTCCCTCCGCTGCCATCGCCGCTGCGGCCATTCCCCAGTGCAACCTCACCTTTGCCTCCGGTCAGGAGATGAAGGACCTGGTGGAGGGCTACTTCTCCGTTCTGTTCCAGGCCAATCCCGCCTCCATCGGCGGCGGAATGCCCTACGACAGCTTCTACTATGGCGTGGCGTAAATTTCTGACTTATCTGCTGCCCCCGGCCTTTTGGCTGGGGGTTTGGCAGTTGGCGGCCTTTTTTGCCCAGAAGCAGAAGCTGGGCATCTTCCTTCCCACCCCTTGGACCGTAGTCCAGACTCTGGCTGCTCTTTGCGTCACCGGCGAATTTTGGTGTACCATTGCCCTGTCTCTGGGCCGCATCCTGGCCGGCATGGTGCTGGGCACTCTGCTGGGCGCTCTGCTGGCCGCCCTCACTTGTGCCTGCTCTTGGGCCGACCTTCTCTTCTCCCCTGTGATCCGCATGATCCGGGCCGTCCCGGTGGTATCCTTCATCCTCTTGGTCATGCTGGCGGTGTACCGCTCTACGGTCCCCATGGTCATCGTCACCCTGATGGTGCTGCCGGTAGTGTGGAGTAACGTGAAGCAGGGCATTGGCCAAGCAGACCGGCAGCTATTGGAGCTGGGGAGAGCCTACCGCTTCTCTCGCTGGAAGAAGGTCAAGCTCATCTACCTCCCCTCCATCCAGCCCTATTTTCTCTCCGCCGTTACCACAGGCATGGGCCTTGCCTGGAAGTCCGGGGTGGCTGCCGAGGTGCTGTGTACCCCTCGCCAAGCCATCGGCACCGAGGTCTACAACGCCAAATTCTATCTGGAGATCCCCACGCTCTTCGCCTGGACGGCGGTGGTGGTGGCCCTGAGCCTGACCATGGAGTGGCTCCTGGCTGCCGCTGTGCGGCGCTGGAAAGGAGGTGCGTCCCATGCAGGTCACTGATTTGACCCTCTCTTTTGGGGAAAAGCAGGTGCTGGACCGCTTCTCCCTAAAAATTCCCCAGGGAGTGACGGCCCTTTCCGGCCCCTCTGGCTGTGGAAAGACCACCCTCCTGCGGGTCATTGCCGGACTGGAACATCCCCAGAGCGGCCAGGTGGAGGGAATCACCCCCGCCGAGACCGCCTTTCTCTTTCAGGAGGACCGGCTTTTCCCCTGGCGCACGGTGGAGCAGCACCTCACCGACATACTGCCCCGCAGCCGCTGGGATGAGGTCCCCCGCTGGATTGCCCTGGCGGAGCTGGAGGGGGAGGAACACCGCCGCCCCGCTGCTCTCTCCGGCGGAATGCGCCGCCGGCTGGCTCTGGTGCGCTGTCTGGCTCTGGGTGGAAAACTCTACCTGTTGGACGAGCCCTTTACCGGCATCGATCCGGAACGCACAAAGCGGCTGATGACCTTTCTGCGGGAGCTGGGCACACCGGTTCTGCTGTCCAGCCACGAGACTCAGGTACTTTCCCTGGCCGACCAGGTGGTGCAGCTGGACGGACATCCTTTGCATATTTTGTAGAGTTTTCTCCTATTTTTCCCATTTTTCGTCCTTTTTTGCATTTTAAAGATCTCTTGCTTGCATCTCTCCTCAAAAACCGCTATAATGTGGAGTATCTTTAGCCCTTTACACGGGCACAGCGGATGTGTGTGTTCCGCTGAAACACGAGAGCGAGGGATCACAATGCTTGCACAAATCGAAGCCATCAACAGTGCGGTAAACGGCGTGGTCTGGGGTCCTATCATGCTGGTTTTATTGGTTGGCACCGGCATCTACCTCACCTTCCGCACCCGGGGGCTGCAGGCCCGGCGCTTTGGGTTCATCCTGCGCAACACCATTGGCACCCTGTTTTCCAAGGATAAGAAAAAGAGCGGCAGCCAGCATAACCTCACCCCCTTCCAGGCGGTATCTACCGCTCTGGCCGGCACGGTGGGTACCGGCAACATTGCCGGCGTCACCGGCGCTATCTTTGTCGGCGGTCCCGGCGCGGTGTTCTGGATGTGGGTTTCCGCCTTCTTTGGCATGATGACCAAGTACGCTGAGATCGTGCTGTCCGTGAAATACCGTCAGGTAGACGAGAAGGGCGCCCACTACGGCGGCCCCATGTACTACATTGAGAAGGGCGCAGGCCAGAAGTGGCTGGCCATCCTCTTCGCCCTGCTGGGCGGTATCGCCTGCTTCGGCATCGGCAACATTGCCCAGTCCACCGAGATCGCCGGCGCAGTGCAGTCCCTCACTGGATTGGATCCCCTGTATACCGGCATCATCCTGGCCATCCTCACCGCCATCGTCGTCATCGGCGGGGTCAAGCGCATCGGCCAGGTTGCCTCCTATCTGGTGCCCTTTATGGCCATGTTCTACATCGTGGCCGGTCTGGCCATTATCGTCCTGCGCATCACCGACGTGCCCGCCGCTCTGGCCTCTATCTTCACTCAGGCCTTCAGCCTGGAGCCCCGTGAGATCGGCGGCGGTGTGGCCGGCTACACGATTATGATCTCCATGCAGCAGGGCGTGGCCCGGGGCGTGTTCTCCAACGAGGCCGGCCTTGGTTCCGCTCCCATGGCCCACGCCGCCTCCGACACCCAGGAGCCGGTAGAGCAGGGCATGTGGGGCGTATTCGAGGTATTTGTGGACACCATCGTGATTTGTACCCTTACCTCCATGGCCATCCTCCTCTCCGGCGTTCTGGAGTATGACCTCAGCTCCTTCGCCTCCAACGGCGCGGCGGCAGCGGCGGCCTTCAACGCCATTCTCCCCGGCACCATCGGCGGCACAGTCCTGCAAATTAGCCTCTTGTTCTTCGCCCTGTCCACCATTCTTGGCTGGAGCTACTACGGCGATCGCTGCTGGGGTTACCTGAGCAACAACAACAAGGTGGTCAACGTCATCTTCAAAATCGCTTTTGTCCTTATGTGCGTGGTGGGCTCTGTGGGCTCCGGCACCCTCATGTGGAACATCTCCGACACCCTCAACGGTATGATGGCCATCCCCAACCTGGTGGGCCTGCTGCTCCTGTCCGGCACGGTCATTCGCCTGACCCGGGAGTATTTTGACAAGAAGTGAGTGAAGTTCCCCATTGACATTTGGAAACCGCCTCTTTATAATGTTATTTTGTAAAAGCATTGCGGAAGAGGAGTAGCCTGCCCAGGCGGCACAGCGAGGAGACGGTCGGTGCGAGTCTCCCCCCAAAGCAGGTGAAGGTGGCTTCCAAGCTCCGTCCCCCAAGTCGCAGTAAGGGACGGCGGCTCCCGCCGTTACCGGGTCAGAGCGCGGACCTCCGGTCCGAACTCAGGTGGTACCACGGACGTTTCGTTCGCCCTGAGCCTTTCAAGGCTCAGGGCGATTTTTTTGCCCGGAGCCGAACCCCGCCCGGCCCTGCCGGAGCACACAACAGAGGAGTGTTACAACACCCATGAAAAAAGAACTGCCAAAGGTTTATGAGCCCCAGGAAGTCGAGTCCCGGGTCTATGAGACCTGGGAGAAAAACGGCTGCTTCAAGGGTCACCGTGACCCGGAGCGCAAGCCCTTTACTATCGTCATGCCTCCCCCCAACGTCACCGGCCAGCTGCACATGGGCCACGCCATGGACTGCGCCCTGCAGGATATCCTCATCCGCTTTAAGCGCATGGAGGGCTACGCCGCCCTGTGGGTGCCCGGCATGGACCACGCCGGCATCGCCACCCAGATCAAGGTGGAAGAGGAGCTGCGCACCAAGGAGGGTCTGACCCGCTACGACCTGGGCCGCGAGAAGTTCCTGGAGCGTGTCTGGGACTGGAAGCACAAGTACGGCGACTGCATCGTCAAGCAGCAGAAGAAGATGGGCGTATCCTGCGACTGGGACCGCGCCCGGTTCACCATGGACGAGGGCTGCTCCAAGGCGGTGCGTGAGGTCTTCTGCAGCCTGTATGAGAAGGGCCTCATCTACAAGGGCAGCCGCATCATCAACTGGTGCCCCCACTGCGTCACTGCTCTGAGCGACGCCGAGGTCGAGTATCAGGACAAGCCCGGCTACTTCTGGCACATCCGCTACCCCATCCAGGGCGAGGAGGGCCGCTATGTCATCGTGGCCACCACCCGTCCTGAGACCATGCTGGGCGATACCGGCGTGGCCGTCCACCCCGACGACGAGCGCTATAAGGACATCGTGGGCAAGAAGTGCATCCTGCCCCTGGTGGGCCGTGAGATGCCCATCGTGGCTGACGAGTACGTGGACATGGAGTTCGGTACCGGCTGCGTAAAGATGACCCCCGCCCACGACCCCAACGACTTTGAGGTCGGTCTGCGCCAGAACCTGGAGACCATCCGCGTGCTGGACGACAACGGCAAGGTGGTCGAGGGCTACGGCAAGTACTCCGGCATGGACCGCTACGAGGCCCGCAAGGCCATCGTGGCCGACCTGGAGGAGCAGGGCTATCTGGTGAAGGTTGAGCCCCACCAGCACAACGTGGGCACCTGCTACCGCTGCCACAGCGATGTGGAGCCCATCATCTCCGCCCAGTGGTTCGTCAAGATGGCGCCCCTGGCCAAGGAGGCCATCCGCGTGGTGGAAGAGGGCGAGACCAAGTTTGTCCCCGACCGCTTCTCCAAGACCTACCTCAACTGGATGGAGAACGTCCACGACTGGTGTATCTCCCGTCAGCTGTGGTGGGGCCATCAGATTCCTGTGTGGTACTGCGACGACTGCGGTCACATGACCGTCAGCCGTGAGGATGCCTGCGAGTGTGAGAAGTGTCACTCCAAGAACATCCACCGGGACCCCGACGTACTGGATACCTGGTTCTCTTCCGCCCTGTGGCCCTTCTCCACTCTGGGCTGGCCCGAGGAGACCGAGGACCTGAAGTACTTCTACCCCACCGACGTGCTGGTTACCGGCTACGACATTATCTTCTTCTGGGTGGCCCGCATGATCTTCTCCGCCTGCGAGCAGACCAAGCAGCCTCCCTTCCACACCGTGTTCATCCACGGCCTGGTTCGCGACGACAAGGGCCGCAAGATGTCCAAGAGCCTGGGCAACGGCATCGATCCCCTGGAGATCGCCGAGAAGTACGGCGCCGACGCCCTGCGCTTCAACCTGGTCACCGGCAACAGCCCCGGCAACGACATGCGCTTCTACACCGAGCGGTGCGAGGCCATGCGCAACTTCGCCAACAAGATCTGGAACGCCAGCCGCTTCCTGATGATGAACCTGACCATCGACAAGTGTGAGCTGCCCGAGAAGCTGGAGCTGGAGGACAAGTGGATCCTGTCCAAGCTCAACCGTGCCATCGGCGAGATCACCGAGAACATGGACAAGTACGAGCTGGGCGTGGCCGCGCAGAAGATCTACGACTTCATCTGGGACGACTACTGCGACTGGTATATCGAGCTGACCAAGACCCGCCTCCAGGGCGACGACGAGGACAGCAAGGTCCGTGCTCAGCAGGTGCTGTGCTATGTCCTCACCGACATGCTCAAGCTGCTGCACCCCTTCATGCCTTTCATCACCGAGGAGATCTGGCAGGCTCTGCCCCACGAGGGCGACTTCCTCATGCTGTCCCAGTGGCCTCAGGTCAGCGACAGCCGCAACTTTCCCGAGGAAGAGAAGGCCATGGAGCTCATCATGGACGCCATCCGTGCCGTGCGTACCCGCCGCAGCGAGATGAACGTGCCCCCCTCCAAGAAGGCCCACCTCACCGTGGCCACCAGCGAGAAGGCCGTCTTTGAGCTGGGTATCCCCTTCCTCAAGAAGCTGGCCTATGCCAGCGAGGTGTCCATTGTGGACAGCGGCGTGGCTCCCGAGGCCGCCGGCACCGTCACCGTGGTCACCCACGTGGCTCAGCTGTCCATGCCTCTGGCCGAGCTGGTGGATATGGAGAAGGAAAAGGCCCGCATGGAGAAGGAGCTGAAGAAGAACAGCGCCGAGCTGGAGAAGCTGAACACCAAGCTCAACAACCCCGGCTTTGTCAACAAGGCTCCCGCTCATGTCGTAGAGGCTGAGAAGGAGCGCGCCGTCAAGCTCACCGAGCTGGTGGCCAAGCTCCAGGAGCAGCTTCAGTCCATGTAACTTACTTTTCTTGAAAGAAAAGTAAGCAAAAGAACTTCCTGCGAAACTTCGTTTCGCCTCTGGGGAGACGCATTTGCGTCTCCCCTCTTTTTACCTTCATTTCTCCTTCCTGCTCTTGACAGGGCCAGGCAAAGGTTTTTTAATAAAGATAAGAAAGCACCTATGAGGAGGACTTACCATGGGATTTGTTACACTGGGAAAAACCGGAATCAAAGCGCAGAAGCAGGCCTTTGGCTGCCTGCCCATTCAGCGCATTTCCAAAGAGGATGCCGTTTCTCTGCTTCATCGTGCCTATGACGGAGGAATGAACTACTTTGACACCGCTCGGGCCTACTCCGACAGCGAGGAGAAGGTAGGCGCTGCCTTTGCCGGCATGCGGGACAAGGTCTACATCGCCACCAAAACCGGTGCCACCACCGCCGAAGGCATGTGGAAAGATCTGGAGGAGAGCCTGCGCATGCTCCAGACTGACTACATCGACGTCTATCAGTTCCACAACCCCGCCTTCTGTCCCAAGCCCGGCGGAGAGGACGGCCTGTATGACGCCGCTCTGGAGGCCAAAAAGCAGGGCAAGATCCGCCACATCGCCATCACCAACCACCGCCTCTCTGTGGCCCACGAGGCCATCGACTCCGGCCTCTATGAGACCCTCCAGTTCCCCTACAGCTACCTGGCCGGACCTCAGGAACAGGAGCTGGTGGACAAGTGTAAGACGGCCGATATGGGCTTTATCGCCATGAAGGGCCTGGCGGGCGGCCTCATCCGGGACGGCATGGTAGCCGCTGCCTTTATGGAGCAGCAGCCCACCGTTCTGCCCATCTGGGGCGTGCAGCACCAGTGGGAACTGGATGAGTTCCTCTCCTGCATTCAGGAGATTCCCGCCATGACAGCCGAGCGACAGGCGGTCATTGACCACGACCGCAAGGAGCTCTCCGGCGACTTCTGCCGGGGCTGCGGCTACTGTATGCCCTGCCCCATGGGGATTGAGATCAACAACTGCGCCCGCATGTCCCTCATGCTGCGCCGCGCTCCCGCCGCCGGCTGGCTCACCGAGGAGTGGCAGGAGAAGATGAAGAAGATCGAGACCTGCCTGCACTGCAACAAATGCAGTTCCAAGTGCCCCTACGGCCTGGATACTCCCCGCCTGCTCAAAGAAAACTATGAGGACTATTGGAAGGTCCTGGAGGCCAGCAAGGGCTGATTTTTCTATTCTCTTTTGGATACCGGATTGTCACTTTACACCCGTTTCGGGGAATGATAGAATAAAATGAGAGAGATCTGGGAGGACCCACCTTGGAGAGGAGGAGATTCCAATGGGTTTTTTTGCCGGCATTGCGGCCCTTTGTACCCCCATCGCGCTGGTCGTCTTTTGGATCTTTGCCACCCGTGGCCGCCATAACCATCCTAAGTGGGAAGTACTGCGCCGGTTCCGCTATGCCCACAGAGGGCTGCATGATCCTGCCCAGGGCGTGCCTGAAAACTCCATGGCGGCCTTTCGCCGGGCCCGTGCCTTTCAGTGCGGCATCGAGCTGGACGTCCACCTTACCAAGGATGGCCGTCTGGCCGTGATCCACGACAAAAGCCTTCTTCGCACCGCCGGTGCGGATGTCATTGTTGAGCAGTTGACAGTACCACAGCTTAAGAGTTACCGTCTGGAAGGGACCCAGGAGAAGATTCCTCTGCTGGAGGAGGTCTTGGAGGTCTTTCAGGACGGTCCTCCCCTGCTGGTGGAATTGAAAGCCGACTACTTTGACGTGAAAAAGTTGGTGGAGACTGCGGTACGCACCTTGGATCAGTATCGGGTCAACTACTGCATCGAATCTTTCCACCCCGGCGTACTGCTGTGGCTTGCCCGTCACCGCCCCGACATCTGCCGGGGCCAGTTGTCCGAAAACTTCTGGCGCTGCCGGGGCGAGTTGAAGGCCTGGCAGGCCTTTGCCATGACCAATCTACTCTCCAACTTCCTCACCCGACCCGATTTTATCTCCTTCCGTCAGGAGCACCGCTGGGTACCTTCCGTGTGGCTTTGCCGTAAGCTCCACCGGCTGAAAATGTTCGGTTGGACGGTGCGCAGCCCCCGGGAGATGGAACAGCTGGAGCGCGAGGGATTCTCGGTGATTTTCGAGGGCTTCCAGCCCCCGCTGCACGCCCCGGTTTGGGCACAAAAAACCGCATAAGCCTGAAAAAATGAGCCGCTGGAGGTTTCTCCAGCGGCTCATTTTTTACTTATGTATTGATCTCGGCGCTGCGCGCCTCCAGCCAGGCAGTCATCTCAGCCAGGCCCTCCTCGCTGAGAGGAAAGTCGGCCTCCGCCTCGATCTCGCTCAGCTCTTTGGTCAGCGGTCCCCGCCACTGCTGCACATGGATCTGCTCCTCCTGAGGAGCGGCATAAAACCGGGTATTTCCCAGGCTTCCATACCAGGTATTTCCGTTTTCCCAAAATAACATGGTGGGAATGAATATCTCGCTCAAAATGTTGCCTCCGTCTTCTTATTCCTCCGGCTCGGCCCAGTCCAAACTGCGGCCCACCGCTTTGTGCCAGCCCCGGAGCAGCTTTTGCCGCTTGGCCTCATCCATGGCGGGCTCATACAGGCTGTCCGTCTTCATCCGGCTTTTGACCTCCTCCTGGCTGCTCCAAACCCCGGTAGCAAGTCCGGCCAGCAGGGCGGCCCCCAGAGCGGTGGTCTCCCGGATCACTGGGCGGCGCACCGGCTTATTGAGGATATCTGCCTGGAATTGCATCAAAAACTTGTCCCGGCTGGCTCCGCCGTCGGCGTTCAACGCACTGAGAGGAATCCCGGTGTCCTTCTCCATGGCATCCACCAGGTCCCAGCTCTGGTAGGCGATAGACTCCTGAGCCGCCCGGATGATATGATCCCGGTTGGTCCCTCTGGTCAGCCCCACCAACGCGCCCCGGGCATACATGTCCCAGTATGGCGCACCCAATCCGGTGAAGGCGGGCACCAGGTAGACTCCGCCCGTGTCGGGCACCTTGGAGGCATAATATTCCGCATCCCGGGATTCAGAGATAAACCGCAGCTCATCCCGCACCCACTGGATCACCGCACCGCCCACAAAAACCGAGCCCTCCAGAGCGTACTGCACCCGACCATTAAGGCCAATAGCAATGGTGGTCAGCAGACCGTTTTCACTTCGGCACAGCTGCTCTCCGGTGTTCATCAGCAAAAAGCAACCGGTTCCATAGGTGTTTTTTGCTTCTCCGGGCTGGAAACAGCCCTGGCCAAAGAGGGCGGCCTGCTGGTCTCCCGCAATGCCTGCAATGGGCACCTCCACCCCCTGCAGATTGGCAAATCCGTACACCTGGCTGGAGGAACACACCTGGGGCAGCATTTCCATAGGAATATCCAGACGGCGGCAGATTTCCTCGTCCCAGCACAGATTTTGAATGTCAAAGAGCATGGTGCGGCTGGCGTTGGTGTAGTCAGTGACGTGTGCCTTTCCTCCGGTCAGCTTCCACACCAGCCAGGAGTCCACGGTTCCAAACAGCAGTTCCCCGGCTCTGGCCCGCTCCCGTGCTCCTTCCACATGGTCCAAAATCCACTTGAGCTTGGTGGCGGAGAAGTAGGCGTCGATGAGCAGGCCGGTGTGCTCCTTGATGTAGTCCGAAAAGGCCCCATCCGCCTTCAGCTCCTCACACAGAGATGCGGTACGGCGGCACTGCCAGACGATGGCGTTGTAGATAGGGCGGCCGGTGGCTTTGTCCCAGACGATGGTAGTCTCCCGCTGGTTGGTAATGCCAATGGCGGCCACCTCGGTGGGGGCAATACCGGTCTGAGCCAGCACCTCTGTGAGCACCGAAGACTGGCTGGACCAGATCTCCATGGGGTCCTGCTCCACCCAGCCGGGCTTGGGGTAGATCTGGGTAAATTCCCGCTGGGCCACACCCACGATGTTCTGTTCCCGGTCAAAGAGGATACAGCGGCTGCTGGTGGTCCCTTGGTCCAGGGCGATGACATATTGCTTCATAGCGCGCCTCCTGAACGAATTGTTTTCTCCATTATGCCAGAAAAGGCGGGGGCTGTAAAGGTTTAGTGGTTGGCCATGCGATAGATGGCCAGGATATCCTCATAACCCAGTACCCGGAAGGAGCCGATGGTACGGGCTCCGTAGAAGGTACACCGGCGTGCCAGGTCCTGGAGCTCCTCTTCGGTCTGGATGGGGCAGCCCAGCTCGCTGAGACAGGTGGGCATACCCAGTGCACGGAAGTAGTCCACCGTCTGCATGATCGCCCGCTGTGCCAGATCCTGGATGCTGCCGCCGTTGAGCTCCAGCCCCCACACCTTCACGCCCAGCTGGGCAAAGCGGGAGGGGTTCTCTTTCCAGCAGTAGGCCGCCCAGCTGCCCCACATGGCGGACAGAGAGGCCCCGTGGGCGCAGTCAAACTTGGCGCTGAGCTCGTGACCCAACTGATGGGGTGCAAAATCCTTGGGCGCGCCCAGGCCGGTGAGATCGTTATGGGAGATGCTTCCAGTCCACATCAGCTCGCTCATGGCCTGGTAGTCGTTTGGAGTGGAGACCGCTTTCTTTCCCCAGCGCACCGCGTTGCGCAGCACACCCTCGGCGATCTCATCAGTGAGGGTATTGTCGGTGACGGAAGTAAAGTAGCGGTCCAGGGTGTGCATCATCATATCCACCACGCCGCAGGCAATCTGATAGGGCGGCAGGGTGTAGGTGAGCTCCGGGTCCATCACCGCAAAGCGAGGCCGGAAGAGCTGGCTGCTCAGCCCCCGCTTCTCCAGGGTATCATCCCGGGTGAGAACAGCGGAGTCGCTGGTCTCGCTGCCGGCCGCGGAGATGGTAAGCACCGTACCTACCGGCAGGGTGCGCTCCACCGGCTGCTTGCGCAGCCAGAAATCCCACAGGTCGGCCTCCGGGTTGGCCACACCCAAAGCAATGGCCTTGGAGGCATCGATGACGCTGCCGCCTCCCACCGCCAGAATGAAATCTGCATTCATTGCCTTTGCCTTTTCCACACCCTCCCGGACCTGGAACAGCCGGGGATTGGGGTGGATGCCGCCAAAGGTGTCCTGCTCCAGTCCCGCCTGGGTCAGAGATGCCTGCACCTTGGCAATCAGCCCGCTGCGCACCGCGCTCTGTCCGCCATATACCACCAGCACCCGGTGGCCGCCCTGCCCGGCAATCAGCTTGCCGGTCTCTGTTTCAGTACCGGGACCAAATACAATTTGCGTCGGAAGAGAAAAGGTAAATGCGTGCATGGAAATTCCTCCTGTCCGTTTTCATTTCTGTACAAACTGTACCACATCCCGCCTTTCCGGGCAAGGCACCCGGGACATTTTTCCCTCTGGCGCATAGGATGGACTGTGGCATAGCCACAGTCTTGCGGAAAGAGGAACTTGCTATGAATCATTATTATCCCTCTCAGAGGGAGTGGAGCCGACAGGGCGAGGTGGTAGCCCACCTCACCGGTGGGTGTCAGTCGTCCCACTGCCCGCCTCCCTGTCCTCCTCCCTGCCCGCCCCCTTGTCCGCCCTGCTGCCCCGGTCCCACTGGTCCGACTGGAGCAACGAGTCCGGCCGGGGCAACCGGTCCTGCAGGCTCTGCCGGACCGGCCGGTTCTCCTGGACCTACCGGTCCCATGGGTCCTACCGGACCTCAGGGCTATCCGGGTCCGGATGGCGCAACCGGTCCTACTGGGCCTCAGGGCATCGCCGGACCGGTAGGTGCCACCGGCCCCACCGGACCTCAGGGCGCCGCTGGCGCGACCGGGCCCACTGGACCTCAGGGTGCCGCTGGTGCCACCGGTCCCACCGGTCCTCAGGGCGCCGCTGGCGCAACCGGACCTACCGGGCCTCAGGGTGCCGTTGGTGCCACTGGTCCTACCGGACCTCAGGGTGCCGCCGGTGCGACTGGCCCCACCGGTCCTCAGGGTGCTGTTGGTGCCATCGGTCCCACCGGTCCTCAGGGCGCTGCTGGCGCGACTGGCCCCACTGGGCCTCAGGGTACCGCCGGTGCGACTGGTCCCACTGGTCCTCAGGGCGCCGCTGGTGCAACTGGCCCCTCTGGTCCTCAGGGTACTGCTGGTGTTATCGGTCCCACTGGTCCTCAGGGCATTGCTGGCCCTGCCGGTGCAACTGGCCCCACCGGTCCTACCGGGCCTGCCGGTGCGACTGGTCCTGCTGGCGCCACAGGCCCCGCCGGTGCTACCGGTCCCACTGGCCCTACTGGCCCTGCCGGCAACGAGGGCGCTGCAGGAACTGCCGCAACCTTCGCCGTTGGCACAGTTACCACAGGTGATCCCGGTACTGATGCTAAGGTAACCAACTCTGGTACCCCCCAGAACGCGATCCTGGACTTTACCATCCCACAGGGTCCAACCGGGACCACTCCGCCTGTCAGCTTGCTGTCTGCTTACTCTTCCCCCACTCAATCCGGAGCCTCCGGCGATCCGTTGGAATTTGATCGTAATGCACTGAGCTACGGCACCGATATTTCGCACACCGCGGGCAGTTCGGACTTCACCATCAATCAGCCCGGCGTCTACTCTGTGCAATTCCATGGTGTTCTGTCTCCTGCTGACAGTGATTCCTTCCCTGCCAATATCGTTACTTCTCTGGAATCTGACGGCAGTATCGTCCCCGGTGCCTCTGTGCCCTACAATTTCCAAAGTACAGGGGATTCCACCCCCCAGTCCTTCTCCGTTCCTCTGGTTGTCTCCAAGGCACCTACCACTCTCCAGGTGGTACCGACCGGAAGCGGATACCAGGCCAGCGCCATTGCCCTTGACATTACCCGCCTGGGTGATATTCCCACGTAAGCAAATCACCCTGCCCTCATCCAGGGAGCGGAGCCCATGCTCCGCTCCCTCTTTGACTTTCCGGCACACAGCTGCCACAGGAGGCACACCATGAAGATCGTTGTCTATGCTATTTGCAAAAATGAAGCCCAATTTGTATCCCGCTGGATAAAATCCATGTCTGAGGCCGACCAGATCGTGGTTCTGGACACCGGCTCTACCGACGATACCGTGCAGCGGCTCCGGGCACTGGGCGCCCAGGTGACGGTGGAGACCATCTGTCCCTGGCGCTTTGATGTGGCCCGCAACCGCTCTCTGGATCTGATAGACCCGGACGCAGATATCTGCGTCTGCACCGACCTGGACGAAGTATTCCATCCCGGCTGGCGAAAAGCCCTGGAGTCCGCTTGGATCCCTGGTACTACCCAGGCCACCTACCGCTACACCTGGAGCTTTCGCCCGGATGGAGGTGAGGGTGTGGTCTTCTGGTATGAAAAGATCCATGCCCGTCACGGCTACCGTTGGGTCCATCCGGTACATGAGGTCCTGGAGTGGATGGGGCCTGGACAGCCGGGCTTAAAAGTCTCGGCAGAGGGAGTCCAGCTGGACCACCACCCGGATCCGGAAAAATCCCGGGCCCAGTACCTGCCTCTTCTGGAATTGGCAGTGGCTGAGGCACCTCAGGACGACCGCAGTGTCCACTATCTGGGCCGGGAGTACCTGTTCCACGGCCGCTGGGACGACTGCATCCGCACCCTGACACAGCACCTGGCCATGCCCAGCGCCACTTGGGCCGATGAGCGGGCAGCCTCTATGCGGTTTATTGCCCAGTCCTATGAGCACAAGGGGCAGCCCGAGGAGGCGCTTCGCTGGTACCTGCGGGCAGCGGCGGAAGTCCCCCATCTGCGGGAACCCTTGGTGGAGCTGGCCCTGCTGCTCTACACCCAGGAGGAGTGGGATGGGGTACTCTACTTTACCCAAAAAGCTCTGGCCATTGGGAAACGTCCCCGTACCTACATCTGCGAGGCCAGGGCCTGGGGAGCGCTGCCCTATGACCTGCGCTGCCAGGCCTACTTCCACACGGGTCGACCCCAACTTGCTCTGGAGGCAGCCCGGACGGCTCTCGCTCTGGAGCCCCAGGACGAGCGGCTCCAGGGCAACGTGAAGCTGCTGGAGGGTCTGTGCTGAACTTTACGCCGGGCCAAAAAGGTGGTATACTCTCCAGGAACAAGGAGGGATTCCCTATGGCACTGCGACTGGCTACCCCAATGGATGCCCCCGCGCTGGTGGGTATCTATGGGCAGTATATTCATACCCCAATCACCTTTGAGTATGAGCTCCCTTCGCCCCGGGAGTTTCAGGACCGGATCACCCATACACTGGAAGGCTACCCCTATTTGGTCTGGGAGGAGAATGGCACTCCCGTGGGTTACGCCTACGCCCACCGCTTCAAAGAGCGGGCCGCCTATCAGTGGGGTGCCGAGCTGTCCGTCTATGTGGCCCAGGGCCACACCTCCCAAAAAGTAGGCCGGAAGCTGTATGGTGCCCTGATGGAGCTCTTGGCTATCCAGGGAGTGCGCACGGTGTACGGCATCGTCACCGTTCCCAATGAGAAGAGTGAGGGGCTCCACCGCAGTATGGGCTTTCAGGACGCAGGCATCTGCCGTAATACCGGCTATGTGGACGGAGCCTGGCGGGATGTGCAGACCTTTGAGAAGGCCATCGGCCCCTACGACCTGGAACCTGTTCCCATCACCCCCTTCCCGCAGCTCTCCCCGGAGCTGGTCCAAAGGGTTCTGGCAAAATGGCAGTAAAAAATCTGGAGCATTCCGCTGGGAAATGCTCCAGATTTTTTATACCTCTTTTTCCTCTGTGATCTGATGGGCAGGCGGAGGCGTTACCGGCTCGTCATGCTCCATGGAATCAAAGTAGTCCTGATCCACCAGAGTGGGTTTGCGGTGCTGGAACACGGCAATGATTACCGGGTAGAGCACCGTGGCCACCAGGCCGCCGGAAAAACCGTTGTTATATAGATTCATTCCCGCCACAGGGCTGCCGGTGTACAGCACCACGGAAGAGTGAATAAACCCAGCCAAAACACCATAGGGCCAGCCAAAGTAGCCCGAAATGGGTGCCAGGGTGGTGCAGAACAGGCAGGCCAGCTGCACGGATGGGTTGCTGAGTTCCCAGTGCATCACCAGGCTGCCCAGGAACACGCCCGCCATGACGGGTACAATGTTGAACACGTGCTTGCCAAAGGCGGAAAAGCCCATGATGGTGAGGATCCCGCCTACGGTGGGACCGTTCAGCTCGCCGCCGCCGCCCAGTACGAAAGCCATGCCGATCAGGCCGTTGACTCCCATATTCACCAGCACAGGCCCCGCTCCAAACATACGCAGATAGTCGCTGGGAGCGCGGCCGCTGGTGGTCAGCAGACGGCGGTATCCCGCCCAGACGGCCCAAACCGGCTTTCCTGATGCGAAGAGCCCGCCCAGGATCAGAACAACACACAGCATGCCCAGCGCCGCGCCAAAGGGCAGGTCATACCCTTTTGCCCAGTGGTACTGGGTGGTGGGGGTGGCTCCCATAGAGCTGATAAGGGGCACCAGCAGGAAGGCTACCAGACCGCAGGCAAAGCCCACGTTATACAGGTTCATGCCGTTTTGGATCTTATATGTATAGGCAGACAGAGGCGGCATGATAAAGCCGATGATCACGCCGGTGATCAGTCCTGCCACCGGGTTTCCCCAGCCGTTGTCCAGGGAGATGTAACTCACCGCTGGAGCCAGGGCGGTGGCCAGCAGTCCTACGGAAATATACTTGCCAAAGTGCTCCCGCCGGCTCTTTGCATATAGCCAGGTACCCAGCAGAATGGGCCAGATATTGACACAGTTTTTCCCGAACAGGGAAAAGCCTGACATCAGCCCAATCACCACCAGAGAGAAGCCGTTAAACGGCTCCCGGGACAGCTTCAAAAGTACGATGGAAATTGCGGTGACCAGGGCGGAATTCATCAGCGCGGCACCCGGACCGGCAATCAGCACATAGTCGGTGATCAGGGAGTCCTCGGTCAATACGATGGTGCGCAGTCCGGTCAAAATCTCCTGCGGTGAGGAAAACAGGACGGCCGCCAGGGCCAGCACAGCAGCATACAGCCAGAAAAACAGATGCATCCGGTTGTAGCGCATAGTTTCTCCTTGCATGGCAGTCCCTCCTTACATCTGGGGATGGGCGGCAAAGAAGTCCCGGGTCTGCTGGGCGTTGCGTCCGATCTCCTCGGCCAGAGCCTGGAGAGAGGGGAATTTTTTCTCTCCACGCAGGTAGCTGTAAAACTCCATCCGCAGCTCCTTGCCGTACAGGTCACCGGAAAAGTCCAGGATAAACCCTTCCACCGTCACCCGCCCGTCGTTATCGGACACCGTGGGACGCACCCCCACATTGGTCACCGCCATATGGCTTTCTCCATCCACCACCACTCGGGTGGCGTAGACGCCAAAGGCGGGAACGATCACCGGAGCAGGGATACGCAAGTTCACCGTGGGGAAGCCCAGGGACGAGCTGCCGATCTTCTTACCGTGAGTCACCCGGTTGGTAAGCACATGGGGATGGCCCAAAAAGTCCACGGCCCGCTCCATCTCCCCCTGGGCGATGAGGGTACGGATATAGGTGGAGGAAATGGTGATGCCCTCCTGCTCCACCTTGCCGATAATGTCGCAGCCCACGCCCAGCTTCTCGCAGGTCTCCTTGAGCCGCTGGGGGTTTCCCTTGCCCATATAGCCGAAATGGAAGTCGTGACCGGCCACCACATGGACCACATTCAGCTGCTTGATGAGATATTCTGTAATAAAATCCTGCCAGTCCATGCGCATCATGCCGTCAAAGCTGGACACGATGACCTCCTGGATGCCGTAGCAGCTGCGCATCAGCCACACACGGTCCTCCACCGAGCTGAGCAGGGGCACCACCTGTCCGGTGATGGCGGCGGTGGGACTGCGGTCAAAGGTGAAGGCGCAGGCCGCCGCGTCCAGTTCCTGTGCCCGGCGCGTCACGGTGGACAGCAGGGCTCCGTGGCCCTTGTGCACCCCGTCAAAAAAACCCAGGGCGATCACCCGTTTGGTATTGCTCAAAAGTATCCTCTCCTTATTTCCCTCAAACCTGGAAAAAGCTCTTGATGGTAATGAGCTTTCCCTGGGAGACCCGACTCAAAGCCAGAAACTCTCCTGCCTCACTGTATACCCGATACTCCCCGGCAGGGGGCGCATCAGGCAGCACCAGTGTCATGCCGTTGCGCACCTTTTTCTCTGCCGCAGGCTTCAGGATCAGCACAGGGCGGCCGGCAAAGTAGGCATCCACCCCCAGCAGCAGGCTCGCGGGATCCTCAGACTGGAGTACCTGCTCCAGAGGCAGAGCGTCCTCCAAGGTAAAACCGGCCGCCATGGTCCGCCGCAGGGAGTACATAGTCCCTCCGCAGCCCAGAGCCTGGCCGATGTCGTGGCACAGAGTACGCACATAGGTCCCCTTGGAGCAGCGCACCCGGATAAGAAAGTCGGTGGCGCTCTCCTGGCCCTCCACCTCCAGGGAGTGGATGGTGATGGCCCGGGGCTTGCGCTCCACCTCACGGCCCTTCCGGGCCAATTCATACAGCTTTTTCCCGTTTACCTTAATGGCGGAGTACATGGGAGGCAGCTGCTGAATTTCGCCCCGGAAGGGGGCCAGCGCCGCCTCTAATTCTTCCCGAGTCACTGAGACGGGATGCTCCTCCAGCACCCGGCCGGAGGTATCCTGGGTATCGGTGACGGTGCCCAGGCGCAGTCCGGCCAGGTACTCCTTATCCCCCTCACTGGCAAACTCCACCGCCCGGGTGGCCCGGCCTACAAATACCG
The DNA here is from genome assembly GCF_041925195.1 of Flintibacter porci. Taxonomy (NCBI): domain Bacteria; kingdom Bacillati; phylum Bacillota; class Clostridia; order Eubacteriales; genus Flintibacter; species Flintibacter porci. Next base: position 279,631 of record NZ_JBHEVB010000002.1, read on the forward strand.
GCAGCACGCCGGTAGCCATAGGGTCCAGGGTTCCGGCGTGGCCGATCCGCTTTTCGTGGAACAGGCCCCGCAGCTTGGCACATACATCCATAGATGTCCAGTCCTGTGGCTTATCAATTACAATAATTCCATTAGGCATAGCAGGCCCCCCTTTCCTCGCGGCGCAGCCCAGCAAAGCGGGTGCGACGCGAAAAGGAGGAGCCGCACGCCTGGATAAGCCCCTTTGCCTTGGCGAAGGGGCGTTCCAACAGGGCGTGCTCCGACGCCGTCCAATCCTGGGGTTTATCAATCACAATGATTCCGTTTGGCATGGGTCCTCCCTTTACTTGCCCTGGCTCTGTACCTGGCGGATGGCCTCCACCAGCACCTTCCGGGTATAGGCGGGGTCGCCCTCTACGGTGGCTCCGGCCGCAGCGGCATGTCCGCCACCGCCCAGAATGGCACACACCGCACTGGCGTTGAGTTCACCGGGCTCGGTACGCAGAGAGATCTTGCACACGCCGGGGCGCAGCTCCCGGATGGTGACCCCGGTGTGGACCCCCTCTACCCCGCCCACAAAGGCGGAAATGTCGTCCAGGTCCTCCTCCTTGGCCTGCACCTGGGCAATCATGTCCAGGGTCAGGGTGACAATGGCCAGTTTTCCCTCGTCCAACACTTCCATACCGGAAGTGAGCATTCCCTCCAGCTTCAGTCGCTTGAGAGAGCGAGTACGGAAATGGCGGCGGTTGATGGGATAAAAGTCGATTCCCGTCTCCAGCAGGGCGGCAGCCACCGCGTGGGTCGCCGGAGAGGTATTGGAGTAGACAAAGCAGCCGGTGTCGGTGGACACCGCCACGTAGAGGGGCAGAGCCACAGCCTGGCTCACGCTTCCCCACTGGCGGATCACATCGTACATCAGCTCACCACAGGCAGCCCGGCCTGCGTCCAGGCAGGTCTCCTTGGCAAAAAACTCCTGAGAAGGGTGGTGGTCAAAGGCCAGGTCCACCTTCTCCAGATAGCATTGGGCATTCTCCGGGAACAAGCCCCGGGCCGCCATGTCTACGCTGACCACCTTCTTGGGCTGGTATCCCTCAGGAGCCAGCAGGCCCTCCAGATAGGGGGCAAAGATGGCGGTGAGCTCCGGGTTGGGCAGGACATACGCCTCCTTCCCCTGCTCCCGCAGGGCGGTACAAAGGGCGGCGGCACAGCCCACCGTGTCCCCGTCGGGGCGCACGTGGGTAAGAATCAGGTAGCCGTCTCCCTCCAGCAGCCGCTGGGCGGCCTGCTCATAGGTCAGCGTGCTCATTCCTCGTCCTCCTGGTCCTCGCCGTAGTGGTTGTCGGGATTCACCGGTTTGACCACGTTGGGGTCCCGCAGCATGCTGAGGATGTGGGCGCCCTTGTCGATGGAATCGTCAGGGACGAAGGACAGCTGGGGGGTGTTACGCAGGTTCAGGGTGCGGCCCAGCTCCCGGCGCAGATAGCCGCCCGCCGACTTCAAGCCCTTGAGCACCTGGGCCTCATTGGACTTGTCCAGCACACTGATGTGGACCTTGGCATATTTCAGATCCGGGGTGGTCTCCACCGCCGTCACAGAAATCATCCCGGTCACCCGGGGATCTTTTACCGTGGGGATCAGGGAAGACAGCTCCCGCTGGATCTCCTCGTTGATACGGCCGATACGATTGGAAGCCATAAAAACTCCTCCTTATAGTCAAAACAGGGCGGGCGAAAACGCCCGCCCTGTCGTTGGGTCAAATTATCTTTTAAACTTCAATCTGCTCCATCACGAAAGCCTCAATGATGTCGCCTTCCTTGATATCCTGGAACTTCTCGAAGGTGATACCGCACTTCCCCACGGGATGTTCCATCCCGCGTGGACCCCTTGATTTCAAATGCTCGGGCGAAGTGAATTCGCCCTGCGCAAATCTCAGCCTGCGGCTTCGATTTTACGTGCCAAAAGGCGCGCCCCGCTGCGCGGGGTACTCGCGCGGTATTATACCTCGATCTGCTCCATCACAAAGGCCTCGATGATGTCGCCTTCCTTGATATCCTGGAACTTCTCGAAGGTGATACCGCACTCGTAGCCGGCGGCAACCTCCTTTACGCTATCCTTGAAGCGCTGCAGGGAGGCAATGGAGCCGTCATAGATGACGATGTTGTCACGCAGCAGACGCATTTGGGCGTTACGCTGCATCTTGCCGTCCAGCACGTAGCAGCCGGCCACCATGCCCACGCCGGTGATGCGGAACACGTTGCGCACCTCGGCGCGGCCCAGGTCCACTTCCTTGAACTTGGGAGCCAGCATGCCCTTCATAGCCGCCTCGATCTCGTTGATGGCGTCGTAGATAACCCGGTACATCCGCATATCCACCTTCATCCGGGCGGCGCTGTCCTTGGCGTTGGCGTCGGGGCGGACGTTGAAGCCCACGATGATGGCCCCGGAGGTACTCGCCAGCATGACGTCGCTCTCGTTGATGGCGCCCACGGCACAGTGGATGACCCGCACCCGGACCTCCTCGTTGGAGATCTTCTCCAGGGAGGACTTCACCGCCTCAGCGGAGCCCTGCACGTCGGCCTTGACGATGATGTTCAGGTTCTTCATCTCACCGGCCTGGATCTGGCTGAACAGATCCTCCAGAGTGACCTTGCCCACGTTGCTGTTCATGCTGCTCTTCTGCTCTGCCTTGCGTTGTTCGGCCAGCTCCCGGGCCATGCGCTCGTCGGCCACAGCGTGGAAGTCATCGCCGGCCTCAGGCACTTCGCCCATACCGATGATCTCCACGGGGACGGAGGGGCCGGCCTCGGTGACCTTCTGGCCCTTGTCGTTGGTCATGGCGCGGACACGGCCCACAGCAGTGCCGGCAATGATCACATCGCCCTGATGCAGGGTACCGTTCTGCACCAGCAGGGTGGCCACAGGGCCGCGGCCCTTGTCCAGCCGGGCCTCGATGACAGCGCCATGGGCGGAGCGGTTGGGGTTGGCCTTCAGCTCCCGCATCTCAGCGGTGAGGACCACCATGTCCAGCAGGTTGTCGATGCCCTCGCCGGTCTTGGCGGAGATGGGGCAGATAATGGTGTCGCCGCCCCACTCCTCGGGCACCAGGGAGTACTCGGTGAGCTGCTGCTTGATGCGCTCGGGGTTGGCGGTGGGTTTATCCATCTTGTTGATGGCCACGATCACGGGAATCTCGGCGGCCTTGGCGTGGTTAATGGACTCCACGGTCTGGGGCATGATGCCGTCGTCAGCGGCCACCACCAGGATGGCTACGTCGGTGACCATGGCGCCGCGGGCACGCATGGCGGTAAAGGCCTCGTGGCCGGGGGTGTCCAGGAAAGTAACAGGGCTGCCATTCACATCCACCTGATAGGCGCCGATGTGCTGGGTAATGCCGCCGGCCTCGCCGGAAACCACGTTGGCGTGGCGGATATAGTCCAGCAGAGAGGTCTTGCCGTGGTCGACGTGGCCCATAACCACCACAACGGGAGCGCGGGGGATCAAATCCTCTTCCTTGTCCTCGGTGGTATCGATGAGCTTCTCCTCGATGGTAACAACGACTTCCTTCTCCACCTTGCAGCCCAGCTCCATAGCAACCAGGGCAGCGGTGTCATAGTCGATGATCTCGCTGAGGGAGGCCATGACACCCATCTTCATCAGGGTCTTGACCACCTCGGCGCCGGTCTTCTTCATGCGGCTGGCCAGCTCGCCCACGCCGATCTCGTCAGGGATCATCACCTTCAGCGGAGCCTTCTTGGCAATCTCCAGCTGCAGACGGCGCAGACGATCCTGCTCCTCCTGCTTACGCTTGTTGCCGGGACCCTGCTGACGGCCGCGCTGACGCTGAGCGTTGCGGTTCTGGAACTTCTCCTTGCCGCCCCGGTCCTGCTGACGCTGGTCGGTGAAGGACTCCAGACGCTCGTCATACTTATCCAGATTCACCGCGCCGCCGCCGCGGGTGTCCACCACCTTCTTGGTAGGCACACGGCTGGAGGGCTGAGACACGGTCTGCTGGCTCTGCTGCGCCTGGGGCTTATGGGCCGCCTGCTGCTGGCCCTGCTGGGGCCGGGCCTGGGCATTGCCGCCCTTGTTCTGCTGCTGGGCGGGCTTGGGCTGTCCGGCGGGCTTACCCTGCTGGACAGGCTTGCTCTGGGCGGCCTTGGGGGCCTCCGCCTTGGCGGCGGCGGGCTCGTGGTACACATCCTCATAAATGGACTGGATGGAGTCCACCTGATTGTGCTGGGTGAGATATTCAAACACCAGGGACAGCTCCTGGTCAGTCAGGGGCTGCATGTGGTTCTTGGGCGGATGCCCATACTGAGTCAGGATGTCCATGACCTCCTTGGACTGGAGCTCCTTGGACCCCTTCTTAAAATCCTTGGCCACCTTGTGGATGGGATATTTGATCATCATATTCGGGAGCCACCTCGTTTCTTAGGGTTTGTGCCGGAATGTTCCGGACAGCTTGCGGCCGCCTGGGCCGGGTCGATGCTTCTGGCCCGGGCGCGGGCTTCCGGACCGGGGAGAACGTGTTTCCGGCGCGCCGGAGGACTCCCCTTTGCCTTTGCGCTGCCCACTGGGAGCGGCGTTTTTCTTCTGGGCGGGGTTTGGTACTGCCCAGGGCTTTTTCTTTCCGTTTTGCAGGTTTTTCTCGTGCTGGCGTTTCTCCTTCTGCCGCTGGAGCACCCGGTCCGCCTTCTGCCGCAGCTGCTGCGCGGCAGGTCCGTAGCGCTCCGGGTCCCGGGCAGCCAGCTTCTCGGTCACCGTCGCGGCAAACCCCGCGTCGGTAATGGCCAGCATGGCGCAGGAGCCGCGGCCCAGGTGGAAGCCCAGTTCCGCTTTGGAGTAGGGCACTTCCAGCCACAGGACGTTGCCTGCCTCGCCAAAATGGGCGGCCCGGCGGTTGGTGTTGGCGGCTGCGTCGCTGGCCAGCAGCACCAGGCGGGCCTGACGGGCCCGGCAGACGGCGCCCACCGGCTCCTCGCCGATCTCCAGCCGTCCCGCCTTACGGGCCAGGCCCAGCAGGTGGAGAATGGGATCATTGGGCATCCTGGGGCACCTCCTTCATCTGTTCTTCCAGCGCCTGATATACTTCCTCAGGAAGGGGGGCAGAAAAGGCCCGCTCCAGCGCCTTGGACTTTTTGGCCTTGGCCAGACAGGCGGGATTGGGACACACATAGGCCCCCCGCCCAGGCAGCTTTCCCCGGAAATCCAGGGACACCTGCCCCTCCGGAGAACGGACCACCCGGATCAGTTCCTTTTTCGGCTTCATCTCCCGGCAGCCAACACACTGGCGCATGGGGATCTTCTTGGGCACAGATCTCACCCCTTTCATGACAAAATTGATATGGATTACTCTTCCTCGCTCTCCACAGGCTCCTCAGCCACCAGAGCGTCGTCCTCCAACTCTTCCTGCTGGATCTCCTCGATGGGCTCCAGGGGAGCGGAGGCGGGCTTAATGTCGATCTTCCAGCCGGTGAGCTTGGCGGCCAGGCGGGCGTTCTGGCCCTCCTTACCGATGGCCAGAGACAGCTGGTCGTCGGGCACTACCACGCGGCAGCTCTTGCCGTCGGGCAGAGGCTCCACGCTGACCACGTCGGCGGGAGACAGGGCAGCGGCAATGTACTCGGCAGGATCGTCGGAGTACTTGATAATGTCCATCTTCTCGCCCTTGAGCTCCTCCACGATGGTGTTGACACGCTGACCGCGGGGGCCGACACAGGCGCCGATGGGATCTACGTTGGGGTCGGCAGACCAGACCGCCAGCTTGGTGCGGGAACCGGCCTCACGGGCAATGGACCGGATCTCCACGGTGCCGTCGTAGATCTCAGGCACTTCCAGCTCAAAGAGGCGCTTGACCAGACCGGGGTGGGTGCGGGAGATAATGACCTGGGGGCCCTTGGTGGCCTTGCGCACCTCCACCATGTACACCTTCAGGCGCTGGCCCTCCACGTAGCTCTCACCCTTGACCTGCTCATTGGCGCCCAGATAGGCGTCGGTGAACTCAGAGCCGGAGCTGATGCGCAGGGTGACCGCCCCGTTGCGGGGATCGATGCGGGTAACCACGCCGGTGAGCAGCTCGTGCTCCTTGGAGGAGAACTCGTCGTACACCATGCCCTGCTCGGCCTCGCGGATGCCCTGGATGATGACCTGGCGGGCAGTCTGAGCGGCAATGCGGCCAAAGCTCTTGGGCTTGACCTCAATGCGCACCACATCGCCCAGCTCGGCCCGGGGCAGAGCGGCCTTGGCCTCCTGCAGGCTGATCTCGGTGTTGGGATTGTCCACGACCTCTACTACATCCTTCTTCAGGAACATGCGGACGGTGTTGGTCTCGGGGTTGGCGTCCACGATCAGATTATCGCCCACGCCCTCGTGGTCCCGGCGGTATGCCGATACCAGAGCCTGGGTGATCTTCTCCATCATATAGCCGGGCTTGATGCCCTTCTCCTGCTCGATCTGAGCAATGGCGGCAAAAAATTCCTGTCCGTCCAGCTCGTTGCTATTGACCTTTTTCGTTGTTCTCTTAGCCACGTCGGTCTCCTCCTACTATTCTCAGAAGCGGGGGTACAGCCGTACCAGCGCCAGTTCTTTCTTCTCAAATTTCATGGGCGCGCCGCCCACATTCAGGGTCACGTCTCCGTCCTCATAGGACTCCAGCAGCCCCACATAGTCCTTCCGGCCGTCCCGGGCCCGGTAGAGTTTGACCTCCACCTCAGCGCCCTGGAACTGGGCGAAGTGCTCCGGCTTTTTCAGCGCCCGGTCCGCTCCGGCGGAGGACACCTCCAGGGTGTAGCTGCCCTCAATGGGGTCGGCCTCATCCAGAGCATCGGACAGGGGGCGGGAGACCGCCTCGCAGTCGTTGATGGACACGCCCCCATCCTTATCAATATAGAAGCGGAGATACCACTCCCCTGCCTCCTTTACATATTCCACATCCCACAGGGAGCAGCCCGCCGCCTCCACGAAGGGCTGGGCAAGCTGGGCCGCCATCTCGGTCACTTTTGCCATGTCAAAAACCTCCAAACTGCACTGGGCGCTCCGCTGGCCGGCGGTAGTCGAGCCCATTTGGTCAATCAAAAAGAGCGGAGCCGAAACCCCACTCTAGCCAATACTACCATAATTCTTTACTTAATATACCACAGCCCCGTTCCGATTGCAAGGGGCTGGAAGATTATTTTTCCTTTTCGTACAAACGTGGAGGGCGGCATAGCCGCCCTCCACAGGCAATTTTCTCTTAGGAAAGCAGGATTCGGTCGTTATCCAGCTCTTTTCCCGCTCCCTGGCGGAATTTCGCCAGCAGGTCGTCTACGGTGAGGGTGCTGCGCTCCTCCCCTGCCACGTCAAACACCACCCGTCCCTGATCCATCATCAAGGTGCGGTTGCCCAGTTCCAGGGCCTGGTGCATGTTGTGGGTCACCATCAGGGTGGTGATCTTGTGCTCCCGGACCACCTGCTTGGTGATCTCCAGCACCTTCTCCGCAGTGCCGGGGTCCAGCGCGGCGGTGTGCTCGTCCAGCAGCAGCACCTTAGGCGGCACCATGGTAGACATCAGCAGCGTCAGAGCCTGGCGCTGGCCGCCGGAGAGCAGCCCCACCGGCTGGCGCATCCGGTCTTCCAGCCCCATGTCCAGCCGGGCCAGCTGATCCCGGAAAAAGGCCCGGTCCGCCTTGCTGGTGCGGCTGAAAAAGGCGTTCTGGTGCTTGGCGGTACGGAGATAGGCCAGCGCCAAATTCTCCTCAATGGTCATGTGGGGAGCCGTACCACGCATGGGGTCCTGAAACAGGCGGCCCATTTCCCGGCTGCGCCGGTACTCCGGCTTGTAAGTAATATCCTCCCCATCCAGCACAATGGAGCCGCCATCCACATAGAACACGCCGGCGATGGCGTGAAACAGGGTGGATTTTCCTGCACCGTTGGAGCCCACGATGGTAATAAAGTCTCCATCTTCTACCGTTAGACTCAGCCCGGATAAAGCCGTCTTTTCGTTGACGGTTCCGGGGTTAAAGGTCTTGGTCAGATTCTTCATCTCCAGTTTCCCCATGGTTACTGCTCCTCCTTTCTTGCAGCAATGGCCCGACGCTTCTGCATCTGGAATGCAGTCCAACGACGCACGGCCGGAGCGGCAATGGCGGCGCCCACGATGATGGCGGAGACCAGCTTCATGTAGTCGGCGGGAACATTAAAGCGCAGGGCGGCTGCGTAGATGCAGCGATAGATGATGCTGCCTGCGATGACGCCCACCACACCGCGAGCCATAGAGCTCTTTCCGATGAGGGTCTCGCCGATGACCAGGGCGGCCAGAGCCAGCACCACCATGCCGGTTCCGCTGTTCACATCGGCGAAGGTGCTGTACTGGGCCACCATCGCGCCGGACAGGCCGGTCAGCGCATTGGCTACGCACAGGCCGACGGTAATCGTAAAGGTAGGATTGATGGAGGAAGCCCGCACCATATCTGCATTGTCACCGGTGGCTCGGATGGACAGACCCAGCCGGGTCCCCAAAAACAGCACCAGCAGAACTGCCACCACAATCACAATTCCCGCTGTCACTGTCAGCTTATACCAGCTTCCGGCAAAACCGGCCTCATTGGCCATGGTGTAGATGGTATCGGCCATAAACAAGGATTGATTGCTCTTTCCCATTACCATCAGATTGATGCTGTACAGGCCGATATTGGTGATAATTCCTGCCAAAATAGATGGAACAGATAACTTTGTCTGAAGAAATGCCGTCACAAATCCGGCCAGCGCCGCGGCCAGCATTCCGGCAGGCAGGGCCAGGATCGGGTGACCTGCCAGGCACATCATAGCCGACACTGCACTGCCCAGAACGAAAGCCCCATCTGTGGTCATATCGGCAATGTTTAAAATGGAAAAACTGAGAAACAGAGCCAGCGCCACCGGCGCATAGACAAAACCCGCTTCCAGTGCGGTTTGAAGTACGGTAACCACAGCAATCGCTCCTCTCAATGGACAGGCCATCCCTCCGCATTTCAGCGGAGGGATGGCGGATAAAAATGTAACATCCTTTGCAGGTTAGTCCTGGGTGGTCTGAACCTCTACCACCTGGGAACCCATGTCAGAGAACATGGAGTAATCAATGCCCAGGGTCTTCGCGGTATCGGTGTTCACGGTGATAATGTCGCCGGAGACGGTAACAAACTCGGGGAACTCGCCGGTCTGGAGCACCTGAAGGGCCAGGTCAGCGGTCTGAGTACCCAGGTCGGTGTAGTTCACGCCGCAGGTGGCGAAAGCGCCATTGCGGACAAAGGAGTCAGCGCCCGCATAGTGGGGAATCCCCGCCTCAGCCAGCATGGGAGCAATGGCCAGTTCAGCCGCCTGCACCACATTGTCGGTGGGAGTAAAGACTGCGTCTACCTGATCCAGCATAGAGCTGACCGCGGCGATGATCTCGTCAGAGGTGTTGCCGGTCTTCTCAATATAGGAGATGCCCTTGGCGTCCAGGTATTCCTTGGCGTCCTCAATAGCAGGAGCACTGTTTACCTCAGAGGTGGAGTACAGCAGACCCACGGTTTTGACCTCGGGATTCTGGGCCAACATCATATCCAGCAGCAGCTCTACATTCAGTGCGTCACTGGTGCCGGTGACGTAGGGAATGCCAGTCAGTTTGGCTACCTCGGGGTAGCTGACCGTGCCGTAAATCACCGGGGTCTGGGTCTGCTGGGCGGTAGAGGCCATCTGCTGAGCTGCCAGCGTACCAATGGGAACGATAGCATCATAGCCGCCGGCGATGATCTCCGCGCCAATCTGAGCCAGAGTGGAAGTATCGTTGTTACCGTTGAAGTCCTTGTACTCGATCTCCACGCCCAGTTCCTTTTCCTTGGCATCCAGCTCAGCGGTAATGGCGTCCCGGATCTCATTCATGGACGCATGGTCCAGCTGGCGAACCACCGCGATCTTATATCCATCCCCATTTCCGGAGCCAGAGGTGCTCCCAGATCCGGAGGAATTGGACGTTCCAGCGTTGCCGCCGGAGCAGGCCGCCAGAGACAATGCCATGGCACAGGACAGAGACAGAGCCGCAAACTTCTTGACCACGTTGTTCTTTTTCATAATGTTACCTCCATAATTGGCCATTTGGCCGAAATTTGTTTGGGTGGACGATGGAGGGGCCGCTGCCAACGGCCTTGATTTGGAGTCTTGCGGGTATAAAAAAACAGCCCCTTATCCCACATGGGACAAGAGCCTGACTCCTGCGATACCACCCAAATTGACGTTTTCACGTCCGCTCGCTTCACGCGCCATCACGCGTGCCCGATGGATAACGGGTGGGTCCCCGTCGGCATCTACTAGGTTGCCCGTTCAAGCCGCCCTCGAAAGACCATTCACTCGGCCGCGCCCCGCCCTGATCTCACCACCCAGGACTCTCTTTGGGTTTGCTGCACCGGCTACTCTTCTTTCTCATAGGTTTGGATTGGATTTACTTGTTGGTGCTATTATATGCACGGCCTTTTGGTTTGTCAACCCTTTTTTTCACATCCTACAAAAAGGGCGGCTGACTCCAGCCGCCCCTCTGCTATGCACACCACATTATTCCTCTTCCAGTGCTTCCACTGCCTGTTCCAGGGTCTGGCCCTCCAAGGTATTGACCACCCGCCCCAAATAGTTTACATAGTACACTGCTGCCACCAGCGAAAAGACAGAAATCACTACGCCAACTGCCAGTAAAATAATTGCTCCCGTGTCTATGACTGAGGGCGTCGGAATCAGTGCATACCCGCATGCCACTATGGTCGATGCAGCACTCAGCCACCAAAGAATTTTTCCCCGACGCAGGATTTCTTCCTGCTGCAGGTTTTCCAACAGATGTCGGGTTCCCAAAATAACCAGCCACAGCACCACCAAAGTTCCCAAGGTTGTGATAGTACTTAGTATCTGCCCCAATACGCTTCCAGAGCCCACCAAGGCTCCGATAATTGTCAGCACAATCAATACAATTTCACAAAGAAAAGCATCTTTATACTCCGGCCGGACATCTCGCAGTCCATATAGTCCTACCACATACATAATACCGCCAACCACCGCCGCGATCCCGCTCAGCAGCACAAAGAACGTAATCAGTCCCATTCCCCCGGTCACAAAGAAGGCGAATGGATTGCTCCATACAATCATAAGAGCAAGAATTGCATTTGCGAGGATCACCGCCAGGGAAACCAGAGTCACAATATTCCCAGTGCGCATTAAGCGAAACTTCCGGGAGGCGTGCAGAGCTGTTTCACGATCGATCGTCATATCCGGCTCACTCCTTTGTGTCTTTTTTATATTTTTATCATGCTCCTATTTTTATATTTTGTCAATTTTGCTTAATTACATTTAAGACTTGTTTCCTGCTTATTTACCCTCACTCTGCATTTTTCCTGTTTCTGCAACCAATTTTTCTTTTTAGGTTTATATTGATAAACCCACTTTCTATTTGAAGTTTATCACACTAAACCTTCTGTGTCAAGAAAAATCCCCCTGACAAATGACAGGGGGATTCAAGAACATAAGTATTACTTTCTCGATCTTAAGGCACCTTTCCCGCAGAAGGCCGCCCATAAGAAAAGCCCCCTGCCAAATGGCAGGGGGCTTAGGGAGAGCAAAATTACTCCTCGATCTCGATAACAGCACTTTTGCCGCGGAAGGTCACCCATATAAAAACCGCCCGGCAAAAGCCGGGCGGCATAGGGAGTTGTTAATTACTCCTCGATCTCAATAACAGCGCCGGAACCCACGGTACGGCCACCCTCACGGATAGCGAAACGCAGGCCCTTCTCGATGGCGATGGGGGTGATCAACTCGACCTTCATATCGACGTTATCGCCAGGCATGCACATCTCGGTGCCCTCGGGCAGGGTGATGATGCCGGTCACGTCGGTGGTACGGAAGTAGAACTGAGGACGATAGTTGTTGAAGAAGGGAGTGTGACGGCCGCCCTCTTCCTTGGTCAGCACGTACACCTGACCCACGAACTTGGTGTGGGGGTGAATGGAGCCGGGCTTACACAGAACCTGGCCACGCTCGATGTCGGTCTTGGCGATACCACGCAGCAGGGCGCCGACGTTATCACCAGCCTCAGCGTAATCCAGGGTCTTGCGGAACATCTCCAGACCGGTCACGACGGTGGACTTCTTCTCCTCGGACAGGCCGACGATCTCCACGGTCTCACCAGTCTTGATCACGCCACGCTCCACACGGCCGGTAGCAACGGTACCACGGCCAGAGATGGTGAACACGTCCTCAACGGGCATCAGGAAGGGCAGATCCTCGTTACGGGCGGGAGTGGGGATATAGCTGTCAACAGCGTCCATCAGCTCCTTGATGCAAGCATACTCGGGAGCGTTGGGATCGTTGGACTCGGAAACCAGAGCGTTCAGAGCGGAACCCTTGATGATGGGGATCTCGTCGCCGGGGAACTCGTACTTGTCCAGAGTCTCGCGGACCTCCATCTCGACCAGCTCCAGCAGCTCCTCGTCGTCGACCTGATCGCACTTGTTCAGGAACACGACGATAGCGGGCACGCCCACCTGACGGGCCAGCAGGATGTGCTCCTTGGTCTGAGCCATGGGGCCGTCGGTAGCAGCGATAACCAGGATAGCACCGTCCATCTGAGCAGCGCCGGTGATCATGTTCTTGATATAGTCGGCGTGGCCCGGGCAGTCAACGTGAGCATAGTGACGGGCGTCAGTCTCATACTCAACGTGAGCGGTGTTGATGGTGATGCCGCGCTCCTTCTCCTCGGGAGCCTTGTCGATGCTGGCGTAGTCCTCGAACTGGGCCTTGCCCTGCATAGCCAGGTACTTGGTGATGGCGGCGGTCAGAGTGGTCTTGCCGTGGTCAACGTGGCCGATGGTGCCGATGTTGACATGGGGCTTGGTACGCTCGAATTTCTGCTTAGCCATTAGAATTTCCTCCTTATATTGCAGTAATCAAACATAAATAAAATGGGTCTTGCATATCAGGGCTATTTTATCTTATTCTGGCCATAATTGCAAGCCTAATTTCCCGGGTGCGGAGCCCCAGGAGCAAAAATTACTCCTGGCTGCGGCCGCGCTCGGCAATGATCTTCTCAGCAATGCTCTTGGGAATCTCCACATAGCTGTGGGGCTCCATGGAGTACTGGCCACGGCCCTGAGTAGAAGAACGCAGGTCGGTAGCATAGCCAAACATGTTGGCCAGAGGCACCAGAGCGTCGATCTGGGTAGCGCCGGGACGGCTCTCCTGGCCCTGGATCTGTCCGCGGCGGCTGTTCAGGTCGCCGATGACGTTGCCCAGGTACTCGTCGGGAGCAATGACAGAAACCTTCATCATAGGCTCCAGCAGGATAGGCTGAGCCTTGCGGCAGGCCTCCTTGAAGGCCATGGAACCGGCAATCTTAAAGGCCATCTCAGAGGAGTCGACCTCGTGGTAGGAACCGAAGGTCAGGTGGACCTTCACGTCCACAACGGGATAGCCAGCCAGAACACCGGCCTGCATGGCACCCTGGATACCAGCGTCGACAGCGGGGATATACTCCTTGGGGATGACGCCGCCGGTGATCTCATTGAGGAACTCATAGCCCTTACCGGACTCGTTGGGCTCCACAGTGATGCGGACGTGGCCGTACTGGCCCTTACCGCCGGACTGACGGGCATACTTGGTATCCTGCTCCACGCTCTTCTTGATGGTCTCCTTATAGGCAACCTGGGGAGCACCCACGTTGGCCTCGACCTTGTACTCACGCAGCAGACGGTCCACGATGATCTCCAGGTGCAGCTCGCCCATGCCGGCGATGATGGTCTGACCGGTCTCCTCATCGGTGTAGGTCTTAAAGGTGGGATCCTCCTCGGCCAGCTTCATCAGGGCGATGCCCATCTTCTCCTGACCAGCCTTGGTCTTAGGCTCGATAGCCACGCGGATAACGGGCTCGGGGAAGTCCATGGACTCCAGAATGATGGGGTGCTTCTCATCACACAGAGTGTCACCGGTGGTGGAGTTCTTCAGGCCGATTACGGCGCAGATGTCGCCGGAATAGCAGCACTCGATATCCTCACGGTGGTTGGCGTGCATCTGCAGAATACGGCCGATGCGCTCCTTCTGCTTCTTGGTGGAGTTGAGCACGGTGGTACCAGTGCTCAGCACACCGGAGTACACACGCACGAAAGACAGACGGCCCACGTAGGGGTCGGTGGCAATCTTAAAGGCCAGAGCGGAAAAGGGACCCTCGTCCTCGGAGTGACGCTCCTCCTCTTCCTCGGTCTCGGGGTTCACACCCTTGATGGCGGGGATGTCAACAGGAGAAGGCAGATAGTCCACGATAGCATCCAGCAGCTTCTGGACACCCTTATTCTTGTAAGAGGTGCCGCACACCACGGGAACCATCAGGTTATCAATGGTGGCCTTACGGATGGCCCGACGGATCATGTCCTGAGGAACAGGCTGCTCCTCCAGAACCAGCATCATGATCTCCTCGTCAACGTCGGCGCAGGCGTCCAGCAGCTTGGTGCGGTACTCCTGAGCCAGCTCCATCATGTCAGCGGGGATCTCCTCCACGCGCATGTCCTTGCCCAGATCATCATAGTAGATGTCCGCGTCCATCTCAACCAGGTCGATGATACCCTTAAAGGTCTCTTCCTTGCCGATAGGCAGCTGGATGGGCACCGCATTACACTTCAGACGGTCGTGGATCATGTTGAGCACGTTGTAGAAGTCAGCGCCCATGATGTCCATCTTGTTGACGTAAATCATGCGGGGGACCTTGTAGTCGTCAGCCTGACGCCAAACAGTCTCGGACTGGGGCTCTACGCCGCCCTTGGCGCACATGACGGTAACAGAGCCGTCCAGCACGCGCAGGGAACGCTGAACCTCAACGGTGAAGTCCACATGGCCCGGGGTGTCGATGATGTTCAGACGGGTCTGGGGGAACTGATTCTTGGTTCCCGTCCAGTAACAGGTGGTAGCAGCGGAAGTAATGGTGATGCCGCGCTCCTGCTCCTGAGCCATCCAGTCCATGGTGGCGGTACCCTCGTGGGTCTCGCCGATCTTGTAGTTTACGCCGGTGTAGTAAAGGATACGCTCGGTAGTAGTGGTCTTACCAGCATCGATGTGAGCCATGATGCCAATGTTTCGGGTATTCTGCAAAGAAACTTTTCTAGGCATACTTTGTCTCCTTCTAAATTACCAGCGATAGTGAGCGAAGGCCTTGTTGGACTCGGCCATCTTGTGGGTGTCCTCGCGCTTCTTCACGGCGCCGCCAAGGTTGTTGGCAGCATCCATGATCTCGCCAGCCAGACGCTCCTTCATGGTCTTCTCGCCGCGGCTGCGAGCATAGCTGGTCAGCCAGCGCAGACCCAGGGTCTGACGGCGCTCGGGACGAACTTCAATAGGCACCTGGTAGGTAGCGCCGCCCACACGGCGGGCCTTGACCTCCAGGGAGGGCATGATGTTCTCCAGAGCCTGAGTGTAAACCTCCATGGGCTCCTTACCGGTCTTCTCCTTGATGATATCGAAGGCACCGTAGACCACCTTCTGAGCCACGCCCTTCTTGCCATCCAGCATGATGCTGTTGGTAAGCTTGGTAACCAAAACGGAGTTATACAGCGGATCGGGCAGAACCTCCCGCTTGGGTACATTTCCTCTTCTGGGCACTTTGCTTCCCTCCTTCTTATAATAATATAGAAATCATAGGTACTCGAACTGCTTTTTGCAATCCGTGTAATGCCTGTCCGAGGTTTTCCCATATATATAGGTAAACGCTCGGCAAGGCAGCTTGCCTTGCGCAAACGCACAATGCAATCTCAGTGGTCAGCCTCTTAGGACTGACAGGGGAAGTATCCGGTTTGGATTACTTCTTCTTACCGGCCTTGGGACGCTTGGCACCGTACTTGGAACGAGCCTGCATACGGCCGTTGACGCCCTGGGTATCCAGAGTGCCGCGGATGATGTGGTAACGCACACCGGGCAGGTCCCTAACACGGCCGCCGCGGATCATAACCACGGAGTGCTCCTGCAGGTTGTGGCCCACGCCAGGGATATAAGCGGTGACCTCGTAGCCGTTGGTCAGACGCACACGGGCGATCTTACGCAGAGCGGAGTTCGGCTTCTTAGGAGTAGAAGTACGAACGGCAGTGCAGACACCTCTCTTCTGGGGAGAAGGCAGATCGGTCTGGCGATTCTTCAGGGTGTTCAGGCCGTGCTGGAGGGCGGGAGAAGTGGACTTATAGGTCACCTGCTCGCGGCCCTTGCGAACCAGCTGATTAAAAGTAGGCATGATTTTCCTCCTTTCCTGAAATCTGTCCCTTGTGGGACATGGTATTTATTTTAACAAAATAAGGGGGACCTTATTCTGCTAAAACCAAAAAAGTTTTGCGATCACACCAGGGCGGCGATGGCCGCACCCACAGCGATCCCGCAGGCCTCCCCCAGTGCCTTCATGGTGCTCACCTGCTCCAGGGGCACCTGCTGGCGCACCGCCTCCTGTACCAGAGGCTGGAGAATACGGGGGTCTGCGTCCTGGGCCATATACACACGTTTGGCCCGGTGGTCCTTCAAGGCCCGGCGGGTCTGCTTGGCGCCCACCACCTTGTTTTCCCGCTTGAGTTGCTCGATCATAATTCGGTGCCCTCCTCTCCCCCGTTGCCAGGGGCGTTTCATCGGGTAAAAGGGCAGATTGCCCCTACCACCGCAATTTGGAATTATAGCATGTTGTCAAGGCCACGTCAAGCACAGATTTTCTCTAAATTTTCCGCTCTTTCTGTCTATTTTCTCCAGAAGGACAGTATGAGCCTGGAAGTTGGGGAAATACTACCTCAAACAGGGAAAGGAGGTATGCGTTTTGACCGTCCATGTCAACGACAACTGCATCGGCTGCGGCCTGTGTGTCAACATGTGCGGCAACGTCTTTCTGATGACGGAGGAAGGCGTAGCCGCTGCCCGGGACGAGATCTTCCCGGAACAGGAGGCTCCTGCTCAGGAAGCCGCGGAGAGCTGCCCTGTTCAAGCCATTGAGATTCGTGAGTAACCGCTTTATTTCCGTTTTTTCAGCGGCAAAACCGGAATGTCAGGCGGCAAACTCAAAAAGAAGGACACGACTCACGTCGTGTCCTTCTTTTTGGTCCGAGTGTAATTATAGGATCTGGAAAAATCCAGTCATATCAATGGTTTTAGCGCAGCAAGCAAGAGGTTTTTATCCTTATACAAGCTCTCGCCGCCTAAATCTGTTTATAGACAGCGAGAGTTTGCTTTTTGAGTGTGATTAAACCCCACTATCATTTCTTGTGCTATTATCTGCACATAGATTTGTTTGTATAAATCTTGATGTGATGCCACATGGAAATGCCATTGAAGTAGAAGTAGAGTTTAGGTGCAGAGTTCTCAATGATTGATCTGTATAAATATTATCAGTTGGCACATCAACATGTGTTGAAACAAGGTAATTAAGATACTGTTGGGTTGGTTTACGTTCCATTGTTTACATCCTCACTTTCTGATAGCATATAGTGCGAATAGAAGTATTGAGGATTATAGGCACGATCAAAATAATGCTTTCGTTTCAGCCAAATAAAACCATCGCATTTTGAAATAATTGCAACATCAATCGGCCCACCGACAGTTCCTATATTATTATCCAATGCAACCTTTCGCCGCAAAGAGGTTATATTAATCATTGACTCTGCTAATAAGGCCAGTTCTTCTATGGGGAGTGTTGCTACAGACTGAGTAATAGGAAGCAAATACTGTTGCTGTGCTTTTTGAACTATTTGTTCTATAATATTTGATGTGATTCTACTAAGTTCCTGCTGGACTGATTGTTTTTTATTTTCAGCAAAAAATGAATCGGCTATTCCATTAACCCCAATTTGGATTTGATTGGGAAGCTCTTTTGCAATGTCATTTATAAAGCTATCATTGATACCAAACAAAAAAGTTTGCATTACATCTGTCTGAGCTAAAGGGGTAATGGTGGACATTTGCTCTTCAGAAATAGAAATATTTTCAACAGTAGCATATCTTACCATATTGTTCGCTATTCCGGATATGTGTAAATGCAACATCTGGGGGAATATATTGTTTTCTCCATAACCAGCAAAAGCCAATCCAACATATCCGTTTCGCATAAAGTTCTTGTCAAATACCAGACACGTTTTTTCGACAAGTTCACTAAATAGCGGTTCCACAATCCAAGGAAACTGTGCTGATATGTATTGCTTGATTTCATCATTATATATGGCTCTAATGTAATTACAAAGCTCTAAATCGGGTATGGCGGGCAACTGATCAACAAACAAAAGCGTTGCTTTTACTGCTTCAATCTGTATTTCTTTTAATTCCTGCTCCGTGAGATCTCTCTGAACTTCATTTATTTTCCGTTGAATAGAGAGCTGGTAGTCTCCATTTAGACCAGATAACAAATCGGTGTATACACTTTTTACATAAGAGTTCTCGTTTGCAGGAAAATGAAGCAAGCTGGACTCTGACACGAGAAATCTCAAAAAATCAGAAACATAGTCTATGAGATTCGGAAAAACTCTATTTTTTAGTTTGGATTTGTATTGCTTAATGATAAGTTCCATTGGAACGCCCATTAGTTCAGCATTGGAATAAATAATAACCCCGACAGGCGCTATTTTTGAAAGTGCAAAAAGTTTATTTGCAGAATTGTGAATGGCTAAATGTTGTCCAATGGTAACTGCGCTATCAGCGGCTAACGCTATGGCGTTTTTGTTCATTATACAAATACCAGCGCTCATGCTTAACGTCCTCCATTGTTATATTTTGGAATAATCTGATTTTATAGTATCAAAAATCAAATAGTTTCGGATATAGCAGAGAAAATCAGCGCAAAAGATAGCTTCAATATGAGTGTTCTGCTTTAAGACTATTTCATTGCCTTAAGTGCGCTTTTAATGTCATTGATGAAAAATGCCAGGAGGTTTCCTTTTTTTACTTTTTTCAAGCCCAAATCTTTTCTCATTTCATTCATTATTTCTTCCATTAGCAACAAATTCTTTTGCGCAAGCCCAGGGTTTGAACTATTTTCTCGAAATTTTACCCACTTATTTACTACGCGAGCAGATCCCCAAAGGGTGATCTGCCTTGAAAATTTGGATAGGTCAGTCAGCATTTGAGCTTCTGTATAACTATTAGGCTTTTTTGTGTTTTGCTGAATTTTATAGACCATATCCACAAATTGTCCGTATGGTTCCTCTCGCTTTTTTGCAAGGTACTCTTGCCGGCTTTTCTTGTACTCAATACGTTTGGCAATAATTGAACTAATCAAAACGCCTATAATAGATACGCTACCCGTAATAAGTGAAACTATTACTACTGCGTCAAGTTTTGACGCAAGAGAAGCTAACCAGTCTACAGCTGTCCTTATGCCATCAACAGTATACTTTCCTGCAATATAGACAGTTAAGCCAGATGCTGCTGCGAGAAGCAAAATCAAAAATAGCCCCAGCAAAAAGTTCAAACGAGGATGCTTTTCTGCAAATGTTGTTGCATCTGTTTTTTCGTCATTTCCCATAGGAGGCCCCCCATTTTTCGAATGCAGATTGCCTGTAGTGATGCTTGCAAGAGTTGAACTCTTTCCGCTTTTTACTTCATTATAGCACAAAAGCCAACATCTTCTACAATTATTTCTCTTGCAAGAAGGTGGAAACTGTGAAAATGGAAAATTGCGCCGCCCGAGTGAGACTATGGGCGGCCTTTTCATATACCACAACTTGAAAGGAGGAGTCACGTGTCTGCTGCCAGCCATCGTGCTGGTTTTTTTCATTTCGCAAAAAGGAGGTTTGACATTGGCAGACGATAAAAAGAATATCAGCCCCGAGGTGGAAACTCACACCGAGGCCACCATGCTGGGCAGCGCTGGTTCCGGTCCTGTACTGACTGCTGAGGAAACGGCAATTCTGGAACACGAAGGCCAAGCTGCTCTATTTGAAATGGGAGAATTTGTCCTCGATCCTCCGGGACCTTTTATGCTCACTCCCGATGAGATGGAGCCGGTTGTAACTGATCCTGGCCCGGCTGAAAAGGAGGCCCAGCAGACAGTCATCCCGGATAAGGGCGATCTCGCCCCGGCTTTCTCTGGTAAGGTGGTGGATTTCGCCACCGCCCGTGAGGAGGCGGGTAAGACCAAGTCCCCGGCGAAGGAGGCTGCCCTGCCCGACAAGGAGAGCAAAAAGCCGGATCACCCCCGCCGTGGTCGCCCGCCCAAGGGTGACAAGGCGGTCCCCGGCAAGACTGACCCGGCCAAGAAAGACAAGGCTACTCCCACCAAGACCGAAAAGTCCAAGCGGGACAAAATGTCCCAAAGTAAAGCCCCGGCTACCAAGGAGGAGGCCACTGCTCCCACCGAGCCGGAACAGCCCGCCCAGCCCCGTGACGCTACCCGAGCCGAAAAAGAGGAAATTGTCTATCTCAATCTTTCGGAGCTGCACCCTTTCCAAAATCATCCCTTTGGTGTCCGTGACGATGCGGAAATGCAGGGGCTGGTGGAGTCAGTCAAGGCGGCTGGTGTTAATCAGCCTGCGCTGGTGCGTCCCCGTGAAGGCGGCGGCTATGAGATCATCGCCGGACACCGCCGCCAACGGGCAAGTGAGCTGGCCGGGTTTGTCAATATGCCCTGTATCGTCCGCAACATGACCGATGACGAGGCTACCTCGGGACAACTTGTCCCAAAGCACCCTGCGGCGGCTGGTAACAGCCGCCGTTTGTCGTATGGAAAGGAGGGCTGCCTACGGCCACAACCTATTTCAAAAAACACAAAATCAGCAAGGGAGAAACCATTAGCCAATCTTTGAAAGACCGTTTTGACTACGGTAAAAACCCGGACAAGACCGAGGGCGGCGAATTGATTTCTGCCTACGCTTGCGACCACATGACTGCCGACGCCGAGTTCCTGCTCTCCAAGGCCAAGTACAAGGCCACCACGGGCCGGGAGCAGCGGCGGGACGCTGATGTGCTGTGCTATGAAAACGGTTGGTTGCTGGAAATACAAGAGCCTACAGTAATTCGGGATGCGGCTGTTCTAATGGCGTTAAACTCAGCGCTAGAGCCGGATGGAAGCATCAACCTTCCTACCCGTATCATCCACCGGCACCCGGATTTTATTGCGGTGATAACAACCAATCGGGGCTATAACGGCTGTCGGCCATTGAATGAGGCGCTCCGTGATCGTGTCCAGCATGCAGAAAAAATGGATCTGCCGTCTCTCAAAGTCATGGTGGAGCGCACCGCCTGTAAAACAGGGTGTTCGGATACAGAATTGCTTCAAACCTTTGCCCGTATTATCATACACCGACACGGTTTTCTTTGTAGACGATGGCATCACGGGAACGACCATGAAGCGTCCCGGTCTTCAGAAAATGCTGACCGCAATCGAGGCAGGGTATATCTCGGCGGTGTTCGTCAAAGACCTGTCCAGGCTGGGGCGCAACTATATTGAGGTCGGCAAGCTGACCGAGGAATTTTTCCCGCTTCACGATATACGGCTGGTGGCCGTTTCCGACGGCGTAGACAGCGATGAAGGCGAGGACGATTTCACCCCGTTCAAAAATATTATGAAGAACACGAGGTACTTGGGAAAGGTCGTCTGCTGAAATTCCCCTTTTCGACAAAGCAACGTATGCCAATCGCATATTGTTTCGTACAATAGAATGTCTGACTTCTTGTTGGCCCGTCCTGCTGATGCAGGCGGGCTCTTTTGCGCTCTGTCAAAACTGCCCGACAAAGCGGTAGAAGATTTTGATGTCCTGGTGGCGCTGTCCGTCCACAACAGTCCGTTCTCCAATCTCAATGTGGTCGATCAGTTCCTCCACCGCTTCACGGTCCAGCTCCTGCAAATGAAGGTAGCGCCGGATGGTCCCGGCCCACTGATGGATATTTGCAATATCCTGTTCGGCCTTCTTCTCACAGGCCAGCAGCTCATCCAGACGCTGCGATTTTTGAATCCGCTCCTGCTCGTTTTTCTGGATTAAGGCGGCAAACGAATCCTCGCTGAGGATGCCGTTGATCTTATCCTCATAGAGCCTGGCAATCATGTGTTCCAGTTCCCCGACGCGACGCCGGAGCCCGCTGATTTCCTGCCGGGTATCCTTCTGCTGGGCTGCGTTGGCAGAAACGATCCGGCGCTTCAGCTTGTCCAATACGGCGGCTTCATCCAGCGACAACGCTTCCGCATACTCCCGAATTTCATTCAGGACGATGGTGGAAAGCGACATCTCATAGACCCGGTGCCAGGAACAGGCGCTATGTCCGGTCGTCCCAAAGTAGGAACAGAAATAGGAGACATATTTCTTCACGCTGCCGTTCTTACGGCGCTGGGTTTCACGGGTGGCCACTAAGGGATGTCCGCAATCGGCGCATACCAGTTTGCCGCTAAAGAGTGCGGGCTGCGGCGGGGTCCGGTTGACGGAGCTCTGTTTCACTGCCTGATTCCTTTCCTGGACCGCATCCCAGGTATCACGGTCTATGATTGCCTCATGGGCGTTTTCATGGCAAATCCATTCCGATTCCGGTTTTCGGATCATGGTTTTATCCTTGTAGGACCGGGAACCGGTGCAGTTCTGAGTCATCGTGCCGAGATATACGTCATCATTCAGGATGTTGCGCACTGTGGCGTAGGCCCATAGCTTGGAGTATTTGCAGTGGCCCTTCCCGCAGCGCATTTCCCAATGCCAGCGGGGTGGGAGGATTCCGTCCCTGTTCAGCGCGGCGGCGATTTTTCCATAGGCCATGCCGGAATACCGCATCTGGAAGATACGGCGCACCACAGCGGCTGCTTCCTCGTCAATTTCCAAACGATGTTTATCATCCGCGCTTTTGCGGTAGCCGTATGGAGCATAGGCGGTAAGATACTGGCCGCTTTTCTTCTTGGCGTACAGCACCGATTTGATTTTGCTTGACAGGTCCTTGAGGTGGTAGTCGTTCATCAGGCTGCGGAAGTGCAGCATATCGGTGTTGTCGCCCTCGCTGTCCAGACAATCCAGAACGGAAACCAACCGGCATCCAAGTGCAGGGAAAATAACGTCCGTGTACCGGCCTACCTCCACAAAGTCGCGCCCCAGCCTGGAGAGGTCTTTGACCAAAATCAGGTTAATCAGGCCGTGGCGGGCATCCTCCAGCATTTCCAAAAAGCCTGGGCGCTGGAAGTTGCCCCCGCTGTATCCGTCATCCCGGTAGGTCTTGACCTCTACCCAGCCGTTGAGCATGACAAATTTTGAGAGGATCGCATACTGGTTTTCAATGCTCGTTGATTCATCGCCGGGGATATAGTGCTTGGCTTTTGCAGAATTGGAGGCATCGTCTACACTCAGGCGGCAGTAGATGCCGACTTTATATTGCTTTTTCAAACTGCCGCCTCCTTTCCTGCGCCAGCGCATCGTCCACATTGCCGACATAGCGGTAATATACCTTGATGTCGCATACCCGCAGGCCGTGGACCTTCCGGGTGTCACCCACCTCAATACGGTCCACCAGCTCAAACAGGATGGTCTCATCCAGCTCTGTAATCTCCGTGTAGCGGCGGATAACTTCCAGCCAGCGGTCCGCGCCCGTCTGGTTCTCCTGGTGGGCCTTGACCCTGCGCTCCAGCTCTGGGACCGCCTCAGCTTTTTCCGCCCGCTCCGCTTCATATTTGCGCATCAGGGTCTGGAATACAGTCTGCGGGATGGTCCCGGCGCATTTGTCCTCATAGAGATTCTGCATCAGCCGCTCCAACTCCTTCAGCCGCGCAGACGCTGCTTTCAGCTCCTGCTCATAGGAGGAAAGGCGGCTGCGGGCTTCCTTTTCTTTGAGCCGGATGATCTGCTGCGCCAACTGCTCCGGGTCATGCTCCGCGAAGCGGGCTTTTTCCCGGATGTCCTCCAATACCAGTTGGGTCAACACCGTTTCATAGATGGTATGGACGGTGCAGGCACTTTTGCCGCTGCGCGAATAGTTGCCGCAGATAAAGGAACTGTACCGCCCCGGCCTGCCGTCCTTGTAGGTAAACCGTTCGATATGGTTGCGCATCTTAAATCCGCAGTCCGCGCAGTAGACCAGGCCAGTAAAGATACTCCGGTTTCCATCGGAAGGGGCGCTTTTCCGCACTTTCTTACGGTCAATGGCTGTAACCGTATCCCATACCTCGCGGGACACGATGGCCTCATGGGTGCCTTCCACCCTGATCCACTCGTCCTCCGGCTTACTGATGAGCTTGCGGGATTTGTAGGAGAGGGTGCCGCTTTTCCCCTGAACCATGTTGCCGATGTAGACCTCGTTGCGGACGATATTTTTTGCCGTCTGATCGGCCCATTTATGGTTGACATGGCGGGGATCGCTCTGCCCCTTGCGCTGATAGTACAGCATACCGGGAGAGAGGACGCCTTCCTCATTGAGCTTTGCCGCGATGGAGTGAAAGCCCATGCCGGATGCCCGCATGGCGAAGATACGGCGCACCACCGGCGCGGTTTCCTCGTCAACGACAAGGTGATGCTTGTCGGCGGGGTCCCGCCGGTAGCCGTAGGCGGGATATGTCCCCATGAACTTCCCACTCTCCGCGCAGGCTTTTTTGACCGCTTTTACCTTCTTGCTGGTGTCGCGGCTATAAAATTCGTTAAATAAGTTCAAAAAGCACATGACATCGGTGCTTCCGTTGTCGCTCATGGTGTCGATTCCATTATTCAATGCGATAAACCGGCAGCCGAGGGACGGAAACAGATAGTCTGTGTACTGTCCGAACTCGATGTAGTTGCGGCCAAAGCGGGACAGGTCTTTGACCAGGATCACGTTGATACGCTTTGCCTTGGCATCTTCAATGAGCCGCTTGACGCCGGGGCGGTCAAAATTCGTACCGGAATACCCATCGTCAATATATACGTCGTACTCGTTCCAGCCGCGCTGCCGCACATAGTTTTGCAGCAGCAGTTTCTGGTTCTCGATACTGACGGATTCTCCGTCTCGCTCATCGTCTTTGGAAAGGCGGCAGTAGATGCCCACGTTGTATGTCGTTTCGATCATCTTTGTTTTACCTCCCGACCATCCAGATTCATACCCCGTGCGGCGAAGTGGCTCCGCAGGGAACTCCCTGCGCCATTATTGTATGGAAAGAGCCATCGCCGCGCAAGGATACGGCAGATCTGCCGAGAGGCAGAATGTCAAACAGCCTGGCCGGGGCGAATGGTGGAAGGAGCGGCTCCTTCTGACATGGCGCGCCGCACGGCCAGCTGTTCCAGCGTTTTCCCCAGGTCTTTTTCCCCGGAGAAAAAGCTCGTCACACGGTATAGCGTGTTTCCAATTCTGACCTCTTTGTAAGAGGTCACCGGTGTGGTTTGCTTCTCCATAAAGACGCACCTCCCGTTTCAAAACAAACCATGTTTACCAGCGTATGAAACAACAGGTTGTCCCAATTCACTTAAAAGAAAGCAGCTGCGCGGTCCTGGAGATGAAGCCAGCCAGAACAGCGCAGCTGCGTTGTTCTATTCTTAATTGTAAAAACGCCATATTTGCCACGCACCCCTGGCGCAGGGAGCAGAACAGGCCGCCGCTGGCGCGGCTGTCATAACTCCGCAGCGTCGTTCGCAACGTGTGCCGCAGGGTTCCTCCTCTAGTCCGTGGGAGGTCGTGAGAAAGTATCTTTAAGCCCCCGCGCAGTCGTCGCGCCGGATATGCCACCATCCGGTGTACAGAATCGTAGATCGCTCCGAAGCAGCTTGTCCATCACCTCCCGGCTGCTTCCATCTTCGCGGCGCTCTGTACTCGCTCATACACGGGTTATGTACCTGTTATGCTGTGTATTCGGTTTTCAATGTGCGGGCGAGGGAGGTGATATTACGCCCCTCACTATATAGGCGTTGGAAAGGGCCGTTTGTCACCCACTTTGCAAAAGTTTTTTAATTTTTTTCAATTTCTTATAGACAGCGTTCCTGGAGCATCCCTTCATACGGGCAATATCGGCCTGGC
The DNA here is from genome assembly GCF_041925195.1 of Flintibacter porci. Lineage (NCBI taxonomy): Bacteria > Bacillati > Bacillota > Clostridia > Eubacteriales > Flintibacter > Flintibacter porci. The sequence continues at coordinate 305,530 of NZ_JBHEVB010000002.1, forward strand.
GGTAGCCGTCAATGACCAGCAGCGTCACCAGCTCCAGATCCTCCGGGGCGAGTTTCTGAAGCCGCTGAGACAGGCCCTCGTCCTCCACATTCAGAATCCAGCCGTACCGGCTCTGGAAGCCGTCGTCCGTATGAAAGCTGTCGCATTTATGAAGAGGCGCAGACGGTCCCGCCGCCTCTTGGACACACTCGGACGGGAGCGGCCGCGCCCGGTCATTGTAGACCCTCTGGCTGCAAAACCACTTCCAGTCGTACTGTTTCATTTCCTGAATGGACGCTTCATCCATCCCCGCCGCTTCATACTCCGCTTGCAGGCGCTCCCACTCCTGATCGAATTTGCGCTTTTCGCGCCCATAGTTAAAACTCATTCTGTACCTCCGTTTCGATTCAAGCGTTGTGGACTCGTGAATCGAACGGAGGCGGAGAACGGCATCCGGGACAAAAAACAGGCCGTTTCTCAAAAAAATATAAATTTTTCTCAAAATCAGCCGTCCATCGGGCTGTTATGAGGAAATCCCCATAAAAAACTCGACGGCATTCCGCTATACTTGCCAGAAAAGCCCAGCAAATACAGGGGAATACCGTCGAAAGAAAATGGGGCGCGGACAGTGCTTTGACTGTCCGCGCCCCAAAAACAGGCGGTGGCGTTAGCCATCGGTATTTTCTTATCTCAAAGATAAATTCAAAAATTATATTGGGAACATAGAAAAATCCTTCCGTATTTTCTTGTTCTTAAAGAAAACTCTAACAGCGACAAAAGCTCATCAGACCATGTGGTATGGTCCGATGAGCTTTATATCTCTTTCTGAAATCTAGGTCTAATTTTTGAAAATAGTGAGCTTATCAAGTCTAATGAACCAAAAACCGATAATCAGTATTCAGAGTGTGATTCTATGCCTGAGAGAAATGCATCCTGCTGTTCTAAAAGAACTTCAATCATCTTATTCACAGCCAAAAGGGTTGCAGGATTACACCGCTCCAATTTTTTCGATATTTCATCATCTAGGATGCTTTCTCTCTCGGCATATGGGGTATCAAGTAAAAAGTAATTTAGATCTCTCTTTAGAACATAAGAGATGCGCAACAACATAGAGAGGGAAACTTTCGTTTGTCCGGTCTCAACATGGCTCATGTGATTGTTTGAGCAACCTACACGTTTGCCTAGCTCAGCCTGATTCAAGCCGCTTTCCAATCTAGCCGCTTTAATCCTTTGGCCAATTCTGAAGTAGTCAATTTCCGGTTGCACACCCATCACCTCTGCCTAGTCTAAATTAATTATATGTAGTCCCCCTTTTTTCATCAACAAACCGCAAATGCAGATTGCATTTGCGGTTAAATTATAGTAGAATTATTTAGGCAGATTGCATTGTTGGATGAAATCGCAAGATAACGCATGAGGAAAAATGTCCGGTGAGCTAAAAAGAAAAAATCGCAGAGTATGACACTCTGCGATCTTCGGAAAAATATCGCTGGTAGCACGGCTTTTGTAGGTGTCTGACAATTCTTTTGACTGCTTACAGGAAATTAAGACCATCCAGTCTATCCAGGTTTTTACGTTTCATGTCCATAGAAGAGTGAACGTACTTTTTGATTGTAATCGTCGGACTTGAATGCCCAAGAATTTCGCTCAGGGTTTTAGCGTCTACTCCGGCTTCAATGCAGCGAGTAGCAAAGGTATGCCGCAGAGTGTGGAAGTGTACATTTTTGAAGCTACAGTCGTCCATATATTTTTTGAATTTATATTGAAGTGCTCGAGGTTCCAGATAATGCACGGTTCCTGATAAGATAAACTCATCATCTTGCAGCGGCAACATTTTCCGGTACAGTTCCAGCATTGACTTTGTTAATGGAATCAAACGGATAGAAGCCTTGCTTTTCGGTGGGCCAATGACAACGGACGTTTTGGAAGCCCGACCATTTCCAGAGCGCGGCCGTCTTATTCGCTGTATGGTTGCTTCAATGTGGATCGTTTCATCGCAGAGCGAAATATCTTTTCCACGCAAAGCGCAAAGCTCTCCAATACGCAGGCCCGTCCACAAGGAAAGAAGAACACCGAGTTTGCAACGGTCCGTATCTGTTAAGAGGTACTCTGTCAACTTCTTCTGTTCTGCCACCGATAATACACGCGCAGGTTTTTCTTCTACTTTGGGATAAATGATTTCAATTTCGCCCATTTTGCCCGCAAAGTGCTTGCTAGTATATTTAATTGCTGAATGAAGTACAAGCAAAACATCCTTCACAGTCTTTGGAGCGAGCCCTTCCTCATAAAGCATTGACTGGCTGAAGTCGCTGACCATTTTTGAAGTCAGTTCATTCGGAAAGAAACAGCCCAATGTTGGAATGATATGCTTTTTGAGCGCAGAACGGTACTTCGCGTGTGTCGAGTCACGGACGCGGAGTTGGTTGGCCTTCAACCATTCCTCACAGTAGTAGCGAAATGGCTTGCGCGGGAGTTCAGTACTGGTTCCAATGAAAAAAGATGTCTGCTGTTTTGCCTCTTCGACCCGTGCCTTTGCCTCAGAGTAGCTTTTTCCATAGCAGAACCCGTATATCAGTTTTCCGTTTGAATCTCTCCCCTTGTGGTATCGGGCTTCCCATCGCCCATCTCGCCTTTTGAATATATTTTCGCCGGTTCGCATGGTTACATCCTTCCTTTCTGTGATTAGTGCCACCGGCTTCATTCTATCAATACAGACTATTGGCTGACTGCGAATAGCTTTGGAAAACGCTATGTCTACCCAAAAGCGCAAAAAACAAGCAGGAAGCTTTTATAAAGCCGCTTTATATTCAATCAAAATCTATTGTCTTTCCATGTCGAATGTGGTAGAATACACTCGTGTTGTAGGCGGGAAGGTTGTTTTCGCTGTATCGCAGAGTGTCATACTCTGCGAAAAATGCCATCACGCCAGTAAGAGTCAATGATGTCTCTTGCTGGCTTTTTATTTTAGGCAGGACTATTGATGATCTACGAGAGAAGGATGACGAATGGACGCCGCGATTGTAGAAAGAGAGTCCAGACAAACAGAAAATATGTCTGTAGCCGAACCTCTTCAATTTCCTGAGATCCAGGGGCAGTCGGCCTGCTTTAAAGTAATTATTCCTGAAATAAGGATTAGCAGGCTCTATTTGTTTGCAAAGCGGACATTTGATGTTGTCATGTCATTGGTAGTACTGGCCTTACTGGCGATTCCTATGTTGATTATTGCCCTCCTTATTCGTATTGATTCTCCTGGTCCAGCACTTTTCCGGCAGGAACGGCTCGGGAAGGATGGACGGCCGTTTACAATTTTCAAATTTCGTTCGATGCGAGTGGACGCCGAAAAGAACGGACCGCAGTGGGCCGACAAAGATGACCCCAGATGCACAAAGCTCGGAAGGATTCTCCGAAAGTCGCGTCTAGATGAGATTCCACAGCTGTGGAACATTTTGAAAGGCGAGATGAGCTTTGTGGGGCCCAGGCCGGAGCGCGCGTGCTTTTACGAAAAATTTGAGACTTACATTCATGGCTTTAGCAAACGGTTGCTGGTTAAACCCGGACTCACTGGTTATGCACAGGTCAATGGAGGGTATGAATTAAAGCCAGAAGAGAAAATTGTCTATGATATAGAGTATATCCAAAAACAATCAGTTTTAATGGACTTATGGTGTATTTTCAAAACAGTCAAATTGGTTTTTACTCACGAAGGGGCTCGGTAAAATGGGCGAACATATTCGGGAGGATGTTTTGGTATCCGTTGTGATGCCTGCATACAACGCAGAGAAAACCATTGCGCAGTCGATTCAGTCTGTTTTGTGCCAGACTTATAAAAAGCTGGAATTGATTGTTGTGGATGACGCATCCACGGATCGCACCTTGCAGATTGCTATAGCATATGCAAAACAAGACCCTAGAATTCGCATTATCGAAAATGTGGGCAATCTTGGAGTGTCTTGTTCCCGCAATCATGGTGTTGAAGCATCTCTGGGCAGTTTGATTGCCTTTCTGGACAGTGACGATATGTGGCAGTCAGGCAAACTTGAAAAACAATATAAAGCACTGCAAAAGGCTCCAGCCTGCTCAATTTGCTTTACCGGATCAGCCTTCATTGATGAGAATGACCATTTCTACCAGTACACGCTTCCCGTCCCCAAACGCATCGGTTATGAGGAACTTCTAAGGCAGAATCTCATTTCCTGCTCATCAGTGTTGGCTAAAAAAGAAACGCTGTTGCTTCATCCCATGATAAGCGACCCTATGATTCATGAGGATTATGCGACATGGCTCAAGATACTAAAGGAAGAGCCATACGCAATTGGAATTGATGAACCACTGTTAATTTACCGCATCGGAAAGCACAGCAAATCGGGCAATAAACTCCGCGCGGCAAAGATGCAATGGAACACCTACAAGGTTGTTGGAATCAAGCGGCTAGATTCCATTCGTTATTTTACTGCATACGCATGGCGTAATTTGCAGAAATACGCGCGCATTCGGCGCGGTTCAGATAGGTCGGATTGAATGGAACAAAATCTAAGAGCGCATCAGCTCATGATGCTTGAGATGCTGTCAGAGGTAGACCGCATCTGTGCGAAACATGGCATAAAATATATGCTCTTTGCTGGAACACTTCTTGGAGCAGTCAGGCACGAAGGATTTATTCCTTGGGATGATGACTTAGATATCCTTATGCTTCGTCCCGAATATGACCGCTTTTTAGAGGTCGCCAGAGACGAGGTAAACAAGGAACTGTACTATGTTCAAAGTGAGTTTTCGCCCCATTGGCCTATGTTCTTTTCTAAGCTGAGAAGAAATGGAACCGCCTGTATCGAAAGATATAGGCCCAAAGACTTTGACACACATATGGGCATATATATAGATATTTTCCCGTGCGACAATCTCTATGACAACTCACTGCTGCGTTATATGCAATTTTTAGCTTCCAAGGTCGTAATCGCCAAGGCGTTGGATGAACGGGGCTATGAAACCAACAGCAATGCAAAAAAAGCCTTTATTGCGGTTTCTCACATTATGCCAAAGCAACTTCTTTTGAAGTTAGCCATACATAGAGGTGGGAGAAGCACAAAAATGGTCCATACCTTTTTTGCTGCATCATCAAAGTACAGTAAAAATATTTTTCCACGGGAGTGGTTCCTCCAAACTGTTCCGATTCACTTCGAGGGCCATCTTTTTCCCGCTCCACTACCGTACCATGAGTTTTTGACTCAATTATATGGGGACTACACAGTTCCTACACCGCCGAAAGAGAGGGGGCAAAAGGCGCATGGTGAGATTGTGGATTTAGAGCATTCCTACACAGAATATAAAGACGTGCAGGAACACTTGATCATTGATGAGTATACTCGAAGCATACGGTAACCACCCTATATCTGAACAGATTGGAGCGTGAATCATGTCAGGAAAACACACCAAAAAAGAAAAATCTTCGCCGATTATTGTCCTGTTGCTCGTAATTGTTTTAATTGCTGGTATCGCAATCGGTTTCTTTGTCAGCAACCCACACCCATCCGATTCAATTGATAACAATGCTCAATCCACACCAGACGATACTGAACAGGGGGAAACCCAGATTGCCGATGGCAGTCAGGATGCTTCTGGGCAGGAAAATAGCATCGCGACTTCGGTGCCAGAATACATCACAATCAGCACAGAGTTCGGCGATTTGTGTTATCCAGAACAATGGAGCGATTACTTGAAGACCAATCAGGAGGTAGAAAACGATTCTGTCATTGTTTCTTTCTCTGCAATGATTGGAGAGACCGAGTTCCCGATGTTTCAGGTAACAATCGGCAACAGTGAGGACGCATTAGTTGGGGAACTGACCGATAGTTCTGGAACGAAGAGGAACGTGTATATGTCCGTGTTTGAGATAGAACCAAGCGATATGCTTTCGGATGAAGAGCAGCAACGATTGTATGCAATGCAAGAGGATCTGAACTATCTAATTGATCACCTTGCATAAAAGTGAGGAGGGTACGACATGAGAAGCAAGAAGAAAGGCAGTATATTTCTTTCTGCGCTCCTCTCTGCCGTGATGATGTTGAGTATGCTGGCCCCGGCTACAGTATATGCGACAGAAGTCTCGGAAGAGGATGAAGAGAATATTTCTGCCCAAACGCAAGACACAAGCTCAACCGACAATTCGGATACCGGAACTGGGACGGACACCGGCACCGGGACAGACACCGGCACCGGAACAGACGCTGGCACTGGGACGGATGCCGATGCCGAGATCATCACTGATCCGGCAATCGCTGTAGCGTCCGACTATGACTCTTTCCTTGCGGCGCTCAAAGTGCTGGAGCAGTATGCCAGTGACTATGCGGCAATGAACAGCCTGGATGCCAATGAACTGGTCATTAACTACGTCCGCACTGGTATAGAGAAATACAACACGGATAGTTGGGCGATTCTTGCCGGATCAGAGAACACTGCGTTTGTTTCCTATGTGGTTGAGCAGGATACCGCTAACGCAACGACCGCTCAGGCTTTGCGTGGAATTGGCACGTTCCAGACTCCTAATGGTCAAACGGTGGAATTTGCCCATATGTTTGGTGCGATGAATATCGCTTACTACAACAGCAACGCTCAGACCTCCGCAGACTTTGGCAGTTGGGCCGGAGACATCTGTGATCTGATGGACTACAGCAAGGGCAAGCTTACGTCCACAGATGTAGAGGCTATGGCGCAGGAGATCCGCACGACCTATCTCGGCGTAGACGACGAGGACGCACATTCCTTCGGTTACCTGGACATCTATGCTGATTTGGACAGTTTCTACTTCATGAGCAAACTTTCCGGCAGCGCGACCCTCAGCGGACTGATGGAAGCCTATTATACAAGTTCGCTCTCGGATACAGATCGGGCGGTCTATTTCCTGACAAACCGTTTTTCCGGATCTGTGACCCAGGAGAGCATCCGTGAAGCAGTTTATACGGCATACGCTGAGAATTCCGGTGCGGGGCTGCTGGAGGCTGAACGGGGATTGTCGGATGACAGTGATCTGCGCACGGCCTGCTGCTATGCTTTTGCCGACTATCTCTTTGAGCTGGCAAAAGAGCAGCTGGAGACCCCGGAGGCCGAGAATCCCTATTACACTGTGTTCGACTCTGAGAATTCCACCCTGGCCCCCGGCATTGAGCAGAACATCTCCTATGCGCTGACTGCGGATGAAAAGCAGATCGTATTCTATACTGCTACCGTGGACATCAGCAGAGATGATATCAGCATCTATGCCAACTATAAGGATAACGATGGCTCCTCCTGGGGGATGGCCCGCGTAACCGACCAGATGGCGGCCGCTAAGGCCAATTATTCTGACCCCACCAGCGACCGGTATATTGAGAACTTTACCCCTATTGTAGGCGTGAACGCCGATTTCTATAACATGAGCACCGGTGCTCCAGCGGGTGCCTTGGTTATGGAGGGCGTAGAGTACCATGGCGTTGGCAGCGAGAACTTCTTTGCCATTCTGAACGACGGAACTGCTATGATTGGCGGACCTTCGGACTACGCGGCGTATAAAGATCAAATCAAAGAAGCCGTGGGCGGTAGCATTTACCTGGTTCGCAACGGTGAGATTGCTGTCAACGCATCGGCTGACTACTATAACTCTCGGGCATCCCGCACCTGCGTAGGTATTACCGCCGATGGCAAGGTAGTGCTGATGGTTTTGGATGGGCGTCAATTCCCGTTCTCAGTTGGCGGAAGCGCGGAAGAAATTGCCCAAATCATGCTGGAAGCGGGCTGTGTTACTGCAATCAACCTGGATGGCGGCGGTTCCACTACTTATGCAGCCAAGCAAGAGGGTGCGGATGAGGTGACGGTAGTCAACCGTCCTTCGGATGGTTATGAGCGCTCGGTCAGCTCCTCGCTCATGGTGGTCTCTACAGCAAAGTCTTCCACAGAATTCGACCATGCCTTGATCACCACTGATGCAGACTATTTGACGGTTGGCGCTAGCGTCAGTGTATCCACCTTGGGTGTCAGTGCTTCTGGCAATGCCGCAGATTTGCCCGCAGGTGCAGCTCTGGTCATCTCGGACGAATCGGTAGCCACCTTGCAGGATGGTATTCTCACCGGTGTGTCTCTCGGCACTTTGACAATCGCTCTGGAGCTCGACGGGACGGTTTTGGGCAGCAAAACGGTACAGGTCGTGGAGCCTGATGGATTGAATTTCACCAAGGATGGCATCAACGCCGTATACGGCTCTGAAGTAGCTCTGCCTATCGAGGCAACCTACAGCGGCAATCCAGTTGCTATCTGCGCAAATGACATCACATTTGAACTGAGCACCACAACCGCTGGAACCATTGAGGGATTTGTCTTTGTGGGCGATGAATCCTCTGGCGTTCGCAATGTGACTGTGACCGCCATGCTGACCAAAGACTATTCCATCAGCGACACGATGACGATTGCGCTCTATAAAAACGGCGAAGCGATTTTTGACTTCGATACGGCTATGGCAGGCGATGATTCGTTCGCCTGGAATCGGGATGTGACCAACTCTACTACCACGGATGAGGTTTACTACCACATTACCGATCCTGAGCAGGCGATCGACATCTCCTATATCTTCGCGCTGGATATGACCGCTGTGCCTGTTCCCGACCGGATCAAGCCTCTGCTGGGGCTCGTTGCAGGCGGTGACGTGGAGAACGTCCGTGCCTGGGATCTGCTGCTCCAGCTGGCAGAGCGAGTAGGCACCATGACAACCGTGACAGTGACGCTGAATGTTGACCCCACTCTGGAGATCGACTATTCAGAACTGACCCTGGTCAATGAGTACTTCACGCTGACCAGTACGCAGTTTGACGCGGAGACCAGCACGCTCACCGTCACCTTCAACTGGAAGAAGCAGACTGCTGCGATTGAAGCGGACACAGCAAACCCCATCTGCATTCTCAGTGGAATCAAGGCAACTCCCAAAGCTGACGCTGCCTGGGACGAAAACAACTGCCTGACAATTACAAACTCCGGTGATCTGAGCTACGACATTTATCTGCGCTCCAGCACCCTCTACAACGTGGCAAGCCAGACTTCCACACAGGAGACCTACGGCATTTATCCCTATGTGAATCCCGATAATGAGAGCGAGAAGGGCGGCCACTTCGCCACGACCTACAAGACTTTCGAGGACACCTTTACTCTGGACAAGTCCATCTGGCAGGGATGGAGGACCGCTGGCGACAATCTTTACTATTACAGAGATAACATCCCTGTGACCGGCGTTCAGATCGTACCCAACTATGAGGATGAAACCGTGTCCTGTGTATATCGCTTCGACGAAAACGGTGTGTGCCAGGGCAAAGTGACCGGATTGTTCGAAATCGAAGGTGAACTGTATTACGCGGTCAACGGGAACTTGATGACCGGTTGGCGCATGATTACGGTCGGCGGCGTGGATCAGTATTATTATTTCGATCCCGCTACCGGAAAAGCGGTGGATGGAGAACAGACCATCGCCGGTTACCACTACACCTTTACAAACCGTGTTCTGACCCGTGGCGACCTGATCCTGACGGAAAACGGCTACCACTATAAGTGGGCCGGAGAGTGGGTCATGAACAGTTGGGTGGAGATCGACGGCAACAAGTATTATGCAGGAAAGCAGCCTTATGGCTACTTCGTGACCGACCTCCACACTCGCATCCATAAGTATGGCAGCGAGACCGAGATGAGCCTTTGCCTCTTCGATCAGGAAACGGCAGTATGGCAGGAGAACTACTCTGGGCTCTATACCGATGAAGATGGCGAAATCTATCTCATTGAAGGCGGCTATGTGTTGGGAGGTGTGGGTCTCGTCCAGGTTGACGGGGAGTACTACTACTTCAAAAGCAGCACCGGTACAGCCGTGAAGGACCGCACTTACTGGATCACCATGACCAACGGTCTGCTGCCCGCCGGCCAGTATACCTTTGACGAGACCGGCAAAATGATTGATCCTCCCACAGTTGACCCTGATCCTGATCCCGAGCCTGAGGTGAAGAATGGAATCGTGGATGAGAACGGCAGCCTATACTACTATGTGGACGGTACACTCACTCCGGCAGGTCTCATCCAGATTGACGGGGACTACTACTATGTTAAGACTTCCAACTGTGAAGTTGTCCACGGCCGGACCTACTGGGTTACCGTAACGAACGGCCTGCTGCCTTCCGGTCAGTATTCCTTCGACGAGAGCGGTAAAATGATCAATCCTCCCACAGTTGACCCTGATCCTGATCCCGAGCCTGAGGTGAAGAATGGCATTGTAGAAGAGAACGGCAGCCTATACTACTATGTGGACGGTACGCTCACTCCGGCAGGTCTCATCCAGATTGACGGGGACTACTACTATGTTAAGACCTCCAACTGTGAAGTTGTCCACGGTCGCACCTACTGGGTTACCGTAACGAATGGCCTGTTGCCCTCTGCGCAGTACACCTTTGCCGATGATGGCAAGATGATTCTCGAATAACGCAAAACGCCCCCTGGGGAGACTGGCCTAGAGCCGGTCTCCCGGGGGGGGGGACATCATGCAACAATACGCCCGACCTGGGGGGTGATCAAGACGATAAATATCCTTGCAGAACACGCACTGGTGATTCTTTTAAGTGCAGGCACTCTGTTCACCTTCGCATGGCTCTGTTTTTTGGACGATAGGCTACATATGAAGTGGTATGCGGCCCTGCCTATTTCCATCTGTCATACTCTCTATGGTGTGCTGACGGTAACGGTGTTTGCTTTCCTGGAAACGGGTTTTGACTCGAACAGCCTGGGCAATATGAGTCTCTTCGGTGGCGTGTTCTTCATGCCTCTGGCCTACTGGTTGGGTGCCAAGCTGAGCAAACGAAAGATGGCGGACGTATTTGACATCTTCACAATCTGCATGATTTTTACCCTTATGTGCGCCCGCATCAACTGTATCATAGCCGGATGTTGTGTTGGCTTGCCGATTCCTGGGCTCACTGGAGTGCGCTGGCCAACCAGAGAACTGGAGATCCTGTTTTACTTGATCCTGCTATTCCTGCTTGGCCGGATGGTGCTTGCGCGGAAGACCAGCGGGACCGCTTATCCAATCTACATGGCGGCCTATGGAGGATTCCGGTTTGTTGTTGAATTCTTCCGGCACTCCGACCATCAGTTCGGTATTTTTCACATTTCGCACCTCTGGGCCCTGCTATCCCTTTGCCTCGGCCTGAGTATTTACGCAGAACTCCGCAACAAGAAAAAATCAAGGAGATGAGAGAGAATGATCAAACGAATCTGGAAACGATTCACCTCTCTGCTGCTGTCGGCGGTAATGTTGCTGTCCTTCTTTGCAGCCTACCCAATGCCGGCCTATGCAGCGGTTAGCGGTACGCTGACCGGCCTGAGTAACGCAGACATTATAGCTACCTATACCGGTACTGACGATGGAGCAAATTCCAGCTGGGCGGTCACTGGAGGTAACTCTATCAGCGGCAGTGTAATCGGAACGGCCGGTATGTGTAGTGGCAGCCATTACAATACCACGCTGACGATCACGAACAACAAGCCTACAGCGGCAATTTTGTCTTTTGACTACGCCATCGCCCAAAATAGCGGTAGCATCCAGGTGGCTGGTACCACTGTCACAGCAAACGGCAGTTATTCGGCTACCATTGAAGCAGGTTCATCTATCAATATTTATATTGGATCTGGCAGTACCGATAATGCCACTACTATTGACATTACCAATCTGAATCTGATCGCCGACGTCCAAGCCACCACCACTTTCCGGCCTGCGGAGAATGGCAGCTATACAGTGGATGGTGAGGCGGTCACGGAAGAGACGGTAAAGACCCAGCAATCTACTACCGCCTACAACTTGAGTGCGACTGCGGACAGCGGCTTCAAGTTTGTGGGCTGGTACAGTGTAACAAATAACACCTATCTTTCCACCGACACCTCGGCTTCCCTGAATTTCGACAGCGATCAGACTATCACAGCGGTGTTTACCGAAGAGAGCAATCCGGTTTTTGATGTGGCTGGAGCTAAATTTACGGATTTGAACGATGCCAATGAGTATGCAAGTTCCAATGGCATTGAAAAAATCACTCTGATCTCGGACGGTGTTTTAGCCAGTGGTGATTACACTATTTCTAGTGGAGTTATTTTGCTGATCCCCTTTGACGACGCATACACCTGTTATACCACTGCCCCCGCGACAACCGGTAATATCAGGACGACCCCATCGGTTTACAAGCGGCTGACTATGGAAACAGGGGCATCCATCACAGTAGATGGCTCTATCAGTGTCAGCGCCAAACATTACGCCTACAGCCAGGGCGGTGCGGCAGGTGCCCCCGATGGTAAGTATGGCTATATTTACATGAATGATGGCAGTTCCATCACCATCAACGACGGCGGAGCCATGTATGTCTATGGCTATGTCTCTGGTAACGGAACCGTTACTGCTAAGTCTGGGGCTACCGTATACGAGAATATGCAGATCGCAGACTTCCGGGGCGGTTCTGCAACAATGGGGATGTATAATAACTCCCAAAAGATTTTCCCCTTGAACCAGTACTTCATCCAGAACATTGAGGCGAAACTGGTTCTGGAATCCGGGGCGGACGAATACATCTATACTTCAATTTATGCGTCCAGTATGTCCACCTCTACGGCAGTTCACTTCATCGGCAATACAGATGCCATGTTCTCGGTCAGCGAGGGCGGCAGTTTTACCAAGCAGTATCTTCCCGACCAAGACCGGATGGAGATCACCGTAGACGGGGATGCCCGGATTAACAGCTTGACACTGTCCCTCTCCGGCATGAGCGTCACCTCTGCCAACTATGTGCTGCCCATCAACAACTGTATGACGTTGAATGTGGTCTCTGGTACGACCCAGATCACCCAGGACGTAGCCCTGCTGGCTGGCTCAGTAGTTAATATTGCTGAGGGCGCAACGGTTCAAATCACCCAGGGCAGTTCTCTCTATGTCTATGATCAGGATGAGTGGACCCAGGCTAACTACGCCTCTAACGCCAAATTCAAGCGGGTACCCTATTCGCCCACCCGGACCTACACCCGGACCAACAACGACCTGGTGGATGTCCGAATTGATGTAAACGGGACCCTGCTCTCTGACGGCGCAGTCTATACCACCGCAGGCGGCGCGGATATTACCAGCAGCCAAGGCACGGGCAGGTTCATTTTGACCAACGGCGCTGGCACCAACACCGCCACCTACATGTACAAGGATTACACGACCGACTACGACACTATTCCCATTACCTCCGCCAAGCTTCACAACGGCAGCCAGTATGTAGGCACTGACGAAGAGTACACCACAACCAACGATGCTGCGGCTGGCAGTACCTATTACTGGGATACCTCCGATAGCATGTGGAAACTGCAAGGCGCTTCCGAGACGATCACAATTACCTTTGACGCGAATGGCGGTGAGGGCATGATGGATGCCCAGACCACCGAGAGCGGAACCGACACTGTGCTGACCGCCAACATATTCACCCATGAGGGTTATACCTTCTCCGGCTGGAATACCACTGCGGACGGCACCGGCACAGCTTATGCCGATGGCGCTACCGTCAACCTGAGCGAGAGCACTACGCTCTATGCCCAGTGGACCCCCAACGTCGCCTCCTACACCGTCACATGGGTGGACGAGGATGGCACTATCCTTGAGACGGATGAAAACGTGGCCGCTGGCACTATGCCCGAGTACAACGGCGAGACGCCCACCAAGGCTGCGGATGAAAGCAATTCTTATACTTTCAGCGGCTGGACACCAGAGATTTCTGCTGTCACTGGTGACATCACCTATACAGCGACCTTTACCGCAACTCCCATTGTCCGCTACACTGTGACCTTTGACGCCAACGGCGGTGAGGGAACAATGGAACCGCAGACCTTCATTCAGGGTGTAGACACCCCTCTGACCCCCAACACCTTTACGCGTGAAGGCTACCAGTTCATTGGATGGAATACCGCCGCAGACGGCAGCGGTGTGGACTATGCGGATGGTGTTTCCCTGATTGCCCTTACTGGGAACATCACTCTTTATGCTCAGTGGCAGTATGGAGAGGGCTGGTTCACTGATGAGATTGGCACCGGTTATATCCGCGACGGAGAGAGGATTGCTGGTCAGTGGGAAACCATTGATGGTAGCACATACTATTTTAAGGAAGATGGCTACATTGCCAAGGGCGTTTACGAGACAGTTTCCCAGGACGGCAGCGAAACCGCTCTGTTCGTCTTTGATGATTCTACCGGCGTATTCTTGAGCGACAAGAACGGCCTCCATGATTCCGGGGCGGATACCTATTGGGTAGAGAACGGTACGGCAATTAAGGATGCCGGACTGGTTCGGGTTGTCCTGGACAGCGGCGAGGTTAACTACTACTACTTCGCTGCAGACGGCAAAGCCTATAAAGGCACCGAGGAGCAGGATCACTATCTCGTTGAAAAGAACAACGATCTGAGACTGCCCGCCGGAAACAACTATGTGTTCGGCGCGGACGGAGTGATCAAGCACTTTGATGACACTTCGATCAACGGCATCTATTTTGATGAAGCATCCTCCAATTACTACTTCTGCGTGGATGGTGTGATCATCGCCAATGGCCTGATGTTGGTAGATGGATACTATTACTACGCCAGGACTTCCTCCGGCGCATTCGTGACCAGTCAGACGTACTGGATCACGAAGACCAATGGCCTGTTGGATGAGGGGATCTATACCTTTAACGAGCAAGGTCAAATCGTCTTCCCGGAGGAGACTGAGAAGAAGAACGGCATTGTGGAGGAGAACGGCAGCCTCTACTACTATGTAGACGGTGCGATTTGCGGAGCAGGCCTGATCCAGATCGATGGGGATTACTACTATGTGAAAACCTCCACCGGTGAAGTGGTTCACGGCAGAGACTATTGGGTCACCGTAACCAATGGTTTGCTTCCCAGCGGTGTCTACACCTTCGATGAATCCGGTAAGATGGTTAATGTTCCTTCTACAGATCCTTCTGAGCCGGAACCCGAAGTGAAGAACGGCATCGTGGAGGAAAACGGCAGCCTCTACTACTATGTAGACGGCGTTCGTACCGCCGCTGGCCTGATTCAGATTGACGGGGACTACTACTATGTGAAGACTTCCAACTGTGAAGTGGTCCACGGCAGGACTTACTGGGTCACTGTGACCAACGGTCTGCTGCCCTCCGGCCAGTACGTCTTTGCGGACGATGGCAAAATGATTCTGGAGTAACTCAACATCGGCAGTATACCTTCTGCGCGGGCATTTGCCCGCGCAGAAGGACTGCCACCTATATTATATGGCAATTGGTGATATGTATGGCTGATGAGAGAAAAATTGAAATCCTATGTGCAACGATGCATCAGTCAGACCTTTCTAAGTATCAGGAGATGCATATCAGTAATTGCGATGTAATATTTGCAAACCAAGCGGACTCCTACGTATATTCCGAGCAAGAAATAGGAGACGACCGCGTGAGAATGCTTACAACAGCGACTAGAGGCGTTGGGAAAAACAGAAATTTCGCGCTCGCATTGGCATCAAAGGATCTGTTACTGTTTTCAGATGATGATCTGCAATATGAACCTGGAGTAGCAGAGATTGTCAAGAGTGCCTTTCGGGAGCTTCCCGACGCCGAGTTGATCGTATTTGGCACACGGTATACGAAAAATGGAGCCGTGTACAAAACCCGCCTGCCAAAAACGGGTAGATTGCCATTCTTGAATGCCTTGAAATATGGTACATATGCAATCGCTGTTCGCAGGACATCTGTCTTGAAATATAATCTTCGCTTCTCTGAACTTTTTGGAGGCGGCTGCTTGTATTCTTACGGTGAGGATACGGATTTTATCGTACAGTGCTACAAAAAGCATATGAAGATTTATTCCTATGGGGCAATTATCGCAACAACCAGCAAGGACATATCTACCTGCTATACCGGATACGGGGAGAAATACTATTTTGACAAAGGAGCACTTGCCAGACATTCTTTGGGATTGATGGCCTTTCCTTATATGCTGCGTATGGCTGGAAAAAAGCTGGACTCAGAACTGAGTTTTTTTGAGAAACTTTATTTCCTGTTGCAAGGTTATCAACACTTTCCTGCTCTGATTTCTTATGAAAGCTGGACAAAAGAACATGAAAAGAATCGTGATCGTCAATAACAATATGAAAGTTGGCGGGGTCCAAAAGAGTTTATATAACCTTTTGTGGTCGATCGCCGGTCAATATGACATCACCTTATATCTGTTTAGCAAGACAGGAGCGTACATAGACGAATTGCCAGAATCGGTCAAGATTGTTTCGTGTCCATCACTGTTTCGCTATTTGGGAGTAAGCCAAGGAGAGTGCCATAACAGGCTTCATGACAGGCTAATACGAGGAAGCCTTGCTGCCCTATGTAAAATATTTGGACGCCCCTTCGTGATCCGGCTCATATCTCTCAGCCAGAAAACTCTGTCTGAAGAATATGATGTAGCAATCTCTTATTTGCATAATGGGAACATTAAATCATTTTATGGCGGTGTCAATGAGTTTGTATTGACTAAAATCAAAGCGAAACGAAAAATCGCCTATCTCCATTGTGACTATTGCAATTGTGGAGCTAATAACAGGAAAAACAACAAGATTTACCTCAATTTTGATTTGATTGCAGCGTGTTCGGATGGGTGCAGAAAATCTTTCCTTGCAGCCATTCCAGAGCTGAAAGACAAGTGTATGACCGCCCCTAATTTCCATAGGTATCATTTGATTCGGGCTTTGGCGCAAGAGTCTCCCATAACCTATGAGCCGGGCCGGTTCAATCTCCTTGTTGTTGGGCGTCTAGCACATGAGAAAGCGGTTGACCGGGCAATTCGTGCCGTTGCACATGGAATCAATCATGGGATTGCAATTTCTCTGTATGTGGTAGGCGACGGAAACAGGATGGACTCTATCAAACAACTGGCATCTGAATTGAGCATCCAGGATCATGTTCATTTCTGTGGAGAACAGCCTAATCCCTACAGATATATGAAGAATGCAGATCTACTTCTTGTCACCTCATATCATGAGGCTGCACCAATGGTCATAGATGAGGCCCGTGCCATAGGGCTTCCCGTTTTGACAGTTGAAACTACATCCAGCAAGGAAATGGTGACCGATAGCAATGCTGGCTGGGTATGCGAAAATACGCAACAGGCATTGAACGAGTCTTTGGTTCAAATATTGACAGATATATCTGTTCTTGAGCAAGTTAAGACCCGTTTAGCGGCCGCCAAACCGGAAAACTTGGTTGCAATGGAGCGATTCCAATTGATGATCGGGGAGCACAATGAAGATTAGACGACGTGATTTGGACCCTCAAACTCAAATTGCTCATATGGAATATCCTGTGGGGTCTATGGCGATTTGCCTGCTCTTAATATATCTGTCCCCTTTTGTTTCTCTGGCGCTGAATTATTTGGCGTTTGCTGTATGTATTTATAGATTTGTTCGGTACGATGAGTCCGTTTTTGCAATCGACTACTGTGTTTTGGCTGGCGTTTCTTATATTTTCCTGACCACGGGGCGCGTTTCGCTTCTGGCTTGGCTTAGTATCATTTTTGCAGTATGGCACATCATTAAAAATGGAGCACAGGGAAACACATCGTTTGTTCTGCTGCTCATTTTGTTTGATTATATGCTCCTCCGAACAGGCACTGCAATCAATGATTTTGTGTTATGCTTCAGCCAATTGCTTCTGCTATTTGTGTTGCTATCTACGCAGAAAAAATCCGGGATTGTCCCAAGCGCCTTAGCCTTTTGCGGGAATGTGATTCTTTCATCCATCTACGCACTGGTTTTTCGTGAATCTGCTGCAATCAGAACTTTGCTTGGAAACGAGGTCCATGCATACTGGGGAAGTTCTCTGACCCGCTTCCAAGGCCTGTTCCGTGATCCGAATTACTATATGACTTTGCTACTTGTCTCGATTGCTTTGCTGGCGGTTTTGTTTATGAATCAGCACATCACGCGCAAGGTGTTCATCGTGGCTACAGGCATTTTGGTGCTTCTTGGCGCACTGACATACAGTAAAACCTTCATTGTTGTACTGATGGCCTTTACGGCGTTCTTTATCATCAGGCTTTTTCGCGGGGGCCACTACCTTGTTGGTCTTGGCAGTGTTTTAGTGATTGCATTAGTAGGTATTGTACTCTCCGACACGGTATTTGCCGTGACCATTTATCGTATCACGAGTACAAACAACCTGTATGATTTGACAACAGGCCGCAGCGAACTTCTAGTTGAGTATTTTGCTGAAATCACAAAATCTGTCAGCTCATTTTTCTTCGGGGCAGGTTTGTCGGCAAGTATTTTGGAACGAGGTACTCACAACTTGTTCCTGGAAATTATCTACTACTTTGGGTTGGTTGGGTTCCTTTTGATTTCTGCATATACCTTATCGCTCCTGCACTTGGTTACAGAAAATCTTGATCGAAATAGAGCAAACCCCAACGGAATGTTCCGTTATGCGGTTTTGGTGGTCTTTCTGTTGTTGTTTTGTACCCTTCAAGGGATGACCTTTTCAATTACTTACGTCATGCTATATTTGGCAATCTTGGCAACTGAAATCATGCCCAGCGGCAAGTTGCCAAATAGGTAGGCAAAAATCGGAGATGGATGAAAATGTGGAGTCTTTTTTAAAAAAAGTGCTGCGGAAGCTACACGGAGGAGCCTACTCTGTGGAAGAACTCAGGGCGCATGGTGTCCATGTAGGAGAAGACTGCTATATCGGAACTAAGCATATCGACTTGGCTCACGGCTTTCTCATTCATATCGGCAATCATGTCACCATATCCAATGCAAGAATGTTGACCCATGATGCCAGCACAAAACGTTATTTGGGCTACAGCAAGGTCGGACAGGTGACGATCGGAGACTATTCTTTTATTGGTGCAGGGGCGATTATCCTTCCTGGTGTCCAGATAGGCAAGCATGCTATCGTCGAGGCTGGAAGCGTTGTGACAAAAGACATACCCGACAATTGTGTTGTAGCAGGAAATCCGGCACGTTTTGTATGTTCCACCGAAGACTACATTGCCAAATGCAAAGGACAAATGATGGAGAAAAACACCTGGGACACTTATTATACGGATAAAAGTGATGCAGAGAAAGAAGAGATGAACCGCATATTGCAGGAAGTAAGGTTTGGTTTTGATGAATAAAAAGGATTGTCCGTTCTTCTCTGTTATTATCCCGGTATATCAATGCGAACGCACAATAAACGCCTGTGTGGAATCAGTTCTTACTCAGGGGGAGGAAAGTCTTGAAATCGTTTTGGTAGACGATGGTGCCACGGATCAGAGCAGTGCGATTTGTGATTCGTACCATGATAGGTTTCCTGCATTGGTCACGGTCCTTCACAAGCGAAATGAGGGGCCGCTGGCTGCACGGCTTGACGGCATACAGGCATCCACCGGGCAGTATGTAATGTTTCTGGATTCAGACGACAGATACTTACCTGGCATATTTCGCCGATTACGAACAGTGATTCAGACGACCCAGGCAGATATGGTGCTATTCAACCATACTCGAGTGCTGTCTGATGGAACCAAGAATAACAATAGGCCCGCATATGGCAATAGGCAAATGTTTGAAGGCACCGCGCTATCAAGATTGTTGGAGGATGCGGTGACGGGCTCCAGTCTCAACGCTCTGTGGCAAAAGTGTGCGCGCCGTGAACTTCTTCAGGGTGCGGAGACATTTCGCCAATATGGGCGGTTAATCATTGGCGAAGACAAGCTGCTTTCCTTACAAATAATAGGCAATTCGAACAAGGCAGTGTATATCGCAGATGCTTTATATGAGTATCATATCTCGCGAGACAGTCTGTCTCATAGCCTCGGGCTAAGGCACTATCAGGATATGGCAACTGTGCTGTCTGAAATAAGAGCGCTGTCATGTAAACTGGGTGTCAACAACTATAACTATTTATACAGCAAGAACAAAGTCGAGTTTGGAATCAGTTGTCTGTACTCAACAGCTCGCAGAGTTCTAATGAAATCGGATACAGTTCGTGACTTTGAATCTCTGGCAAAACAGATCAAAGGGGATCATGCGTTTTGGAGTGCATATGACTTGTGCTGCTCCCAGATTGCGATTCATAAACGGATTGCTTGTCTGCTACTACGGCATGGATGGACAAATGTTTTGTTCCTTTTCTTCAAATGCTCCATTCAGACAAAATGAAACTGCTGATTCGGTAGAATTTATATTCGCGTGGAGGAAGCGAAATGCGTATAGAACGGGTCAAAAACGCATCGCGCAACATGGTATATGGGACCGCTCTGCAAATTGTAAAACTAGTCATCCCGTTCGTTATGAGAACGGTGATACTTTACTTATTAGGCGTAGAATATCTCGGTCTCAACAGTTTGTTTACATCTGTCTTATCTGTGCTCAACCTTGCTGAACTTGGTGTAGGATCAGCGATGGTCTACTCCATGTACAAGCCGATTGTCGAGGATGATATTGAAAAGATCTGTGCGCTGATGCGCCTCTATAAAATCTACTACCGTATCATCGGTATCGTTGTTTGCGCACTCGGCCTGCTCCTGCTTCCTTTTATCCCCAACCTAATCAGTGGAGATGTCCCTGCCGACATTAATATATATGTCTTATATCTGCTTGATCTGTCTATAACGGTGCTCAGCTATTGGCTTTTTGCCTATAAAAGCAGCATATTGCAGGCATATCAACGGACCGATGTAATCAGCAAAGCAACTTTGATTTCGGAAACTTTGAAATATGGCCTCCAGTTTATCGTGCTTGCCATTTTTCACAGTTACTACCTGTATGTCTTGGTCAATTTATTGGCGCAGATATTCAACAACATACTCTCGGCGGTTTTTGCACAGCGCATGTATCCAGAATGCAAGGCAATTGGGGTATTACCCAGAGAGGAACAAAAATCTATCAATCATAGAATCCGCGATTTGTTTACCGCCAAGATCGGCACAGTTGTTGTATATTCGGCCGACACGATTGTAATCTCCGCCTTTCTCGGACTAACGGCGCTGGCGGTATATCAGAATTATTATTATCTTTTTACTGCTGTAACGTCGCTGATTACCATTATCTTCACATCTGTTCGAGCAGGACTCGGTAATAGCCTGATTATAGACAGCCGAGAAAAGGTATTCTCGGATTTTCAGACATTTATGCTCATCATCACATGGCTGGCGGGTTTTTGCAGTGCCTGCTTCCTCTGCCTCTATCAGCCGTTTATGGAACTGTGGGTCGGGCCGGATCTATTGCTCGATTTTGGGGTTGTCATATTGATGGTCATCTACTTTTTTGTAAATTGCCTGAACAACTTCCTGAATTCCTATAAAGATGCATCTGGTATGTGGCACGAAGACCGATTTCGTCCTTTGGTGAGCGCAGGTATCAATCTTGGTCTGAATATATTTCTGGTGCAATATATCGGACTATACGGCATCGTGCTCAGCACAATTTTGTCGATGCTGTTTGTTGGGCCGTGGCTTATCAGCAATCTTTTTCGCTTGATTTTCGGGCTGAAAAATGTCTCTGCTTTCCTGAAACGTCTGGGCTACTATGTGCTTGTGTCAGCTCTTGCCGTTATGAGCAGTTATCTTGCCTGCGGCTTGATTCACTTGCCGCTGATCGGTACCGTTGTTGTCCGGCTCGTGGTGTGCTGCCTATGTGCAAACCTTATTTTCTTTCTCTTCTGCCATCGGCTGCCGGAATTTGCACAATGTCTTCGCTTGGCAGACCATATGCTCGGTGGGCGGCTTCAAAAAATATGCGATGTGTTGTCTCATGAAAAGAATCAATAGCTGCAACCCCAATCTGTCGATTGGCTCTGAGCGTATTTCAAAACTGATGGGGGGCAAACCCGAATGAAAAGAATTGGCATCATATCACTATATCACCAAAATAAAAACTATGGGGGCTTGCTCCAGGCATATGCTCTGGTATCCGTACTTCGGGAGATGGGCGCTGACGCAAAACAGATTTCCTTTGAACGCACCTCTTGCAAAAACCCACTGGTTCTGCCAAGAAAAGCAAGATTAAAAAACAATCCTGTTGTCTTTGTGGTCAACTCCGCGACAAATACCGTTAAGAAAGCCCACCTCAGATACTGGACAAGCATGAAAGATCAGGCCATACAAAAAGAACTTGCCCAGCGAGATAAGTCTTTCGTCCAATTTGAGGACGAAATTCCACACACAGAGGTTGTATCACACTCGACCATTGTAGCCTTGAACAAGGAATTTGACCTTTTCATTTGTGGAAGCGATCAAATATGGAATCCAGACCAACTGAGGGATGAATATCTTTTGCGATTTGTCGCCCAAGGCAAAGGGAAAATGTCCTATGCGGCAAGTATTGGAAGGGATTCTCTGTCTGAACGAGAGCTGCAATATATATCTGATGCGCTATCTACTTTTGATGCTATCTCAGTGCGAGAGAGTTTGGCGCAGGAGCTTTTGTCGCAGCGGATAAAGCTGCCGGTAGAGTGGACGTTAGATCCCACATTGCTTCTGCCGCAAGCTGAATGGGACAAAGTAATCCAAAAATACGAGATAGGCGGGAAATACATCCTTGCTTATTTTCTGGGCAACAGTAAAGAGCAGCGGACAGCAGTAAAGGTGTTTGCCCGAGCAAAGGGCCTGAAGATAGTGAGTTTTCCCCACATTGCTGGACACTATCGTGCGGTTGATGCTGGTTTTGCAGATTTGGAATTATACGATGTCTCTCCAGGACAGTTTATATATTTGATTCAACAAGCGGAATATGTGATTACAGACTCCTTCCATGCTGCTGTCTTCTCCATTATCTATGATAAGAAGTTTGTTGTTTTGGAGCGCACTGTAGGCTCAGCCAAACAAAAAATGAATTCACGGATACTTTCTTTGCTGCATATGTTTGGGCTGGATGACCGGCTTGTAGATCCGCTGCACCTGTCATATGTAGAATCACCTTTCTGCAAAGAAATGGAGGAATTTGAACACAGAAAATCACTCTCAATGAACTTCTTAAGAACTGCTGTAGAACAACCATACACTTTCGGCGAGAACCAGTCACACGCCAAGTCGATAGCGGAGATTAGAATGGACAATGTACTTTGCACATATGCGGCGTGCGCCAAAGACGATGAGTTGAGACTCAGCAGCTCATCGGGGGCGATTTTTTCGTTGCTTGCAGAATCTATTTTGTGTCGAAACGGCTCTGTATATGGGGTAGCGATGACGCATGACTGTAAATCTGCTGAGTTCATCCGCATTATTAGTCGTGAGGATCTTGCTAAGCTCCGAGGGTCAAAGTATCTACAGGCCAGGGTAGGAAAAGTATATCAACAGGTTAGAGCTGATCTTGAATCCGGTATGCAAGTGCTCTTTTCCGGCACAGTTTGTCAGGTGAATGGTCTGAAGCTTTTTCTTGGGAAAGACTTTGAAAACCTGTATTGCGTAGATGTAATTTGTCACGGCACCCCTTCACCCAAGCTGTGGAAAGAGTACGTTCAGTTTTTCGAAGAACAGTCAAACGCAAATATGGTTTCAGTGAACTTCCGGTGTAAGGATGATAGCTGGTATGATTTTGGAATCAAAAGAGTGGACAGCAATCATGTCTCTACTTATCTGTCTAAAGATAAAGATCCCTTTCTGTTGATGTTTCTGAGAAACTATTGTTTACGCCCCTCTTGCTACAAATGCGTTGCCAAAAACCATAAACGATCAGATTTAACTCTGGCAGATTTTTGGGGAATCAATCGCGTGATTCCAGGAATGGACGACGGGAAAGGAGTGTCCCTTGTCATCGTCCGGACGGAAAAGGGAAAGGCTTTTTTTGACTGCATTGCAGAACGCACTACCTATGTGACAGTGAACTATGAAGATGGTGTGCGAAAGAATCGCGCTGACTACAGTTCAACAGCTCGTCCACATGAGAGAGATCATTTCTTCGAAGATATGTCCGCCATGAGTTTCAGTGGCCTTGCTCGAAAGTATAGCGTGCCGACACCTATTCCAATCAAACAGAAGATCAAGAAGGCAATTGTGAAATGGATTCGGAAGTCACTGCCTTCTAAATTGTCTCAAAAGAAGTAGATGTGTGGCAAGAGATCCCCAATCGAAATCACGCACGAACGAAGACGCAACCTCCAAGAATAGGAAAGAATTCAAATGAAAAAGATTCCTACTTTATATCTGAATAAGGAAGAATGCTGTGGATGCGCTGCATGTTACGCAGCTTGCCCGCAGGAGGCGATTGGTATGATCGAGGATAATGAGGGATTCCTGTATCCAAAAATCAACAGTGAAAAGTGTGTCCGGTGCTATATGTGCCTAAAGGTTTGCCCATTTAATGCATACGGCGGTGGCCAGCGGCCACGGTTGCGGAGCTCAGCGGCCGCTGTGCGGCCTAACGGCCACCCCAATATAGACAGCTAATTGAAGTAGTTCGGAAATTCTCCATAATGATGGT